>DYES01000032.1 GCA_020725585.1 Desulfovirgula sp.
CGAGCTTGTTGAACTTTCCCAGGGGGTCACAGGTAGCAGGCACTTCGTCCGCCACAATTTGCGAAGTCAAGGCGCGTCCGCCCAAAAGGGCGTATTTTTGGGGTACGTCTTCGAACTTCACTTCTTTTTTGGTCATGTTGAGTCTAAGGAATTTATGCATCAGCAATTTCCTCCTCCAAATTTTTACTTTTTATTCTTTTACCTCTCAAAACAAACATCTCTTTAGTATCTTTAAACAGGTTCATGTTCGTGAACTTGTTCGCGGCTATGACCAGGAGCACCCGCCTGCCGGAAGTGATCATGAGCGGAGTTGCCTGCCGCGAATCTGGGCCGTTTGCTCCGGCCAAAACCAAGGGGACAACCGCAAAGCCGAGGGTAGAAAAGGGACTCAAAATCTTCCGGTTCCTGCCATTCGCCGATGACAAGTCTTAGTAAATTTGGATACTCCCTAATCTTTTTGCCGGCTCCGTACCCGACCCTTTCGATACATATAGAAGGATAAGCAGAAAAGACATCTGCTAAAACGGTAATCAGCGCCGCTCCCGTAGGAGTGACCAGTTCATTCTGCTCACCCACTCCGTAAACCGGAACACCTTTTAATATCTCCAGTGTCGCCGGCGCCGGTACGGGGAGGAGACTGTGCTCACACTTAACGAAACCTCTCCCCAAAGGCAGGGGAGAGGCGTAAACTTTCTCCACGCCTAAAAGATAGAGGCCAAGCACAGTGCCGACCACATCCACAATGGCGTCTACGGCACCTACTTCATGGAAGTGAATGCTGTCCGGCGTCGTGTCATGTACGGCTGCCTCAGCAAATGCTAAGAGCAAAAACACTTCCTTACTTTTGGCTTTTACTTCCTCCGGCAAAGGGCTGTCATTGATAATTGCCTCGATATCTGCCAGGCACCGAGCCGGCTGCTCTGTTTTCAAAAGTTCTACAGTGAAGTCTACAGCGGAAATACCGTTATACTTAACTTTTTTCCAGCAGAGGCGATAACCAGCTAAGGACAGCTTGGCAAGTTCCTCCTGAAGTACCCTAAAATCCACTCCCGCAGCAACCAGGGCGCCCAGGCACATATCGCCACTAATTCCGGAAAAACAATCGAAATAGGCGATTCTCATGCAGTTCCCTCTCCATCATCTTAAAATCAATAAAATTTATTTTTGCTTCTCGATAAGCTTTAAACTTAAAGCGATTTCTTTTATATCCTCATAGATGGTCGACTCGCCGTACTCGCGAAGCTGATAGTCCAGTTCTTCCATCAGGCCGCGCAACGTCTGCAGCACCTGCCAGTGAGGAACAAACCTGGCCTCTTCTGTTAACTCCGGCCAGTATGCGGATACGATTCCGTCCGTGTCGAGCCCGGCCAAGCAGGAAGAAAGCTCCTCACGGGTAAGGCGGCCGGCCACAAATTGGTGAAGGAGCGCCAGCGCCTCTTTTCCTGCTTTTATAACGACCTCATTAATGGGCTGTCCCATACTCAATCATTCCCGTAAGTTTAAGTCATACGGATAACCATGGTTTTTACTTTTTCCACCAAAAAAGCAATATCACTTTCCAGGACGGAGATTTTTTCAGGATCGTTCGGGTCGTTGATCAGTTCCAGGCTATTGCGCACTGTATTTTCGGTAACCTTTTCCGCCTTTTGGGTACGCATGAAGGTCCGGTTGTTTTTAATGGCCTCGAGATCAGCAATTAACTTTTCGATTTTTAGCTTAGCTTCACTATTGGCTCCGGCCAGCGCGGCCCTTAAATTTTCCAGCGTTCTCTCCGTATTCCCGTAGGCGGGGTAGCCTGTCATTATTTATACCTCCTCCGCTTACTTTAAGAAAAAAACTGGTTGATTACACCTTACGGGCATTTATTGGTTGTAAAACTCCTCCACTACTGCGGCCAATTCCTCAAAAAAATCATCCGGGGTGGAATTTTGATACCTTAAAACAGCCTGGCTGTCGGCTGTATCGTACCAGTCGAACCAGCCGGGCCGATCCGCGTAAACAGCCTCTTCCACAGGAATACCCAGGACGGAAAGGTGCCTTTCGGCCCACTGGTAGCCAAGCATTTGCCATTCCCTGCCACCGGCAATATTGAAGATTTTGTTCCGGCTTTCCCTGGCCGTTACAGAGTTATATAAAGCCGCAGCCGCATCTTTTCGCCTGATAAATTCCACTCTCTGCTCGCGCTTGAACTGCCATGGGTTGGGATCGTAAAAAGCAGCCATGACTACACCCGAAATGCGCAAAATGGTGTAGGGAATACCCGCCGCGAGCACCGCTTTTTCCGCTTCGATTTTACTCTCGGCATACAGATCGAGGGCATTCTGCGGGTGGTCGGTCCTGATCGGCGGCTCATCCTTTGTGGTATCACCGTAGGTAGCAACCGAGGACGATAAAACAAAATGAACGTCGCGCCCCTCCTGGACCAGAGCTTCCAAAACGTTCTTCGTTCCGCCCACATTTACTGCCATAGTCCTCTCCCAGTCAGTACACAAATGAGGCATTAAGGCAGCCAGGTGAATTACCGCCTCAACACCCTTTACGGCGGACGCTACGGCATCCGGATCGGTAATAAAACCTTTAATTACCGTAATCCCTTTTTGATCCTCGAGGTCGCCAAAATCGGCCTGCACAACGTCAAAAACAACCACTTCGTTTCCGTCTTGCCGCGCCAGATTGACTACCTTCTTGCCGATATTACCCGCCCCGCCGGTAATTAAAATCTTCAAGGCGACCCCCCTCCTTCCCCAGCAATCGCGAGCATTTTTTTCGTACAGTCTCGCCAGGCTTGAGCCGCGGGAGAATCAGGATAACAAAGCACTACCGGTACACCTTCATCGGCTGCCTTTCCGGCATGGATGTCCAGGGGAACACGTCCTAAGAACGGTATCTGGTAAGTCCGGGCCAGATTTTCTCCCCCGCCTTCGCCCAGGACCGGAACTTCCTTTTGGCAGTGAGGGCAAACCAGCGCGCTCATATTTTCAATCAGGCCCAGGATTGGGACGCCAAGTTCGCGGGCACTTTCAACGGCTTTTTTACATACAGCCACCGCAACTTCCTGCGGCGTGGTCACCACCACCACCCCGTTTAAACCGGGCAGCGACTTCATAACTGTGATCGGCTCATCTCCCGTGCCGGGCGGCAGATCAACCAGAAGGTAGTCTAAGGCGCCCCAGCGAACCGAAGCCAGAAGCTGCCGGATCACGCGCGCCTTATAGTGGCCCTTCCACATTACCGGGGTGGATTCGCCGGGCCAAAAAAGGCTCACCGACATCACTTTCACCCCCTGCTCGGTTTCCACTGCCTTCATCTGCCACGCGCCCTGCAAGTCGGTACGCCTGGAAAGCCCCATCATTTTCGGAACGCTGGGTCCGTGGACGTCAGCGTCGAAGATACCGACTTCCTTGCCTTGCTGCTTTAAAACGGCCGCCATATTCACGGTGGCGCTGGTCTTGCCGACGCCTCCCTTGCCGCTCAAGACAGCTATTTTATGCCGCACGTGGCGTAAAGCATCTGCAATTGGCCCGTACTTGCCGGCTAACTCCGCTTTAACCGCTTCCCGCATATTAATTATTTCAAAGATTTCTTGTTCCAAAGAAACGTCACCCCTCTGCCACCAGTACCTCGCAACGCCTGGAGCCTATCCCCATTTTTTCGGCATGTGTCAAAAGGTACAGCGGGTCAACACCGGTTAATGCTTTAAACTTCTCCTGCCCGCAGGCAAGCACCCCAGCCTCTTGGGCAGCAGAGTTGGGCATCCCCGGTGCCCGCCGGACAAGTTCAACAGTTACCGCGTCTAAGGCAACCGGATCCGTGGAGGCCAAAAAACCCAGATCCGGAACAAACGGTACGTCAGACCAGAAAAACCTATCCGGCTGAGGCACCACGTCCAACAAAAAATTCAGGTAAACGATCTTTTTGTTAAGCGTCTTCACGATCGCCGCCGCGGACTCCGCCACCCTGCGTTGAAAAGTCGCAGCCTGTTCGCAGCGCAACCTCCAGGCCCGTTGGGGACAAACAAGGAGGCACATTCCGCACCCGGAGCACAAATTTTCCGTTAAATACGGGGTTCCGTTGCCTTGCAAGGCGCCCCACGGACAGTACGCAAAGCACGTTTCGCAGCGATCGCAAACAGCCTCCTCCCAGGTGGGCTTTAAGCCGCCGTGTATTCTTGCCTTGCCGGAATTATTCAGACACTCCAGGCCGATATTCACTAAAGCCCCGAAATAACCCGCCAGCGGGTGGGCAGTGACGTGGGAAACTACCACCAAACATTCCGCTTCCACGATCACCCGGGCCACCTCCACCCCACCCAGCTCATTGCCGCCGGTGGATACGAACTCCCCGTCATTGCCCTCGTATCCGTTCGCGATAACACGCTCACAATTAAGCGCGGCTTCTGAATAACCCATTAGCTCTGCCGCTTCAAACCATTGATCACCCGGAAAACTGCCCTTGGGGGAAAATCCCGATGTATCTGTCACCACCGGCTTTCCCCCTATTTCCCGGACAGCCTCTACAATTGCCCGGATCAACACCGGCCTGATGTGTCTGGCGTAACCAACCTGACTAAAATTCGTTTTGATAAAGGTATTTTTTTTACCCGTCGGAATCATTTCCGCAAACTCCGGAACTTTTAAAAGCATAGCAATCTTATTGAGGCAGCTGCTCCCGGCCTGAGCAGCCCGGGCTCCCACCATAAAGACCTCCGGCACCCGCTTCCCTCCTCTTTGTTTCCCACACTTCCGCGGCACTTCAATAAGCCCTGCAAAAGCAATGCGTACCGTTAGTCCAGGTAAAACCTGGACTAACGGCTTTATAGAGTTGCCTTTATAGATTATAGATTGATTATAGATTTCCAAAGATTATCCTTAAGCAAATTCCTGCCAGTTCCTTTGCTCGAACGGGATGCGCTTAAAGGGCAAAACGCCATCCAGTACATGGCCGCCTTTTTTATACCATTTTCGCAAGGTTAAAGTAGAGGGTTCCTGGAGGTACTGGTGTTTACCAATGTTTTCCGGGGTAAGCACAGGTTCGACCTTCTCCAATTCGTACTGCATACTGCCCATGCCGAGCCTTTCCGCCGCCCGGAGCTGGATGCGTGGAGTGACCAGATTAACGGCTTTAAACTTATCATCGCCCGGTTTTAAGCCGAGTTCCTCGGCGCGGGAGCCGGGATAGTTCGGAGCGGCGTCAATCAAATCAACAGCCGCGGTGTCTATCGCCACTATGTCCTTTGAAGCCAGGATACCGATGTCCGGAACGATGGGTAGGCCCGCCCACGGGAAACAGTCGCACTCCGGCGCCACGTCAACAACGTAGGCCATATATCCCACTTTCTCGGGAGCAAATAAGTTGAGAACGCCTCTAGCCGCGTCCGACATGGCAATTTGAGCGTAAGGGAAGTAATCATCCCGGAAGCCGATGGCGGTTTCCCCGGTAAACAAGCAGGTAACCTGACAGCTGTAACAAAGCCGACACTTGCCAAAATCTAGCTTAAACCCCTTTTCACTAATCGTGATGGCGCTTTCCGGACATCCGTCTTCACAAAGTTTGTGCCACTTGCAGCCCGTACCGGCGCAGTTTTGAGCATTTACCAGGGGATACCCGATGGCGTCGGCAGGATCGCCCCACATAGCCAAGTGCGTGGTATATTTTCCTCTTTTTGACTGGCCGCCAATACCGAAATTCTTTATACAGCCGCCAAATGAAGTAATGGGGTGGCCTTTGGCGTGCGCTATATTAAGCACCGCATCGGCACAGGCAATGGCGCGCCCGACATAAGTTTCTTTTAAAATAATTCCGTTCGGAATCTCCACGCGCACATCGTCGTGGCCGATGTAACCATCCGCCGGAACCACGGGGCAACCGAGAGAATTCGGGTTAAAACCGTGCCTGTAAGCAGATTTCAAGATCCCTATTTCATCGAACCGACTGTTAAAGGCATGATAAGTCAAGGTGGTGGAATCGGTCACGAACGGTTTACCGCCACATTTTTTCACTTCTTCCACAATACACGCCACGTACTCCGGACGCAATACAGCGGTACGATTCCACTCGCCGACATGCACTTTAATGGCCACCGTATCACCCGGTTTGATACATTTGTCCAGCTCAGCAAGGTAAAATAATTCTTTAGCTTTCGCAATCAAGCTTTCCGCCCAGTTTGTCGCTCCCGCAGGAGAAAAATAAACCTTGCTCGGCATCAGCACACCTCCTAAATTGTGGTTTGAACCTCTCCGTAAAAAAGGCATTTCTATACCCGTCCTTGCCACTCCCTTTTCATTTTCACCCCCTATTGCCAAAGAAGTCTTTTGCCTGAAGTTCAAAGTACTCCCATCTATAATCAAAAGAACTCATTTGTTAAAAAATTAAAAAGAGTGGATAACTTGATTTTTTGCAACTTTCGTACCAGCAAAGCAAAACTGTTTTTGGATAAGGTATAAAAGCAAGTAATTAAATAAATTAAGTGAAAAATATCACGGTACCGAATTAAAATAGAAAACAATAAAAAACAGCCCTGTACTGTTTAGGAACAGTAACCTGTTAATTTATGGGACAACTGTTCCATAAATTAACATTAGTTCCTAAAGACAAAGGGCCGTCGTCCATCCTTTAAACAAATTTTTTTAAAATTGCTTTCCCTTCATATTAATGTTGTACCTTAATGTTATACTCTTTAATCTTTCGATAAAGGGTGTTTCGGCCGATGCCAAGCGAGCGGGCAGCCATGGCAATATTTCCCTGATAGTAGCAAAGCGTCTCACAAATGGCGCGCGCCTCGACTTCCTCCAGAGAGGGCGGCTGAGCTGTTAACAAGCCCCTTTTTCTCATCACGTCGAGCAAATTTTCTTTAAAACGCCCCGCCAGATCCCAAAGCGCGACCAATTCCTCGTTGCCAGCCCTGTCCAAAGCTTCCTGACGGGAAGAATAGTAGGCAAGACCGTGATTAAGAATCGACAAAGAAATTGTGGTCCCAGGGTTTGGATCGTCCCCCTGGGCGTCATCAGCCTGCCTGCTGAACTGGCCGTCAAGCGCGCCTTCGCCCGCAAAGAAAGACTTCATACCGGCTCGCCGCTCAGACACGATCTTGGCACTCAAATGTTTTGGCAAGATGATTCGGTCTTCACACAAAACCGCCATCTGGGTGACGGTATTGGCCAACTCGCGGATATTACCGGGCCAGGGGTAGGCACATAAATAATTCATCGCTTCTAAGGAGACGAGCAGGTTCGGGTTTACTTTGCGGACAAAATATTCGACCAATACCGGAATGTCTTCCCTGCGTTCGCGCAAAGGGGGCAACTCCAGGCGCACCACATCAAGGCGGTAAAAGAGATCCTCTCGAAAAGTTCTATTGATCAAGGCCCGTTCCAGATCCTTGTTGGTGGCGGCAATTACCCGCACGTCGGTCTTAATGGGCTTCTCTCCTCCCACCCTTAGAAACTCGCCGGTTTCTAAAACACGCAAAAGCTTAACCTGAATGGCCAAAGTAGCCTCGCCGATTTCGTCTAAAAAGAGCGTCCCCCGGTCGGCAATTTCAAAAATACCCCGGCGCATATTGCTCGCTCCGGTAAAAGCACCTTTCTCGTGGCCGAAAAGTTCACTCTCCAGAAGGTTCTCCGGCAAAGCCCCGCAGTTGACCGCCAGAAAGGGGCGGGAAGAACGGCCGGAAGCAGCGTGAATAAACCTGGCCAGCACCTCCTTACCGGTGCCGGTTTCTCCCTGAATTAATACGTTGACATCTTTTTTGGCAATCTTATAAGCTATATCGAAAAGACGGCGCACAACCGGAGAAATTCCGATCTGAAAACCCATCTCGTGAACAATCTGAACCCACTCGGCACCGGCCCCAAGCATCCCTTTCCGGGAATTTTGACCAGAAGCGGCAGCACTTTCAATCAACCTCTCTACCTGGTCAATGTCCTCAAAGGGTTTATCCAAATAATCATATGCTCCGTACTGGATGGCTTTGACTGCCGTCCTGGTGGTGCTGTATCCGGTCATAATGATTACTTCGCAGTTGGGCTGAACGTTTTTTATTTTTCTTAAAATAGTAAGACCGTCGGCATCAGGCAGCTTCAAATCCACTAGCGCTACATCAAAAGACCTTTCGCGTACGTACCGGTCTGCCTCCGCACCGCTTAAGGCAACTTGAACATCGTAATCTTTTCTTTGTAAAAGACGGCAAAAAAAGGCCCCTACATCCGCTTCGTCGTCAACAATAAGGACTTTTACTTCCGGCACAATACTTTACCACCACCTCAATTTCCACATTATTTAACTCGTAATTTTTTTTTTTAAAAGCGACCAGCGTTCAAAAGAAAAATCACTCTTCTGCAGGCAAGACCAGGGAAAAGGTGCTCCCCTCACCCGGCACACTTTCTACCTCGATGGCGCCTCCGTGCGCCTCGGCAATACCCAGGCTGACGGAAAGCCCCAGGCCCGTCCCTTTCGTGGCCTCTTTGCTGGTGTAAAAGGGATTAAAAATTTTAGGTAGATTTTCAGCGGCAATACCTATGCCATTGTCCCGCACGCCAACCACCACCCACTTTTTTTCGCCATCTTCCCGCACCGAGGTACTCACCGCGATCACCTTGTCCCGCTCCACCCCTTCTAAAGCATCCCTGGCGTTCAAAAGAAAGTTGATGATTACCTGCTGGATTTGGTAACCATTTGCCTTAACTTTGGGCAGAGCAGGTTGCAGGTTCTGGATAATCGCGATCTTGTTCTGGTTAAAGTGGTATTGGACGAGACTCAAAACACGCTTTATCTCTTCATTTAAGTCGGTCGAAGCCAGGGGATAATGTTCTTGTCGAGAAAACGTAAGAAGGTTTTGAATTATTTTTTTGCAACGCAGCCCGCAATTGACAATATCTTTTAAAAGTTGGGCCTCCGGGTTTTCTTCATCCTTTTCCCTCAGGAGGAGCTGCGCCGTTCCAATGATCACCGTCATCGGACTATTCAGCTCATGGGCGATTCCTGCCGCCATTTCGCCGATCGCAGCCAGCTTAGCTGACTGGACCAGCCGAGCCTCCATTTTGACCTTTTCGGTAATGTCTTTCATGTGCAAAATAACCGCTGCCACTTTCTTGTCTTCGTTAAAAACCGGGTAATACGTTAGATCCAATACCAATCCCGGCTCCGCCTGCACTTGCCTGTACGCCGGCTTGACCGTCCTCAGCACTTCCTGAAGCAGGCAATCTTCACAGGCTTTACGCCGCCCCCAAAGCATTTCATAGCATTTTTTGCCTTTTATCCCCTCTTTTATCCCGGCCAGCCCGGAAGGCAACCGGTCGTTGCAGCGAAGAATATTGTAATGGAGATCAATCACCAACATCGGATCTGTGACGGCCTTGAAGGTTTCTTCCCACTCCCGCTTGGCCCGCGATACCTGTTTGTAAAGCCTGGCGTTCTGCAAACAAATGGCCAGCTGATCGGCCAGTTGGGCCATAAAGTGCAGTTCAGCACCTGAATAAACTGCCTCCTGCCCGCTGCCCACCAGCAACAGTCCCAGGGCTGTCGAGCGCACGAAAAGGGGTGCTGCAACCAGCGAACGCAGCTTTTTGACCGGGTCGGGATTCTCCTCGCCAAAAAGGTTGCCCTTCCGGGCGGGGTCAAAGACCACCGCCTTTTTTTCTTTCAGGCAGCGCCAAAGAAAAGATGAGCGCGGCACAGGGTTGGCCATTGAAAAATTATTTGGCGCCATGGCCGCAAGGTACAACTCATCCCAACGCAAAAGAAAAAGGCCTAAGAAATCACAGGGCAGCGCCAACGGCAGCCGGTCGTAAACCCGCCCGATAATATCCTCTATGGACATATCAATGTTAATGTCTCTAACCAACTGGTGGATAATCTCCAATCTATAATTTTGCTTAATTATTTCCGCATTCCGCTGTTTTAGCTCCACGTAGTAATTAAGTTTGGAAGAATTAACACCGGTTAAATTTTCAATCAATTTAAACTTATTGCTATACACCATCTTGGACACCCCCTTTATCTTTTTGCTTATCTTCACATCGCCCTTTTAAATATAGCCTCAAGGTCATTTTCATCGGCATCGCGGGGATTAGTAATTAGGCATGCATCGTTTAAGGCGTTTTTACTTAGCCTGGGAATAAATTCCTCCTTTAAGCCGAGCTCACCAAGACCTTTGTTCAACCCCACATCGGCAATTAAACGCCGGACTGCCTCGACAGCCTTCTCGGCCGCGGCGCGCGTGGATAAGCCCGTTACTTCCTCACCCATCGCAGAAGCAATTAACTTAAATTTTTCGGGGCAGGCAATTAAATTAAATTCCATCACGTGGGGCAAAAGGGAGGCGTTGGATTCGCCGTGATGCTGGTCTAAAAGCCCGTCTACCTGGTGGGCCATGGCGTGGGTGGCCCCTAAAATAGCGTTCGAAAAGGCCAGTGCTGCATTTAAACTGGCCATGGCCATATTCGTTTTGGCTTCCAGGTTAGTGCGGCAGGCAACAGATTCACGCAAGTTCCCGGAAATCAACCGTATGGCGTTTAAAGCGTGGACATCTGTTAAAGGTGTCGCGGCCAAAGAAACAAACGCTTCGATGGCGTGGCAAAGAGCATCGATTCCCGTAGCGGCCGTAAGTTTAGCACTTTTGGTTTGCAGAATTTCCGGATCGATGATGGCAATGTCCGGCACCAAAGATTTGGAAATGATGGCCATTTTGAGCTTACGCAGGCTGTCCACAACAATGGCAAACTGGGTCACTTCCGAACCAGACCCGGCTGTGGAAGCGACTACCAACATCGGCGGCAGCGGTTTACTTATCTTGTTAATCCCTTCGTAATCCTGAACTCTTCCGCCGTTAGTAGCCAGAATCGCAATTGACTTCGCCACGTCGATGGGACTGCCGCCGCCCACCGCCAAGAGAACGTCGCAGCCTGAATCAAGGTACTTCTGCAATCCCCTGGTCACTTCGTAATCCTTAGGGTTACTGGTAAGCTGGTAAAAAATTTCGTATTGCAGACCGACAGCGTTAAGGTAAGCAACTGCCCGCTCTACCCATCCCGCGTTAGTTACCCCTTCGTCGCTGACCACAAAAACTTTGTTTGCCCCCACCCGCAGGGCGCTCTCGCCAACCTGACTCATGGCTCCCCGACCGAAGATTATTTCCGGGGAAACAAACTTGCTGATTTTCATTTTTCTCCCCCACACTACATGGCGCTTACTGTTTTTCTTGCTTGCAAAAACCGTTCCAAACCAAAATAAAGTGGTAATAACCCGTTCCAAATAAATATTAACTAATATTAACTAAAAGGTGACTCTTTTCCTCCAGCAGCGGCAAAGAGTACTTTTTCACCCTGCGAAGTTAACATAAAGTTTACTGGCCCGTCGCCAATCCTTTTCCGTTCCACCAAGCCTTCTTGCAAAAGAAAGTTCAAGTGTTCCCAAACTGCCGAAAATCCCATTCCCAAATCCCTCCCTATCTGCCGGCAGTGCAAGTGTTCCTTTTTTTGGCGGCAACAACTGCCTGTACAAAGCATCCCGTCTTTTTCATAAATAAGACGCAAAATCTCTATGGTGCGCGATGTTAAGCATTTCTTTTCAAAAATACCATAACTCCCCTTTTTCATCAGACGGGCCTCCCCTTTCAAACCATCGTCATGGTTTATCGATTTTTCACAATCTTCACAATCGACGATCAGTTTGTTGCAAGCTTATCTTTTTACTTGGTTATTAACTTACCTCCGCAAAACCCCAATCTGCTATTCGCCATGGTAGAATTAACGGTGGTTTTTAATAAACCACCGTTGAGAGCTCGATCCTAAATTTTCCCCGGTACTTCCAGTATAAAAATGGCTAGTTAGTATTCGTATTTATATATTTATTTTTATATTTATTTGAGCTTTTAATCTCCTGTTTATTTAACCTCCTGTCTTCCTTCCCAGGCCCTGGTCAGGGTTATTTCGTCGGCGTATTCAATGCTGGCCCCCACCGGCAGGCCGTGCGCGAGGCGCGTAACCTTTATTCCCAGCGGCCGGATCAGCTCGGCCAGGTAAAGGGCGGTGGCGTCTCCCTCCATATTGGGGTTGGTGGCCAAAATAACTTCTTTGATCTGCCCCCCTTTTAGCCTGGCCATCAACTGTTTGATGGTCAATTGAGCGGGCCCCAGGTTGTCCCGCGGGGAAAGGACGCCGTGCAAAACGTGGTAAAGCCCCTTAAAGCCCCGCACCCTTTCCATCGCCAAAACATCCTTGGGCTCTTCCACCACACAGAGCACCTCCTGGTTCCGGCGCGGGTCGGCGCAGACGGCGCAGGTCTCGGCGTCGGTTAAGTTGGCGCAAACGGAGCAGTAGCGGATGCTTTTTCTGGCCTCCAGGATAGCGCCGGCCAGTTTTTCGGCAACTTCTAAAGGAGCGTTTAAAAGATAAAAAGCCAGGCGCTGGGCGCTTTTGGGCCCGATGCCGGGCAGCCTGGCCAGCTCTTCCACGAGACGGGCGAGCGAACCGGTCTGCAGCTTCACGCCCTTCACTCCTAAAACAGGCCCGGGATATTTAGCCCGCCGGTAAACCTGCGCATTTCACCGGCCACCATTTCCCGGGACTGGTTAAGGGCGCTGTTTACCGCCGTTAAAATAAGATCCTGCAGCATTTCCACGTCTTCGGGGTCGACCACCTCGGGCTTGATTTCGATTGCCACCAGTTCCTGCTTCCCGTTGGCCACCACCTTTACCGCCCCGCCGCCGGCCGTGCTTTCCACCGTGCGCTCGCCCAGCTCTTCCTGCAGCTTCATCATTTCGGCCTGCATCTTTTGAACCTGTTTCATCATTTTGTTGATGTTCATTCCCATGGCTCTTCCCCCTTAATCTTCTTCTCGGACGCCAAACAGGGAAAGCGCTTCCTCGGTGCTTAACTCTTGATTCTCTGGGGAAAAATCCATTCCCCGGGGGCGCTCCCCGTAACTAAGCCGGACCTCCCAGCTCCGGACAAAAAAAGAATTCACAGCACGGGAAATATCTTTCAGTTTGCCTTCCAGGTAGTCCTTGTACAACCCGTACTCTTTGGCAAAGGCAATGATTAAAGTATTGCTGCTCAACTGCTGGGGCCACCCGTACGTTAAAAAACTATACAGCGGAGGGTCGTCCTTTTTGAGTGCCTCCAAAAAACCTTTCCAACGGGAGGCAACCTCCTGAAAAGCCGGGCCTTCCCCTTCGTCTTTCGGCTTTGCCGGCGCCCGGCTCGCTCCTTTCTCTTTTTTTGTTTCGCCGGGAACCATAGCGCCGCCGGCGGGCGCCTCTTCAGATTTAAGCCCTGAGCCCGCCCCTCTTCCTCTTGTTCCCCGGTCTGTTTTCGCTCCCATCTTTCCTGGGTGCCCGTCTTTTCGCTCGCTTTCCCCCTCAGGCTCCCTGCTTCCCTCTTCCTCGTTCTCCTTCCTTCCTATACCCTCCTTGCTTAATATACTTCCCTTACCTTTATCATCCTTATGCTCATTCTTATCCTCAGCTTTACCTTCAGCCTCTTTATTGTCCCCAATCTCTTTGCTTTCCGCGCCCTCCTTTTCCCTTCCCGTCCGGGGCAGATCAACGTCTTGCCGCTCCCCTGCCAGAGCGGCCACCAATTCCTCCAGCCTGGCCACGCGCCGCGCCAAATCGCCCCCCGGAGCGCCCTCCCCGGCACCCCCGGCGCGGATGGCCTGGACCAGGGCAACTTCCAGTAAAATCCCCGGCTGCGTACTCCACCTCATGTCCTGTTCCGTCCGGCTTAAAATATCCAAAAGAAGCAGCAGCTTCTCTTTGCCCAGGGCGTTGGCCTGGGCGCTCAATCTTTCTCTTTCGTGAGGGCTTAATTCATCCCCCAAATCCGGAGAAACCAGCAGCAAAAGCAGACTGCGCAGGCGGGCCAGCAGCTCGCGCACGAAAAGCCGCAGCTCTTTGCCCTGCTCCACCAGGGACCTGATCAGCCTGAGCGTTTTAGCCGCGTCGCCGCAGTCCAGGGCGCCGATTATTTCGTCCAGCATCTCCTCGCGGACGGTGCCTAAAACCCGGTGGATATCTTCGGCGGTGACCCGCTTTTCTCCAAAGGCGGCCACCTGATCCAAGATACTTAAGGCATCTCTTAGGCCGCCCTCGGCGGCGCGGGCGATTAGGTAAAGGGCGTCGTCGCTCACTTCCAGGCCGGCCCCCCGGCAAACTTCTCGCAGGCGTAAGAGCAGGGGCTGCATGCCAATGCGGTGAAAATCAAAACGCTGACACCGCGAGAGGATGGTCAGCGGAACCTTTTGGGGCTCGGTGGTGGCCAGGATAAAAACTATGTGGGCGGGGGGCTCCTCCAGGGTCTTGAGCAGGGCGTTAAACGCCTCCTGCGTAAGCATGTGCACTTCGTCGA
>DYES01000033.1 GCA_020725585.1 Desulfovirgula sp.
ATCTTGAAATGCTTCTACTACAATTTCCGCGATTTCAAGGATACGTTGATATATCAGATAATTACAGCGAAGCAACGTCGGCACTTGCTGTTATGCATCAAAGATGTTGCATAGGTTTGAAAAAACTTTTGACTCTAAAGTTAATAAGTTAAGCGGGCGATTTTAAATCCGCCCGCAATTAAAGCCATCACCCGCCAAAGCTACCCTAAAATTTTTTCCGGAATGGTCACCTTCTTTGGGCAATTCTCGGGCAGGTTTTTAATAAACAACCTTAGAATTTCCGGCGGCAGGTTAAAGATTCGCAGCCTGGCGGCGCCCAAAGCGTCCCGCGGGTCGAGGGCGAGCCGCAAGCCCTTGACCAGCGCCGCAGGCCGAACATCGCCGGGCAGCTCCATAGCGGCATCGCAGGCCCCGCACAGGATGCAGGTAGCCGGGCCTTCGATATCGCGGGCCGCCTCAAAAGACATGCGCCCGTCGTGTTCGGGCCTGGTGATCACCCAGGGAACAGCAGCTTTTAGCGACGCAAAGAAGGGCTCCAGGTCCACCACCAGGTCCTTGACTTGCCTAAAATGCGGCAAAGGCTCGATCGTTATACGCCCGTCCTCGCTCCATACGTCCCGGATTAAAGTATGGCAGGCCAACGACGGCTTTCCGTTAATGGCCACGGCGCAGGAGCCGCAAATGGCGCTGCGGCAGGAGCGGCGGTAGGATAGGCTTGAGTCCTGCCGCCAGGCTTTAAAAAGGGCGTCTAAAACCGTTTCCTGCTCTTCCACTTCGACGATGAATTCTTGAAAATAGGGCCTTTCGTCCACCTCGGGATTGAAGCGGCAGATTTTTAAAATCGCCTTCACTTTTAATACCCCCTCTCCTGCGGCGCGTGGCGGGTGATGGTTACCGGGTGCAGGCTGAACACCGGCCCGTCCGCGCCTTTCTTTACAAAGGTGTGGCAGAGCCAGTGCCGGTCATCCCGCTGCGGGTAATCCAAACGGTAGTGGGCGCCCCGGCTCTCCGTCCGGCGCAGAGCGCCGATGGCGATAACCTCGCTTAAGTCCAGCAGGTAGCCCACCTCCAGGTATTCCGTTAGGGCGTAGTTGAAGGGGCACTTCTTGAAGGCCGGCTTTAATTCGCGGTAGCGCGCCTGAAGCTGCCTGATTTGCGCGACGGCGTCGGAGAGCTCGTCGCCCGTCCGGAAAATACCCACCTGGTTGGTCATTAAAGCGGTTAACTCCCGGCGAATTTGCAGGATATCGTCTGCCGCCGCAGCCTGCGCCGACCCCCCGGAGCCAAACAGGGCAAGGAAATCTTCCTGACTCTCTTTAACGGTCGCTGGGGAAAGGGCGGGCCAGGCAACTTCCCCTCTGGCCAGCGCCGCGGCCTTGCGCCCGGATCGCCGCCCGAAAACCACCGTCTCCAGCAAGGAGTTGCCCCCCAGACGGTTGGCCCCGTGAACGCTGACGTTGGCCACCTCTCCGGCGGCCAGAAGGCCGGGCAGGCTGGTCACGCCCCAGGAATCGGTGCGTACTCCGCCCATGCTGTAGTGCTGGGCGGGCTCGATGGGCACGGGGGAGTGCACCGGGTCTACCCCGGCATAGCAAACGGCCAGATCGCGCACCTGGGGCAGGCGTTCGTTAATCAGCGCCTCCCCTAAATGGGTCATGTCCAGGTGCACGTACTTTCCGGCAACCCCTCGCCCTTCCTTGATTTCCTTGAAAATTGCCCGGGAAACCACGTCCCGCGGCGCAAGCTCCATTTTTTGCGGCGCGTAGCGCTTCATGAAGCGCTCGCCGGAAGCGTTGCGCAGGTAGCCGCCTTCCCCGCGGGCCGCCTCCGAAATGAGAATGTTCGTGCCGTAAAGCGTCGTCGGGTGGAACTGGACGAACTCCATATCCGAAAGGACGGCTCCCGCGCGGTAGGCGATGGCCATGCCGTCGCCGGTGTTGGCGTGGGCGTTGGTGGTTTTGGAAAAAACCCGGCCGTAGCCGCCCGTAGCCAGGATGACCACCTTAGCGCGCATTACCTCCAGGGAAGCCCGCGCCAGATCGTAAGCCAGCACCCCGGCCACCCGGCCGTCCTCCACCAGCAACTTCAACAAGTGCCACTCCGGGTAAATTTTTACCCCTCGCCTGAACACCTGCTCGTAGAGCGTGTGCAGCACAACGTGGCCGGAAAAATCGGCGGCAAAGCACGCCCGGGGGAACCCGGCCCCGCCCAAAGAGCGCTGCGCTACCCGGCCGTCTTCCGTCCTCGTCCACGGCACGCCCATCCGCTCCAGCTCCATGATTACTTCCGGACCTTCCGAGCAAAGCACCTCGATGGCGTCCTGATCGCCGAGATAATCGCCGCCCTTCACGGTATCAAAGATGTGAGCCTCTACGCTGTCGTCTTCCCCGAGGGCGGAATTAAAGCCCCCCTGCGCCGCCCCGCTATGCGAGCGGGTGGGCCAGAGCTTGCTTAGCACGGCGACCTCCGCCTCTTCCGAAGCGGCCAGCGCCGCCATCAGACCGGCCAGGCCGCCGCCGATAACCAGCACTTCGTGGGTGAGCACGGCAACCATCTCCTTCAAGTATAAATAGAGGAAACGTGAGTTCTAATGAAAAACTCCTCAGCAATCCAATGAGCAATTCTTCGGTACATAAAAACGGACCATTTTCATAATATCTTACCCACGTCTTCTACCTTCTCCAGTTCCCACACCGCTTTCTCCAGCGCCCGCGCTCTTTCCTCCCCCCAGGGGCTGGCAGCCAGGGAGCGGAATTTGGCCGTCAGTTCCGCCGGGCTAGCGGGATTTTCGGGATCACCCTTAGGAAAATCGGTGGCGCCCCGATATACGCCGCCCCCCCGGGTCTTGATTTCCACCGCCGCCGGCCACCTGGCCGGATGGCGGGAGTCAAGATCTTTGTCCAGAACCAAAGTAATTTTCGTCATCAGTTCCCTGATCTGAGGATCGTTTAAAGCATCCGAAGAAAAATCGGCCAGGCTGCAGCTCCCGGCGCGCAGCGCCAGGGCAACGCAGAAGGGCAGGCTGAATTTCGCCTCATAGACAGTTCTCGGGTGGTGGTTGGCGGTAATCTGCAGGGCCGTGCCGTAGGTATAGACTGTCACGGCGGCAATTTCACGGATCGAAAAATCATGCTCTTTGGCCAGGGCCAGCGCCACATCTACAGCCGGGTGCGTATGCCGGCAGGAAGAGTGAATTTTAAAGGAGTTCTCCTCTATCTTGTAGGGCGGCTTGCCCAACCCGGCGGTGATTTTTTCCAGGTTAAAGACGGGGGCCGTGGCCCGGCAAAAACCCTTTTCTCCTTCCAGGATGCGCCGCGCCCCGGTAAAGCCCTCCCGGGCCAGCAAAGCCGCCAGCACGCCGTTCATCGCCGCCTTCCCCGGGTGCAGGTGCTTGGACATGGCCCCGTCGGCCAAAAACTCCCAAAGGCCGGCCGCCTGCGTGCCGGCGTTGCCCAGCGCCCAGACCAGCTGCTCCTGGTTTAAGTCCAGCAATTTTCCCGCGGCGGCGGCCGCTCCGAAGGTGCCGCAGGTGCCGGTGGTGTGCCAATAGTAATAATGGGCGGGGGTCACCGCCTCGCCGACCCTGATGGCCACTTCGTACCCGGCGACGATGGCAGCCAGCAGCTGCCGCCCGCCGGCCCGCTCCATTTCGGCCGCCGCCAGAGCCGCCGCGATGATGGGCGCCCCGGCGTGGATGATGGAGGTCCGGTGTACGTCGTCCAGCTCCACGATGTGGGCGGCCAGCCCGTTGCCCAGCGCCGCATTAAGGCAGGACGTTTTCTCCCGGGTAGGCAGCAAAGTGGCCTGCGGCGCTCCCCCCTGGCGGCGAATCACCGCCAGCGTCATGCGGGCCGGGCCTTCCTGCCCCCCGGCCGCCACCGAAGCCAGCCAGTCCAAAAAGGCCAGCTTGGCCATCTCCACCGTGCGTGCCGGTAAGTTGCGGTAGTCAAGACTAACGATAAATTCCGCCAGCGTATCGGAAAGCACGCCAAGCCCCCTCCTTTTCGCCCCGTCAGCCCAGGATTTTTTTGAGCGTTGGAATCAAGTCGTCGAAGCTTTCCAGCACGCAGGCGCCCGCTTCCTTTAGCCGGGCCGCCTTCAAAGAGGGGCGCCCGTAATTGCCCGAAATGATCGCCGCTGCGTGGCCGAAGACGGTGCCTTCGGGCATATCCTCCGTAAAGCGCCCGGCGATATAGGCAACCAGCGGCTTGGTGTAGCCGCCTTCCAGGATAAAAGCGGCCGCTTCCTCTTCCTGATTTGTCCCTGGCTCGGAGAAGACCACTACCGCTTTCGTTTGGGGATCGGCCTCAAAAAGCGCCAGCAGGTCCTTGATGGTGCTGCCGATCAGGGCGTCCCCGCCGATGCTCACGCTCGTGCTCACCCCGTAGCCGGCCCTCTTCACCATCCAGGAAACTTCCGCCGTCATGCCGCCGCTGCGGGAAATCACCCCCACCGGTCCGGGCACGAAACAACGCTCCACGTTGTCGCCGCCGATGGCGCCCAGCTTGACCCTTTCCCCCGGGTTAATCATCCCGACGGTGTTGGGGCCGACGATGCGCACCCCGGCGCGCTCCGCCAGCCGCAAAAACTTTACCGCGTCTTTCTGGGGTACGTTTTCCGTGGGGATCAGGATCAGGCGAATGCCGTTGGCCACCGCCTCGGCCACCGCATCATAGACAAAAGCGGGAGGGACGTAGATGATGGAGGTATCCGGCGCGTGCTCCCGGCAGGCCGCCTTGAGCGTATCGTAGACGGGCACGCCGTGCACATCCTGCCCGCCTTTGCCGGGAGTGACGCCGGCGACGATTTTCGTTCCGTAAGCCAGGGTGTGTCTGGTGACCATGCTCGCCTCCCGGCCGGTGATCCCCTGAATGACAATCCTTGAATTGCGGTCAATGAGAATACCCACCTCGTTAGCGCCCCCTTTCGCCCGCGCCGTAGGCTTCGCGCATGCGCGCCACCATCCGGGCCGCCGCTTCCGTCATGGTAATTTCATCGCCGTAATACTCCACGCCGGCCGCCAGGAAAAGCTCCCGGGCCACGGCGTCGTTGACGCCCGCTTCCCGGACCACCACCGGAAAAGTCCGGGGGTCGATGTTTAAATCCCGCAAGGCCCGGATGATTCCCCTGGCCAGCACGTCTACCTGCGTATTGTTGGTTATGTTGTGGGCGACAAACAACCCTTTGACGCCGGGCTTGGAAAGAATCCCCTTGGTCAGACCGTAAACTTTTTCCTCGGGCGGGTTGCCGCCCACCTCGGAGTAATTGGCCGGGCGGCCCCCCAGGGAGAGCAGCGTATCGAACAACAACAGGCTGCCGCCTCCGCCGCCGCACATAAAACCGATATCGCCGTCCGGCATTTCCGTATAGCGGGCCGTTCCCCGGTAAGGGTCCGCCTCGTTGACCGCCACCATCTTTTTTTCCAGTTCGGTCAAAGGGCGCCAGGCCCGCTCGCTGCCCAGCTGTACCATGTCCGCCAGGGCGCTCTGCCGGTAGACGGCGCTGTCGTCCACGCTCATGACCGTGGCGGCGGCCACCAGCTCGCCGCTTTCCGTAACCGCCAGGGGATTTACTTCCAAAAGGTAGGCGTCGTATTGATCAAATACCTTATACAGCCTGCTCAAGAGCGTTCCGGCGGAAACCAGAAGACCGCCGCCGACTCCCAGGTCGCTCCAAATTTCCCGCGCCTGGTAACTCAGCAAACCCTCCAGGGGGTCCACCTGGTAGATGATCATCTGCTCCGGGTAAGACCGGCTCAACTCTTCCACGTCTATGCCGCCCCGCGTGCTGGCGATGATCACCGGCGCCTTTTTGCTCTTGTCGTAGGTAATGGAAAGGTACCACTCCTGGGCGATTTTTATTTTTTCCTCCACCAGCACCTTTTCGACGGGAAAGTTGCGCACCGTCATTTTGAGGAGTTCCCCAGCCGCCTGCGCAGCCTCCCCGGGCGTGGCGGCAAACTTAACTGCTCCGGCCTTGCCCCGCTTCCCCACGGGCACCAGCGCCTTTAGCACCACCGGCCCGCCCAGCCGGCGGGCGGCGGCCTCCGCCTCGGCCGGGCTCGCGGCCACCTCAAAAGCCGGCACCGGTATGCCGGCGCCTTTAAGCAGCTGCTTGCTGTGATTTTCCAGCAATCTTCCCAATATTTACCCCCCCTACCTCCAGGATCTTTATTTTTTATATAGAAGACCTAAAGAATTAGTTTTTACATCCGAGACGACTGGCTACTTCCAGCACCCTCCTGGCCCAGGCCGCCACCGGGTAGTCAATGAACTTGCCTTCCAGCTGGACGGCGGCTACCCCCTCGCTCTCGGCCTTCTCAAAAGCCTCGACTACTTTCCTGGCGTACTCGATTTCTTTTTGCGTAGGTGAAAATATTTCGTTGGCAGGGCCGATCTGGGAAGGGTGAATGACCAGCTTGCCCTGGTAACCCATGCCTCGCGCAAAGCGGCACTCCCGGGCAAAGCCCTCGAAGTTCTTGAGATCGGGAAAAACCGTATCAATGGGCGGTTCGCAGCCGGCCGCCCGGCTGGCCACCACCAGGTGCGCGCGGGCGTAAAATATCTCGTTTCCTTCAGCACTTAAACTGGTGCCGATATCCAGGGTATAATCGATGGCGCCAAAGGCCAGGCATTTCACGCGTGCGCAGGCGCAGGCTATTTCGTACGCGTTGATCACCCCGCGGGCGGTTTCAATTAACGGAATCAACTCCACTTTCCCCGGGGGCAGCGCGTATTCTTTCTCCAGCTGGCTCATCAGCCAGTCCACGCGCTGGACCTCCTCCGCCGACTCCGCCTTGGGCAGCATAATGCCGCTCGGCCGGCCGCCCATCACGGCCAGCAGGTCTCCCACCACAAAAGGGCTGGTTACGCTGTTCACGCGCACGTAAACCGCTTTGCCGCCGGCCCGCCCCAGCATATCCAGCGCCAGGCTGCGGGCCCGGACTTTCTCGGATACGGCCACGGCGTCTTCCAGGTCTAAAATTACCCCGTCGGCTTCCAAAGACATCGCTTTTTCTGCTTTGCGCAGGTCGCTCGCCGGGGCAAAAAGCATGCTGCGGCGCGGTCTCACGATTCATCTCTCCTCCCCGAAAATTTCTAGATTCACTGGACTGATTTTCACCGGGTTGATTTTTTTCCTAAAAGAGGGTACGGTCGTAACCAGGTCGCCTTTATTTTTTTGGATCATGCAAATCACGTGCCACGAGACCGCAAGCACGAATAAAAATGGGGGGGAGGTTTTGAACTCCATAAAGCATCTGAGGCGACACTGGACGAACAGCAGGTGAGGTTTTGTTTAAGGAAAGGGGCAGATAAATGGACTTACGGGTGTTTCAATTATGAAATACAACAAAGGGGAATATTTCACCTTTGAAATCATTTCATCTTTGAAATTCTACGCTTATTTTTCGCAATTTTTCAACGCATTTATCTTCTCGTTAACCAGATCAGAAAAGAAGGGGCGCTGCGCAAAATAGTTCGGGGTTAAGCTGCTTACGACGGTTCGGCTTCACTTAAGGCCAAGGCTTTTCATCTTTCGCCACAACGTGGTGGCGCTGATGCCTAATTTTTGCGCCGCCAGGCGGCGGTTCTGGCCGCAGTCCGCCAGGGCCCGCAGAATAATTTCGCGCTGGGCCCGGTGCGTGGCCTTTTCTAAGGAAACTGCGGAACCGGCCTTTTTTCCCGAATATCCGTGAAAAGTTTCCCGGATGAGAGCCGGCAGATCCTCCGGCTGGATTATTTCGTTAGTCGTCAGATTCATCGTGCGCTCGATGCAGTTCTGCAGTTCCCGAACGTTCCCCGGCCAGCTGTAGCCCTGCAGGCAGGCAACGGCTTCTTTGGAGATATCCCTTACAAAAGTGCCGAAGCTGCTGCGGAATTCCTTAATGAAGTGCCTGGCCAACAGCGGAATATCTTCCACCCTTTCCCGCAACGGGGGAATGCGGAGGTCAACAACGTTTAAACGGTAAAACAAATCCTGCCGGAATTTTCCGGTAGCTGCCATCTGCCAGAGATCTTTATTTGTGGAAGCAATAACCCGCACATCAACGGGAATCCTTTTTTTGCCTCCGAGGCGGACGACTTCGCGCTCCTGTAAAACGCGCAATAAGCGGGATTGCAGCTCCAGTTCCATTTCGCTGATTTCGTCCAGGAAAAGCGTACCGCCGTCGGCCTGCTCAAAAAGCCCCTGCTGCCCTTCTTTTTTAGCCCCGGTAAAAGCCCCCGCTTCGTAGCCGAAAAGCTGGCTTTCGATCAGGCCGGCGGGAATGGCCCCGCAGTTGATGGCAACAAAAGGCCCGCCGCACCGCGCGCTGGCGTTGTGAACGGATTGGGCAAAAAGCTCCTTGCCCGTGCCCGTTTCCCCGTAAATCAGCAATGTGGAGTTGGACGCCGCCACCTGGCGAGCCCTCTGGAGGCATTCCCGGATGGCCGGGCTCTCCCCAATGATGTGGTCGAAAGTGTACCGGGCGCGGGCCGAACGCTCCGAGGCAGCCAGCAGCTTTTTCTGCTTGACCGTCAATACGTTGTTAAACCCGATGCCGAAATGCTCGGTAATGGGAATGCGCAGCGCCTGGGCGCCTTCCTCCAGAAGCGAGGGGCCCAGCACAGGCCGGCGGGTCTGCATGGCCTTGTGGCCCAGCCAGGTGTACTCGCCGGTCCCCTTGATGTCCCGCCCGTCCGGCCCGACGCCGGCGATCCGGAAGCCGTCCCGGTTAAAGATTACCGCCTCTCCGCCGGCGACCCTGGCAATTAAAGGGAGGGCTTCCCGGAAGTTCGCCTTCAACTCCTGGTCCCGGCGAGCCCTTTCCAGGTTGCCGGCGGCCAAAAAATAATCCCCCAGAGGGAGCACCCAGGCTGCGGCCCCCTCCACATGGACAGAAGGCAACAATTTTTCCTTCCGGTCATGCCCGCGCAGCGCAATCTCTACGACCCGGGTTAATTCCCGGTCCGTTAACTCCCGCTCGGTAAGGCTAAAAGACTTGACAATTTTTCCCTTCTGGTCAAAAATAACCGCAAAACCCCCGCTGACGCGGGCGATGGCCTCCAGGGCCCGCCCTATTTCCTCCAGCTGACGGCTGTCCATTTCCTTCACCCCGGCAAAGTTGGCTTAAGCGCTTTCCTATCGTTAAAAGTTATGGCAATCCTCTACTTCTTCCTGCGGCACGTCAAATACGGAATTGGTCTCCGGCAGCGGCTCCGTGCAGAAAAATTCGGGCAGGCGGTCGTGGGCCGGCGTAAAGCCCGCCCTCCGGTTGAATTCCCGCTCCATGAGAATGGTCTTTTTGCTTAGTTCAAACAGGTCCTCAACGCCCCACTGCCACCCGTAGCGAGCGTTCAATAAGTCGGCCAAAATCTGGGGGCGGGCTCCCACAGCCGCGGTAACAAACAGGCACAACCCCAGGTTGTCGTAGATGGCCGAGTTCAACTGCACGCGGCGGGACAATTCCACCTGGCCCTGCGGGTTGAGATGATCCACCTTCGCCCGGGCGGTGGGACCCGCGGTATGGTCGGCGCCCATGGGTGAAGTGGCGTAGGTTACGCCGATTCCCTTCAAGCTCCGGGGATCGTAAGCGGGCAGGGCCTGCCCCTTCACGGCGGGGATATTGGTCACCCCCAGCACGCGGCCGGTCACCGCGGCCCCCTGGCCCAGCACGCGGCCCAGCACGGTCGTGCCCCGCCCGATTGCAGGCAGCAAATTCAATACCCCTGCCCGGTCGCCAAAGGGCAGCACCCCCGCCTGCATGGCCAGGCCGATGGCCACGGCCGTTTCGATGGTGTCCAGGCCCAGGTCGTTGCACAGGTAATTGCAACGGGCGATGGTGTCCAGGTCGTCAATCTCCAGGTTCGCTCCAAACATGCCGATGGTCTCGTACTCTAACGGGGAAACCGCTACCTCGCCTTTTTCGTCGGGAAACACGTTGGAGCAGCGGATCAGGCACCCCGGCATACAGCTGTGCGTTGTTCTGCCTGCGCCCCCCCTGGTCAGGATCAAATTATACATGGTCTCCCCGCTGATTTTTTCGGCGCCCCAAAACCGTCCCCGGGTAAAGCTGCGGGTGGGCAGGCAGCCGAGGGCGTTGGTATGGGCCACCATGGCGGAAGTGCCGTACCGGGTATAGGCTTCCACTGCCGGTGATTTAAACATATTATTATACTCCTGAAGAGTGCTTTTCATTTTGGCGGAGTCCGCCGCCGGCAAGTTCGCCGTTCCCCGGTCGTCAACGACGACGGCCTTGATCCCCTTGGCCCCCATCACCGCGCCCAGCCCGCCCCGGCCGCAGTAGCGGCTGGGGTTTCCGTCCTGGTCGAGATTGGCTATCCCGGCCGCCGCCAAAAGGTTTTCTCCCGCCGGGCCGATCAGGGCCATCCCCACCCTGGCGCCAAACCGATCGCCCAGTTTTCGGGCCGTTTCATATACTCCCATCCCTTTTAATTCGGGGGCGGAAACAACCTCGGCGCCGGCGGCGGAAATTTTCAGCACGTAACACCCCGGCTCGGCCGGCTTCCCCTCGATAACCACGGCCTTTAAGCCCAGCCGGGCCAGCTTTGCACCCGTTGTCCCCCCGCCGTTGCTTTCTTTAATTGTCCCGGTGAGAGGGCTTTTGCCGCCAATGGAAATGCGTCCGGAGCTGGAAATGTTGGTTCCGCCTAAAAGACCCGGAGCGAAGATTAGTTTGTTCTTACTGCCCAGGGGGTGGCAATGGGGCGGCACTTCTTCCTGCATGATTTTGGCAATCAGGCTCCTGCCGCCGAATTTTTCGTAAGCAGGGGGAGCTTCCTCCCAGCGGACACTTAAATTGCTCATCTCGACGCGCAAAATCTTTTTCATCCTGGACTCACCCTCTTTTCGCAGCTTTTTGGATCTTTTCCCGGTGGATCTTTTCTTGATCGGGAGATGGTATTCCTTTTTTTAATCATTCAATCCTGACGATTTCCCCTTTTGGCCCCTCCGGGCCTAATTCAATCACTCCGTAAGAATTATAAGGGGCAAATATCTTATCGGTGGGGCTGCCCGGGTTAAAGAAAAGAACCCCGTCCCTCACCTCATTGTGTGGGTGATGCGAGTGACCGTATAAGATTATGTCGACGCGCGGCAAGGCTGCCGCCACCCGCCTGGCAATCCCCTGGGGAGGGCCCCCTCCGTGGGTCACCCCGATTTTCCATCCGGCAAGCTCAAACGTTACTTTCGCGGGCAGTTTTTCTTTTAGTTCGGGGCAGTCCATATTCCCGTGAACGGCAACCAGCTCCCCCAGTTTTTTAAACTCCGCGTAGGCGGCCGCAATTTCAAAATCCCCGCAGTGAACAATAAAACCAGTTTCCTTAAGCACTTTCGCCAGCTCCGGGGGAATCCACTCCCCGGGACGCCTGATATGCGTGTCGGAAATAACGATTATCTTCATCTCTTCACCTCCCTCCGAAAAAGCCTTCCTGACCGACAAGAAAACCAGGAAAACGGGCAATCGGCAATCCCCGTTGACCTGGTGTTGCCGGCAAAATAATTCAACTCTTCTCTACGCGCAAATCCGCTACGCAATTTCTCCCAAATAAGCGCTGCGCACCCGGGGGTCGTTTTGCAATTCGGCCGTGTTCCCGCTTAAAACAATCCGCCCCGTCTCCAGCACGTAAGCCCGGTGGGCCACCTGCAGCGCCATGTAGGCGTTTTGCTCCACCAGCAGTACGGTGGTTCCCTGGCGGTTGATGGTCTTGATAATTTCAAAAATCTCCTCCACCAGGAGGGGGGACAGGCCCATGGAGGGTTCGTCCAGAATAAGCAAGTTGGGCTTGCCCATCAGGCCGCGGCCCATGGCCAGCATTTGCTGCTCGCCGCCGGATAAAGTGCCGGCCAGCTGCGCGCTTCTTTCCTTCAGCCGGGGGAACCGCTCCATTACCATTCCAACGGAATCTTCTATTTCCTTTTTATCCGTCCGGGTATAGGCTCCCATCAGCAGGTTTTCCATCACGGTCAGGTTTGGAAAGATCTGCCTGCCCTCCGGGACGTGCGAGATGCCCATGCGGACAATTTTATGTGCAGGCATTTTATTCAACCTTTGTCCCTTGTAAATAATTTCTCCTCTTTTTACCGGAATCAGACCCGAAATGGCACGCATGGTGGTGGACTTGCCGGCTCCGTTGGCGCCGATGAGAGTGACGATTTCCCCTTCGTGAACAACAAAGGAAATTCCCTGCAGGGCCTGAATGGAGCCGTAGAAAACTTCCAGGTCCTTCACTTCCAACAGCACACTGCTCACGCCACCGTCACCCCTTTCCCCAGATAGGCCTCCAAAACCTGCGGGTTGTGCCGGATTTCGGCGGGCGGCCCTTCGGCGATAATTTGACCGAAATCCATAACCACAATCCGCTCGCACAAGTTCATTACCAGGCCCATCTGATGCTCGATCACCAACACCGTAAGATCAAACCGCTCCTTTACAAAACGCACCAGCTCCACCATGCGCGCCACCTCCGCCGGGTTCATCCCGGCAGCGGGCTCGTCCAAAAGGAGGAGCCTGGGCTTTCCCGCCAAAGCCCGGGCAATCTCCAGGCGGCGCTGTGCCCCGTACGGCAAACTGCCGGCGGTATCCAGCGCCCGCTCGGTAAGGTTTAAGACCCCTAAAATTTCCAGCGCCTCGGCGGTAACCGCGTCCTCTTCGCGGCTGAAACGGGGGGTGCGGAGCATGGCGTCAAACAAATTATATCTGATCCGGTGGTTAAAAACCACCCGGACATTGTCCAGAACCGTATTGTTTTTAAAGAGGCGGATATTCTGAAACGTCCGGGCGATGCCTTTGCGCATCACTTTGTATGGTGCCAGGCCGGTGATATCTTCCCCCAGAAACTGGATGGTCCCCGCCGTTGGCGGGTAGAGTCCGGTGATGAGGTTAAACACGGTGGTTTTCCCGGCGCCGTTTGGTCCGATCAGACCCACAATTTCCCCGGCCTCGAGAGTAAGGTGAAAATTGTTCACCGCCTTTAAGCCGCCAAAGTATTTCGAGAGGCCTTCAATTTTAAGTACTGACATGCCTGTCGGCATCCTCCTTCCGCGCGCCGGCGACGTTGATCACGGGCACAAACATCTTCCATTCGCGCCCCCCGAAAATCCCCTGCGGCCGCAAAATAATCGTAATCACCAGGATCAAGGCGTAAATGACGCCGCGAAAATCGATAAAGTTCTGGCCGAGCACGAAACGCAGGCCCTCCAAAAGAAACACCCAGCACACTGCCGTGACGATGGTGCCGGTCATGCTGCCCAGCCCGCCTAAAACGACGATGAGCAGAAAATCAAAGGACTTTAAAAAATCAAAGCTGGAGGGGTGCAGGAAGGGATAGCGGTGCGCGTACAGCCCCCCGGCCAACCCGGCCAGGGCGCATCCCAGGACGAAAGCAAGCACTTTTGCGCGCGTGGTGTCTATCCCCATTACGTCGGCGGCAATTTCGTCCTCCCGGATGGCGGTGCAGGCCCTGCCGTAGCTGGAAAAAACAAAGTTGCGCACCAGCAGGATCATCAAAAAGGCAATTACAAAAATAACGTCGAAGCTGGCTACCTGCGGCGTTCCGCTCATGCCGGTGGCACCTCCCAAAACCGGCCAGAGTTTATTGCTGTTATCCATCGCCACCTTCACAATAATCCCGAAGCCCAGGGTGGCGATACCCAGGTAATCAGAGCGCAGGCGCAAAATGGGCAGGCCGATGACAAAGGCGAGAAAACCGGCAAATAACGCCCCGGCAATAATAGATAATATAAAAAACGGAAAGATGCCGTGCCCCCATAATTTATCAATTACGCCGGCGGTATAGGCCCCCAAACCGTAAAATGCCGCGTGGCCGAGGGAAAACTGGCCCGTAAAACCGTAAATCAGGGACAGGCCCAGGGCGCCGATGGTGATGATCAGGGACTGGTCGAGAACCATCCGCCAGTATGGGTTGATCAACTCCGCCGCTTCTACGGAACGGATGACTACGTAAAGAACGGCGGCTAAAACCAGGATTACGACGGATTGCCTGGATAACCTCATCGCCTTTCCCCTCCCCCTAAACCTTTTCTGTTTCGGTGCGTCCTAAAATGCCGGTAGGCCGGATTAAAAGCACCAGAATCAAAATGCTGAAGGCAATGGCGTCCCTTAGCTGGGAGGATAAATAAGCAGAAGTCATCGTCTCCACCTGGCCCATGATCAAGGCGCCTAAAACCGCACCCGGGATGATCCCGATCCCCCCCAATACCGCCGCGGTAAAGGCCTTTAAGCCCGGCATAATGCCCATAAAGGGGTAGATCTGCGGATACGCCACCGCGTACAGCACGCCCCCCACGGCGGCGAAGGCGGAGCCGATGGCAAAGGTTACCGAAATGGTATTATCCACGTTCACGCCCATCAGCCGCGCGGTATTGTGGTCCATGGAAACGCTCCGCATGGCCATGCCGATTTTGGTCCGGAAAATCAAATACTGCAGGATGATTAACATGACCACGACCACGATAAAGATCATCACTTGAATATTAGTTATGGTCAAGCCTCCCAGGTTCCAGTGAATCTCTTCAAAGGGCCGTTTCACCACCCGGAAGTTGGGGCCGAAAACAAATTTCAAACTGCAAAAGTACTCCAAAAAAAGAGACATCCCAAAAGCGCTGATCAAGGCGGCGATTTTGGGAGCGTAACGAAGGGGCTTGTATGCTACCCGCTCGATGGTGACGCCTAAGATCGAACAGACGACCATGGCGGTCAGGATGGCTAAGGGAAAGGGCAGGCCCCAGGAAGTAAACCCGAAATAACCAACAAACGCCCCGACCATAAAAATATCGCCGTGGGCAAAATTGATCAGTCTGACTATTCCGTAAACCATGGTGTAACCCAGGGCGATCAAGGCATAAACAAGGCCCAGCTGCAAACCGTTAATTACCTGCGCCAAAAACTCCAACTGGCCAACCCCCTATAATATCTATGTCACAAGCAAGGGGAAGCGGGGCAATTAAGCCCCCTTCCCCTTGCTCATTATTATTTTTTTAAGGAGATACCGTGTCCACGTAGACCTGCTTGCCGCCCTTAATCTGGAGAATCGCCGCCGACTTGATGGGGTTACCGTCTTTGTCGTAGGTAATCTTGCCGCTCACCGTCGGGAAAGAGGAAGTGGCCTGCAGGGCGTCCTTTATTTTCGCGGGATCGTCGCTGTTGGCCGTTTTGATGGCGTTCAGCAGGAGCTTGGTGGCGTCGTAGGCCAGAGTAGCCAGGGCGTCCGGCGTCTCATTGTATTTGGCCTTGTATTGCTCTACCCAGGTCTTCACTTCCGGACGGGGATCGTCGGCCGAGTAGTGGTTTGTGAAATAACCGCCCTCCATGGTGGCGAAGTCGAGATCCTTGGAGTCCCAGCCGTCGCCGCCCAGGAACACGGCCTTAATGCCCTTTTCCCGGGCCTGCTTACCGATCAGACTGACCTTCTGGTAATAATCGGGCAGGTACAGAATGTCCGGATTCAGTTTGGCAATCTTGGTGAGCACCGCGGAAAAATCGGTATCATTTTGAGCGTAGGATTCGAAGGCCAGCACCTTGCCGCCGCCCTTCTCAAAGGCTTCTTTAAAGTAGTTGGCCAGGCCGATGGTGTAGTCATTCCCCTGGTCGTAAAGCACGGCCGCAGTTTTCAGTTTCAGGTTGTCTAAAGCGAATTTAGCCGCTACGGTGCCCTGGAAGGGGTCGATGAAGCAGGCGCGGAAAACGTACTCCTTGCGCTTGCCTTCGTCTACCGTGAGCTTCGGATTGGTGGACGTGGGCGAAATCTGGACCACCTTGTTATCGTTGGCCACTTTCGAAATCGGGATGGAGCACTTGGAAGTTACCGACCCCACGATGGCCTTGACCTTGTCCTGGGTGATCAGCTTGGTGGCCACGTTGACCGCTTCCGTGGCGTCGTTGCGGTCGTCGGCAATCTCGTACTCAATTTTATAGTCGCCAACCTTGCCGCCGGCCTGCTCAATGGCGAGCAAAAAGCCATTTTTGGTGGATTCGCCGAAGGTCTTCACGTCACCCGTCAATGGCCCGATAAACCCAATCTTAATTACTTTTTCCCCCGAAGGAGCCGGCTTTGCCTCCTGCTGCGCCTGCTGTTTGCCCCCGCAGCCGGCGGCCAGCAAAGCCACCGCCAACACAACGATTAGGAAAATTAACTTCCCATTACGCTTTAAATACATCCCGACTTATACCTCCCTTTCTTAAATCCCTATCTTTTCTTTTTCTGCTCATCTCGGCTCGTAAGGCAAGTCTTTCCAAAAGAACTTTTTCTTTGATCTCTTTTGGAAATATTAGCCAACCCCTTTCCTGCATCACCCCTCCTTCTTTTATTTTTTTATAGATCAACCGGTTCAAAGGTAATTAATCAGGCACCGTACTTACTTACTTACTTACTTAATTAATTTACTTACTTACTTATTAACTTACTTATTTACCCTATTTTTTATTTATTTGATTTTATTTATTTTTGATTTTATTTATTTATTTACTCAACTTTCGCACTTGACAAATGGGCAAATTTATGCTGCCCGGGTTAACAGCCGTCTTTTTAAAAACTCCGGAAGAGATTCCAGAAAGCTATCTAAAATTTCTTCCAGAAGGTCATCGGGTAAGTACAATTTATCCCGA
>DYES01000034.1 GCA_020725585.1 Desulfovirgula sp.
AGGCCCGGCAGCCCGGCGGGAAAGGTGATTACTTTGTTCTTTTCCGGCAAGTTCTTTCCTCCGTTCCGGTATGAATTGAGGCCAGGACGTGGTGTTAATTGAGATGCCATGGGCGGCTGGTTTTCTTATAAATCAATATCCTCTTCAAAGGGATTCGTAAAAGTTATGCCTTCCACAGTGCTGCCGGAGGCAAAGTCTTCACTTAAAACCACCGGTACCTGGTTCAACCGGGCCGTAGCCCAGATCAGGGCGTCCCAATATGAAAACTTGTGTTCCCGAACACCGCGAATTGCCTCCAAGATAATCAGGCCGGATAGATCAAATACGGTCCAGGAACGCAGGTAATTTTCAACACTATTCCGGGCGGCTTCAAAGTCAAGGGGCTCGGCAATCTTCCGGGTAACCGCGACGACGAATTCCGCCAGCACCTGAACGCTCAGCGCACCGGCACGGGAAGAAGCCAGTTTATCCAGTGCCTTTATGGATTTCTCTTGTTTAAAGGGGTTTGCCGGATCGTAAGCGTAAACAAGAATATTAGTATCCACCAGCACTTTAGCGCTCATAAAGTTCCTCCCGCCGCCACCGCCGCCCCTGATCCTGTTTACTCGGCCTGAACCGGCTGAAAATAAATTGTTTTTCCCGCTCCCAGGCGGTGGGATTTTTAGGCACTGTCATTCCAGCGGATAGTTGAGCCTCAATGGCGCGCCTGATCAATTCTGCTTCCGTTACACCCAGCTCCCCGGCCCTTTTTTTAAGCAGGGCATTCTGATGGGCTTTAATATATACCTGCTTTCGAATCAAGTTAACCACCCCCCGGACTTTTTTTATACATCATTTTATACATTATTCATGCTTAAAGCAAGAAGGTTTTATGTATTTTTTTATCAAGTTTTCACCCCGGCTTCCGAAAGTTTATAGTAGCAGCACTGCGGACAACAGCGCCATCGGCAGGCAGATAGCCGTCCTGAACGAAAGAATCGACACGTGGGAAGAGCGCCTGCAGCAAATTGAAGACCGTTACTGGCGACAATTCACCGCCATGGAACGGGCGATCCAGCAGATGAACGCCACCAGCGTCTGGCTGACCCAGCAGTTCAGCATGTACCAGGGGCGTTAAGGGAATGCGTTTTTTAAAACTGTAGTATTTTTTCCTTATGCCGGCTTCACGCTCAAAAACTCTTGCACGCAGTTTCACGCAGTTTTTTAAGAAGAGGTGATCTTCAGGCCATGCGGGCACTTTCAAACCCCTACCAGCAGTACCAGCAGAACGCCGTGCTCACCGCCGACCCGGGGCGGCTGACGCTCATGCTCTATCAGGGGGCGGTGAAATTCATCCGCCAGGCCAAAGAGCTCCTGGTCGCCCAGGACATCCCCGGCGTGCACCGGACAAACCTGCGCGCCCAGGACATCCTCCTCTACCTTTTAGAAACCGTCAACCCGGAGATGGAAATCGGCAAAAACCTCTCTGCCCTTTACGAGTACATGCACCGGCGCCTGGTGGAGGCAAACGTGAAAAAGGACGGTTCAATTTTAGACGAAGTGGCCGGCTTTTTAGAGGAACTGGCCGGCGCCTGGGAAGAAGCGCTCAAATCCGGGGCGCGGCAAGAGGCCGGGAAAAAAAGGGGGGGATAAAAGCAGAGGAAGTATAATAATTATGACGGAGGAAGTATAATAATTATGATAAAAAGAGGGTTCGGCTGTGTCCGGAGAGGAAAAACTTAATCATAATGACAACGATAGCGACCGCGATGCGGCCGAAAAAGCCGCGCTTTTAAGGGCGCTGCGGAGCGAAATGGCTTTGCTGGGCGCGCATTTAAAAGAGATTCCCCTTTCTTTGCCCGGCCGGGAGGAAGAAGAACTGTGGGCACAAAAACTTGCGCAGCGCCTGACCGCCATAAACAACCTCAAGGCGCAGATCGACGCGCTGGACGTCCGGCAGGGGTTTTTGCCGCCCAAACCCGCGGCCTCCGGGCGAAATGCTTCAGCAGTGGAGGAAATCCTTTCGCTCCTGCGCGAAATAGAGGAAATCCACGGGGAAAACGTTCGCCTGGCCCAAAAGGCAAAAGGCGATCTGGTTCTGGCCATAGACAATCACCGCCGGGCCGGGCGGGTAAAGGCTTACCTGAAAAAAGAAAGCGCCGGCGGCCTTTTCGTCGACCGGCGGCGCTAAACGGCACTCAAGATTAGGTATTAGGTACAACAAACGATACAAACAATATTTTCAAGTAAGTCTCTTCGCCTCACCCCTCGCCGCGTAGATCCTGTCCTGCACCTGGCGGGTGAATTGAGCGTTTCCCCCTTTTTGAGAAACGGCCCGCCGCCAGAATTGCAGCGCTTCTTTTTTGTCCCCCAACCGGTATTTGAGTTCTCCGATGAGGTAGGCCATCTGCTGCTCCTGTTCCGGGGTAAAGCGCCCGGAAGAGGCAAAATAGGCCTGCTCGAAGAGGGAAAGGGCGTTTTTGCGCGCCTCCCATGCTTTTTCGGAGTCTTTTAAATCGTCGTAAAGCCAGGCCAGGCGCAGCCAGATCCGGGCCTTTTGAGCGGGCTCGGCGCTTGCCTGGGCAAGGTTCTCCAGGACGAGCAGGTGTTCCCAAATCGACTTCGCCAGCCCTTCCTCTTCCGGCGGGCGGCCGAACTTTTGTTTTCGCGCCTCGGCGCCTTCCTTTAAAACCGCCTTCTGGCGGAGAGTAAGCCGGCCGTTGAAAGCATCGGAAGCATTTGCGTAGTAACATTCCGGACAAGCCCAGGTGCTGTATAAAAGCGGCTCAAAGCCGTCGTAACGGTTGCGCAGCTCCGTGTCTTGACCGGCCATCCGCAGCTTATAAGAAAAAAAGGACTTTGTCGAAAAGTTCGCTCCGCATACCGGGCACTTGGTCGTTTTGGTGTAGAGAATCTTCTCCGCCGCGCCTGAAGCGGCAGCATCCTCTTCTTCGTCATCTTTGCCGTGCCCCGCTTCTTTGTCGTGCTCCGCCTCCGGGCGCACGCTTTCCTCCGGCGGAAGCGCCGCCGCCCCCGGCGCCTCCTTTAGCCGGCGCAACTCCTCCTCCAGGGCGCGCAGGCGCGCCCTCATGCCCCTCATGATCCGAAGCGCCAGAATAGGCTCTGCCGCAATCACTTCCCGAAAATTTTTCTCGTTTATGACCAGCAAAACCGCATCCTCCACCGCCCTTGCCGTGGCGCAGCGGGGAGGTTCGTCCAAAAGGGCCGGCTCCCCGAAAAAATCCCCCGCCGAGAGGACCGTCGGGCTCTCCCCGTCGGGGGTGACTTCCATTTTTCCTTGCAATATGATATACATTTCCGCACCGGCTTCCCCCTCCCGGCAGGCAAATTCACCTGCCCGGAGCCTGCGCAGGTAACCGGCCCGGGCCAGTTTACCAGCTTCGAGCACCGCGCCTCCCGCCCTCTTAAAAGTACATATCCAGCAACAACCCGATTGTTTTCATGGGCTCTTTGGCCGCGGCCACCACTTCCTCCGGCGGTAAGTGTGCCTTCACCGCTCCGGACTCTTTTTCCACAACCTCAACCAAAGAATTTCCTTCCTCGTCCTCCCGGACTAAAAACTCCAGGGGCTGGTTGTAGGCTTCCGCCGCCCGGTTTAAACGGCCCACCGCTTTAATCAGGTCTTCCTTCCTGGCTCCTTCTTCCGCCTGAGGCGGCCCCTGGGGAAAAACATCCTCCCGGCGCACGGCGCTGGCCGGCTCAATCCGGCGCAGGGGCGCCACCTCCTGGGAAGCAAGGGATTGCAAACCGCCGGCGCCTATTTTCACCTTTCCAGCACCTCCTTACACCAGCTTATCTAAACGCCGCTCCTTCAGGATGCCCGCGGCAATTTCCTCCGCGTCAATCCGGTAGGTGCCCTCGGCAAGCTCCCTTTTTACGGACTGGACAAGTTCTGCCCTCGCTTCCGGAATTTCTTTCAAATGGGTCCGGTAAAGTTGCAATTCGCGGGCCCGGTTAGAAATCTCTACCACATCGGCCGGGAAAGAGCTCTCCTGTAAATTCTTGCTTTCTTCCCGCTCCTTTTCATGGGTTTTTTCCAGACGCTTGAGGTAAATATCCAAAACCTGGCGGGGATCAAGGTTATTATTCACCTTCATAACCATCCACCCCTCTTCATGATCTATCTACTACTCACCTTTACATTTGCCTTGACAGTATAGTATTTTAAACCGCCGATTTTTTGTCTATAAAGAAGCTTATATAATAAATATCGAAAAGGCGGCCTCGTTTCTTTAGCCACTTTAAGAAATCTTTTTTATATCATTTTCAAAATCTCCCCCGCGATTTCCCCAAGCGGCGCCACTTTTTGCGCCGCGCCCGCTTCGATGGCCGCCTTCGGCATGCCGAAGACCACGCAGGTGCTCTCGTCTTCCGCGATGGTGGGGCCGCCCTGCTGGCGGATGGCGGCCATCCCTTTGGCGCCGTCTTTGCCCATGCCGGTGAGCAGCACCCCCATGGCCCTGGAGCCGTACACTTCGGCCGCCGAAAGCATGACGCCGTCTACCGAAGGCCTGAACATCCCGGGCAAACGGGGCTCGCGGCAACTGTCCAGGCGGACGCTCACTCTGCCGGGGCGCCCGCGAAAGCTGAAATCGCAGCCCGCCGGAGCCACCAGCACCTGGCCGGGGACGACCGGGTCGTCTTCTGCCGCGTGGCGCACTTTTAAACGGCTGCGCCGATCTAAATGCTCCGCTAGCGAACGGGAAAAACCCGGCGGGAGATGCTGCACAACCACCACGGCGGCAGGGAAGTCGGCCGGAAGGGCAGGTATCAAAACCTGCAGGGCAGCCGGCCCTCCGGTAGAAGAGCCCACCACGACAAGCTCAACCCGGCCGGTTTTAACCTGGCCCGTATCTTCTCTTTCGCCGGGGCGCGCCTTTGCTGCGTCTTCCACCGGCCTTTGCGCCGCCGGCCGGCCGCTTTTTCGAGGCAGGGGAGCGGGTGTCGGCGGCTCGCCAAAAGCGCCGATCCGCCCGCCGGCGCCAATCCGTCCGGCCGGCCACTTGGGCAGTGCGGGCCCCCTGACTGCCAGCTTGTGGGCTGTCACCATGGCCGCCGTTTTTAACTTCAAAGCCAGCTCGGCGACCATCGCGTCCAGGAAGCCCGGCCGGGCCGGCTTGGCCACAAAGTCCACGGCGCCCAGGGAAAGGGCCTGCATGGTGGCTCTGGCGCCCTCCGTAGTGTGCGCGCTCAGCATCACCACCGGCACCGGGCACCTGCGCATCACCTGCCGGAGCACCCCCAGGCCGTCCAGCACAGGCATTTCCAGATCCAGGGAAACAGCATCCGGCTTTAACGAGCATATCTTTTTAACCGCTTCTTCCCCGTCGGCGGCGGTGTCGAGAACCACAAAATCGCCGGTGGCTTCCAGAAGCCGGACGATCAGGCGGCGCATTAAAGCGGAGTCATCTACCACAAGTATCTTTACGGGTCTTACGGGCGGCATAAACTAAACCTCTTTCGCTTTTCCGGCCGGACGGAAAGAAAAGCAAACTTTATCAAGCCTTTTCCTTATCCTGTCGCGTAGAACGCTTCTTCACCGCTGCCTTCCTTCACTATGCCGCGCGCATCGACAATCAAAGCAACACTGCCGTCTCCCAAGATGGTGGCCCCCGAAAGGCCGGGCACCTGGCCCAGGTAGCTGCCTAGGGATTTAATCACGATCTCCTGCTCCCCGAGGAGCCTGTCCACGACCACCCCCACTTTTTTCTCGCCGGAGCCCAAAATGACCACAAACACCCGCTCGTCCGGATTATTTTGCGCACTCTCCTGGTTAAACAGCTGGGCCAGGCGGATCAGGGGCAAAACATGGCCGCGCACCACAATCACTTCGCTGTGTCTTACGCGCCTGATTTCGCCCGGCCTAAGCGCCAGGGTTTCCACCACGTTAGACAACGGGAAGGCATAAACCTGATCTCCCAACTCCACCATTAAGGCCCGGATAATGGCCAGGGTAAGCGGAAGCTTAATGGTAAAGGTAGTGCCGGCGCCGGGCACGCTGACATATTCCACGGAGCCGTTGATTTGTTCAATCTGGTTGCGCACTATGTCCATGCCCACGCCCCGCCCGGAAACGTCGCTCACGTCCGCGGAGGTGGAAAAGCCCGGGGTAAAGATTAAATCAAGGACTTCTTTATCGGTTAAGCGGGCCGCCGCTTCGGCGGTGAGCAGCCCTTTTTCGACTGCTTTTTTGCGGACCATGGCGGGATTAATCCCCCGCCCGTCGTCGGAGAGGGTAATGACGATCTGCCCTTCCACGTAAGCCGCCTTCAACAATATTTTCCCCGCCCTCGGTTTGCCCAGGCGAACCCTCTCCTCCGGCGGCTCAATCCCGTGGTCTATAGAATTGCGCAGCAAATGGACAAGAGGGTCGCCAATGACCTCGATGACGTTTCTGTCCAGCTCCGTCTCGCGGCCCTCGATTACAAAATCCACTTCCTTGCCCATTTTGTGGGCCAGATCGCGAACCATCCGGGGCAGCCGGTTAAAAACGTAAGCCACGGGGAGCATCCGGGCCTTCATGATTTCCTCCTGCAGGTTGTTGGTAACCTGCCCCAAATGGCTGGAGATTTCCTGAATGCTTTCGGCCAGCTCGTCGTCGTAACGGCTTTCAAAAACGCCGACAAAACGATCCAGCCTGGTGCGGTCAATGACCAGTTCACCCACCAGGTTCATCAACGCATCCAGCTTCTGGACATCTACGCGCACGGTTTTAATGTTTTCCCTGCTTTGCTCCTGGACCCGCTGGCTGAAAGCGGCGCCTGCCGTCGCTCTTCCGCTGTGATCACCGTCGGCTGCCGCTGCCGAAGCTCTCACCTGTTGTATTTTTACATCAATCACTTCGGCAATGGAAAAGATAAGATTTTTAACCTGCCCGGCATCTTCTTGCGTAAAAAGGAGCACGTCAAATCCGCTCTCGTACTTCCCGTCCTGCAAATCCTCGGCAGGAGGGACGCTTTTTATAATCTCCCCCACCTGCTGCAAAGTCTCGAAAACTAAAAAGGCGCGCGCGGCTTTCATCTGACAGCCCGGATCAATGCTGATTTTCACCCAGTAGGCCTGGTAGCCGCGCACCTCTGCCTCGCGCACCATTGCTTCTTCAACGTCGCTTAATTCCACCTCTTCTGCGACGGGTCTACTTGCCCCGCCTTGGGGCACGCTTCCTTTTTCTTCCGACAAAATTTTGCGGGCAGCAGCGTCCTTTGCCGCGGCGGCCTCCCCGGCGGCAGAACCCGCCTCACAACTCAAAGCGCACTCCCGCAATCGGGCCGTAATTCCGACGATGTCGGCGGTTTCATTTTTAGAGGCCACAATTTCTTCTTTGAGCGCCCGCAGCGTATCCAGCGCCTCAAAAAGCGTATCAACAAGCTCCTTGCTCACGACCAGCCTTCCCTGGCGCAGACGGTCAAAAATATTCTCTATCTCGTGGGTGAGGGCAGACATTTTTTCGTAACCCATTACCGCCGAAGAACCCTTAATGGTGTGGGCGGCCCGAAAGATCTCCTGAATAGCCTCGGGACTGCTGCCCCCCTTTTCCATGACCAGCAAATTGTCGCTGATTACCTGCAACTTCTCTTCCAATTCCTCAAAAAATATGCTGATTTCCTCGTCGGTAAACATAAATTCACCTTCCCGAAGGTTAGCTCTTTGAGGTTTTGGCACTATATACATTAATTAACTAATTATTAATTCACTATGCATCGGCGGCTGCTTCTTCTAACGCTTCTTTTTCCTTTTCGTGAAGAATACGGTCCACATCCAAGAGAATAATCAAGCGTTCGCCGGCCAGGACGATCCCTTTCAGGTACGCCGTTTCCCGGCCGGTTACAATCTGGGGCGGCGGCTTTATTTGCTCCCTGGAAAACTGAAGGACCTCCGCAACATTATCCACAACCATGCCCACCGTAGCGCCGCCGGCTTCGACAATCATAATTTTACTGTTTTCGGCAGCGGGAGCAGTGCGCGCCAAACCAAAGCGCCCGGCCAGGTCGATTACCGGGATCACGCGGCCGCGCAGCTTAATTACGCCTTCCACGAAATCGGGGCTGCCGGGAACCCGGGTAATCGTCTCCGGCCGGATAATTTCTAGAACGTCGTTGATATCCACCGCGTACACCTGATCCGCCAGGTTAAAAACAACCGCCTGCATCATCCGGTCGGCATTACTACCAACACCCACGGCCCTTCACTTCCCTTTTTTATTTTCCCTGCTTATTATCTGCTTAATACCTTTCACTCCCTATGCTATTCCCATCCCTGCTATTCCCTTTTCTCCCACGCGCTTATTCTTCCTCGCGTTCAGAGCTCCGTCCCGCTTCCCTGACCTCCGGTTTTAAAAAGGCGGTCAGGCGCTCCCTGATTAAAATGGGGTTGTAGCCCGCCTGCAAAGAAACAATCCCCTCCAACATAAGCTGGCGCAAAAGCAATTCTTTTTTGCTCAGGTTCTGCAGTTTGGCCGCGATGGGCAGCCAGAAAATGTTGGCGCTGGAAACGCCGTAAAGAGTGGCGATAAAAGCAAGGGCAATGGCCGGCCCCAGGCTTTCCGGTGTATCGATGGAGCCCAGGACGTGCACCAGGCCCATTACCGTGCCGATAATTCCCATCGTCGGGGCGTAGCCGCCCGCCGCTTCAAAAACGCTCGCCCCCGTCTGGTGCCGGTCCTGGATGGAAAATATCTCTACCTCCATGATGTTGCGCACTAAATCGGGGTCGGTGCCGTCGACAACCAGCTGGATGCCCTTGCGCAAAAAAGGATCCTGTATTTCTTCCAGGCGGTTTTCTAAATATAAAAGACCCTCCCGCCTGGCTTCTTCAGCCAAACGGACAATTAATTCAATAGTTTCGGTGGGATCGGGCGGATTGCGAAAAAAAGCCACGGTTAAAAGTTTCGGGACGATTTTTAAATCGTTAAGCGAAAAGCTCAGCATCGTCGCGCCGATGGTTCCGCCAAACACGATCATGGCGGCGGTAACCTGGAATAAAGCGCCGATGTGCCCGCCTTCTAAGACGAAACCGCCCACCAGGGCGACCAGCGCCAAAACAAACCCGATTAAGGCAGTAGGGTCCATTTACCTGTTCCTTTCTGGGTTAAATCATCTTTTCTCGACTTTCCAAACGTAAACATGCCCATATCACCTTTTTATTTTCTTACCCTCCATCGGCCGGCGCGCCGCCCGCTTCCGAACCTTTAAACTTGCTCCGCAAAATAACAATATCCACCCGCCTGTTTAACTGCCGGTTGGCCTCGGAAGTATTGGGGACACGCGGCCGGTATTCGCCGTAAGCCACCGCCGAGAGGCGCTGGGGGGACAAACCATTGGCGTTAATCAATTCCTGCACGGTAGCCAGAGCGCGCGCGCTGGAAAGCTCCCAGTTAGACCTGTATAATGCGTTTCGAATGGGCAAATCGCAGGTATGGCCTTCAATCCGGATGTAATTTGGGGTTTTCATGAGGATAGGCGCAACTTTCGCAATAATCTGCTTCGCCTGCGGCGTGAGCTCGGCGGAACCGATTTTAAAAAGCACTTCGTCTTGAAAACTGAGCACGATTCCCCTCTCTTCGCTGATTACCGAAACCTTCGCCGCCAGCCCCGCTTTTTCAATAAAGCTGACCAGTTCCTGCCTGATATTTTCCATCTCGATTTTATCTATTACGTCTGAGGGGGTTTCTATTTCCGTACCGCTGATGCCCGGGGTTAAAGAGGGGCCCAGTTCCTGAAAAATCATGGCTCCCCCGCCCATAACTCTATTTAACGATTCGGCCAGGTACTGAAACTTCATTATATCAACCCTGCTGATCGTGTACATGACGATGAAAAAAATCAATAATAATGTAATCATGTCGGCGTAAGTAATCAGCCAGCGCTCCATGCTGCCGTGCTTAACTTTCACGCTTGGTCTCTTCAAAATAGCGCGCCCCTTTCCGACCTAATCAATGTCGCTTTCGACCCTAAAATCGCCCTTTAAGGCTACAAAGCCCACGATCAAAACGCGCTTATCCCGCTTCTCGTTTTTTCGCTCACTACTTAAATATTCGTCCAGTTGCCCCGATCTTTTACCAAATTTCGACTAAAAAATTAAATCTCCTGCCGGGGTCAAAACTTGCGCCCCCGGAAAATTGAAAAAATCAGCGCCAGGCCGAAAATCACGCCAAGCATAAAGAGCAACTGGGCCACGCTGATCCCCCAAAAAACAACATCTTCCCGGCCAATGAGCCACGACGAGCCTACGATTAAAGAACCCAGCAGGATACTTAAGACCAGCCGGTTGACCAGCACACTGATCCTGCTCAAAATCCGGTCCGTCTCCGGATTGTGGGCGTGGACCTTTAACTGCCCGGTGGAAGCCAGGTCTAAAATTTGCTCCAAGCGGCGCGGGAGCTGGGTAAACAAGCGGTGGTAATCGGTGAAGTTTTCCAAGAGCGAGCGGCGCAGCCCCCGAAGGCTCAGGCGGCGGGCCAGCAGGCGGCGGCTCAAGGGCTTTGCTATTTCCGCAATACTCAATTCCGGATCAAGCTGCCTGCTTACCCCCTCGGCAGTCACCAAAGCCTTGGCCAGCATGGTAATCTGGGTGGGAATGCGGATGCGGTGGCGAAAGGCAATGTCAATCACGTCGTTTACCGGGTCGGCCAGCCTTAATTCCCGAAAAGGTACGTCGTAATATTTTTCCCTCATTTTATCCACATCATAGTAAAATGCGTTTCTATCCACATTGGGAGGGAGCACGCCCATCTCCCTGATCGCCCGCGCCACCTGATGGGTGCTCCTGTTTACCAGCCCCAAAACCAGATCGCCGATTTTTTCTTTTAAATTCTCGTCTAACCGCCCGACTATGCCGAAATCCATAAACATCAGCCTGTCCCCGGGAAGGGCGGCCAGGTTGCCCGGGTGGGGATCGGCATGAAAAAATCCGTCAATTAAAATCTGCCGCAGCAGGGCGTCGGCGAGCAGGCGGGCTATCTTTCGGCGGTCTACGCCCAGGCGCGCAAGATCGTCAGGTTCGGTCAGCTTAACGCCTTCCACATATTCCATGGTCAATACCTTGTGTGTGGTATATTCCCAGAATACTGTCGGGATATAGATATTGGGATCGTCGCGAAAATTTTTTTGGAAAGTTTCTGCGTGCCGGCCTTCTCTCGTAAAATCAAGCTCTTCGGTGACGATCTGCTCGAACTCCTCCACCAGATCACGAAAACTATAGATGTCCCGGAGAGGGGCGTGCCTGTCCGCCAGCCTGGCGAGGTCGTGGAGGATCTCGATATCTGTGGTGAGAACCTTATCGATTTCCGGGCGCCTGATTTTCACTGCGACTTCCCGCCCGCTTTTCAAAACCGCCCGGTGGACCTGCCCGATGGAAGCGGCGGCCAGCGGCTCCGGGTCAAAGCCGGCAAAAATCTCTTCAATGGGATGACCGAGTTCCATAGGGATAATTTCCTGAACTTTTTGAAAAGAAAAGGGCGGAACATTATCCTGCAGCTTTTCCAGCTCCCGGATGTATTCCACCGCCAGAAGATCGGCGCGGGCGGAGAGCAACTGGCCCAGTTTAATAAAAGTGGGCCCCAGGTCCTCCAGCACCATGCGCAAACGCTGAGCCTTCTTGGCGCGGGGAAGCGCCTTCGCTCCCGGCTGAGCGGCCAGGCTTCTCTTTTTGCGGCTCAGAAACTGCGTCAAATCAAGCTCCTGCAATAAATACCCAAAGCCGTGCCTGAACAGCACATTGGCAATTTCCCGGTAACGTTGAAAATGTTTGTAGCGCTTCCGCAGGCCCAGCTGCATCAGCAGCCCCCCTCCGTAAAAAAATCTTCCCCGGGATCACAAGGCAAGGTGCTTTTTTTAAAGCATGTGATAAAATTTACCTGGATAATTTATTTAAGGGTAGCAATTGCAATTTCCTTTCGCCTGCAAATTTTAAGATTACTTTAGAGTCAAAAGTTTTTTCAAACCTATGCAACATCTTTGATGCATAACAGCAAGTGCCGACGTTGCTTCGCTGTAATTATCTGATATATCAACGTATCCTTGAAATCGCGGAAATTGTAGTAGAAGCATTTCAAGAT
>DYES01000035.1 GCA_020725585.1 Desulfovirgula sp.
GGCGTGGAAATGTTCCGCAAGATCTTGGAAAGGGGCGAAGCCGGCGACAACATCGGCTGCCTTTTGCGCGGCATCGACCGCAAAGAAGTGGAAAGAGGCCAGGTCCTGGCCAAACCCGGCTCCATCAAACCCCACACCCACTTTAACGCCGAGGTGTACGTCCTGACCAAAGAAGAAGGCGGCCGCCACACCCCCTTCTTCAACGGCTACCGGCCCCAGTTCTACTTCCGGACCACCGACGTCACCGGCGTCATCACGCTGCCCGAAGGGGTGGAAATGGTCATGCCGGGGGACAACATCCGCCTGACTATCAAGCTGATCACCCCCATCGCCATCGAAGAGGGCCTGCGCTTCGCCATCAGAGAAGGCGGGCGCACGGTGGGCGCCGGGGTGGTTACGTCGATTATTGAGTGAAAGGAAAGTTCCTGAACCGCAAGAGACCAGGTGCTCTTGCGGTTTTGTATTTGTATTTAGTTTTCGTTTTTGATTTCTAAAGTTTGGTGCTTTTCTTTCGTGTTCTCTTTCGGAGCTTTTCCCACTATTGACATCAGAAATGGCTTATGGTAAAGTAGTGAAGGCTAAAAACCGTGGACGAGAGTTTAACCGGTTAAAGCGAGAGGGTGAGCGAAAAGATGCGCGTGACGGTTACGCTGGCCTGCACCGAGTGCAAGCGTCGGAATTATACCACCACGAAGAATAAGAAAAACGATCCGGGTAGAATCGAAATGAAAAAGTACTGCCGGTTTTGTCATACGCATACTCTGCATAAGGAAACCAGATAAACCTGTTTTTTTAAGGATGTGGCCGGAATGGCGAAAGCAAAGGAAGTTATGGTCGGAGTGGACTCCGGGACAAAAAAACAACAGGCCAATTCAAAAAAGGCGGCTTCGAAACCAGAACGCAAGCCGGTGGCTAAAAAGGAAAAAGTCAACCGTCTGGAAGAGGCCAGGAAATACTTTAAATCTGTTTACGGAGAGTTAAAAAAGGTGCATTGGCCCGCCCGGCGGGAAGTTTTCATTTATACCGGAGTTGTTTTGGTTTCCGTCGTCATTATCGGCATCATTATCTGGATCTTCGATTCGGTTCTCAGCCGGCTCCTGCAGCTTATCTTAACGTAAGGTACCAGGAGGGGGTGGGGGCCTTAAAAAAGAAGGCCTCTTTTTATGAGTGCGAAAAGCTGGTATGTAATCCATACTTACTCCGGATATGAAAACAAAGTGAAGGCCAACCTGGAAAAGCGGATTGAGTCCATGAACATGGAAGACAAGATTTTCCGGATTGTCGTACCCATGGAAGACGAGCTGGAAATCAAGGATGGAAAAAAGCGGGTCAGTAAAAGGAAGATCTTTCCAGGTTATGTGCTGGTGGAAATGATCATGAGCGATGATTCCTGGTACGTGGTGCGCAATACCCCCGGCGTCACCGGTTTTGTGGGTTCCGGGTCCAAGCCTATCCCGCTCACCGACGAAGAGGCTTATTTGATTATGCGCCAGATGGGGGTGGCGGAACCGAGGACGCGCCTGGACCTGGCCGTTGGTGAGCACATCCGGGTAAGGTCGGGGCCTTTTGAAAATTTTGTAGGGGTTATTGAAGAGGTTCATCCCGAAAAGGATAAGTTAAAAGTCCGCATTTCCATGTTTGGCCGGGAAACTCCGGTAGAATTGGATTTTTCCCAGGTGGAAAAAATAAGTTAGATGCTTGCTCGTGAGGAGGTGGAAAAACGTGGCCAAGAAGAAAAAGGTTGTGGCGGTTGTGAAATTGCAGGTTCCCGCCGGGAAAGCCACGCCTGCCCCGCCCGTAGGGCCGGCCCTGGGCCAGCACGGGGTAAATATTATGGCGTTTGTTAAAGAGTACAATGAACGTACCGCTGCGCAGGCCGGTTTGATTATTCCGGTGGAGATCACTGTTTATGAGGATAGAAGTTTTACCTTCGTTTGTAAGACGCCGCCGGCATCGGTCCTGCTTAAAAAAGCGGCCGGTATTGAAAAGGGGTCGGGAGAACCCAACAAGAAAAAGGTGGCGCGTGTCCCCCTTTCCAAGGTGAAAGAAATTGCCGAGACAAAAATGCAGGACTTAAACGCCGCGTCGCTGGAGGCGGCGATCCGGATGATTAAAGGAACTGCCCGCAGCATGGGCATTGAAGTAGTCGAGGGGTGATCGTAAGTTATGCCGAAGCGAGGCAAAAAATACCTGGAAGCCAGCAAGCAAATTGACAAAACTTTGGCGTACGAACCGGAGGAGGCTCTGGCGCTGGTAAAAAAACTGGCTCCGGCCAGGTTTGACGAAACTGTGGAAGCGGTGGTGAAGCTGGGGGTAGATCCCCGCCACGCCGATCAGCAGGTGCGCGGAGCGGTCGTGCTTCCTCACGGAACGGGCAAAACCAGGACCGTGCTCGTCTTTGCCAAGGGGGACAAGGCTAAAGAAGCCCTCGAGGCCGGTGCCGATTTCGTGGGCGCGGAGGATATGGTGGCAAAAATTCAGAACGAAGGCTGGCTGGGCTTTGACGTGGCCATCGCCACGCCGGACATGATGAGCATGGTGGGCCGGCTGGGAAAAATTTTAGGCCCCCGCGGCCTGATGCCCAACCCCAAGACCGGCACGGTTACCTTTGATGTGGCGCAGGCCGTGAAGGAAGTAAAGGCCGGCAAAATCGAATACCGTGTGGATAAAGCGGGGATCATTCACGCTCCCATCGGCAAGGTTTCTTTTGAGACCGAGAAGCTGCTGGAAAACCTGCGCACTTTGATGGAGCAATTAATCCGCGTCAAACCCGCCGCGGCGAAGGGGCAGTACATCAGGGGAGTTTATGTTTGCTCTACCATGGGCCCCGGGATCAAGGTGAACGCCCAGAAGCTTTCCGCCTGATAAAATAATTTAGATAATTTTCTTGCCTGTAAAAATAAATTCAGCTGTAGACAGTTGGCGTCATAACCGACTTAATGGCTGAAAAAGCCGCCAACCGAGGCCTGTAAAAGAAGGGAAAAGCAGCTGGTGGATTATTAATTCCCACCGCCAACCTTTGCTTTTGCTTGAGAATGAGATGAGGACGGGCCTTTCGGTTGACTGGCGAAAGGCCCGTTTCAATTAATGATCAAAATATTTTCCTTAGGCATCTTGTGCCTGTTCACTGCTGCGCCTGATTTTCGAGGAGGGGGGGTGTTTTTAGGGGTGCCGACAAGGGAAGAAAAACAAAAAGTTGTCGAAGATTTAATAGAAAAATTTAAAAGCAGCAAGGTGGCCGTCATGGCCAACTACCGCGGCCTGGACGTGGCGGCGATGACCAGCTTGCGCCGCCGTTTGCGGGAAGCGGGGAGCGAACTGAAGGTGGCGAAAAATACGCTGGCCAGAATTGCCGCCCGGGAAGCGGGGCTGGAGGGCCTGGATGTTTATCTGGAAGGCCCTACGGCGATTGCCTTCGGTTTAACCGATCCGGTTGCGCCGGCAAAAATCTTAAGCGAGTTTATGCGCGATTACAAGCAGCTGGAGATTAAGGGCGGCATAGTGGAAGGCAAAATGATTGAGCCAAAGGAAGTGCGCAGACTGGCCGACCTCCCCGCCCGGGAGGTGTTGCTTGGCAGGGTTTTGGGCGGCATACAGGCCCCCCTGTACGGCCTGGTCAGCGTTCTCCAGGGCAACTTAAGAAACCTCGTCTATGCGCTGGAGGCCATCCGCAAACAAAAGGCGGGGGAGGCTGCAGGGTAAACGGAGTGGATCTCTGTCGAACCAAAGCATTAAAGAAAGGGCCGAATCTTATAAAAACTTTTTTAAGTTAAGGAGGAGCGAAAATGTCGAAGGTAAATGAAATCGTTGAAGCCGTCAAGGGCTTAACCGTTTTGGAGCTGGCCGAGCTAATCAAAAAGTTCGAGGAAGAGTTTGGCGTGAGCGCCGCCGCGCCGGTTGCCGTTGCGGCCGCCGCGCCTGCCGGGGCCGCCGCCGCGCCGGCGGCCGCCGAGGAGGAGGAGCAGACTGAATTTGACGTCATCCTGGCCTCTGTGGGCGACAAGAAGATTAACGTGATCAAGGTGGTCCGCGAAATTACCGGCCTGGGGCTCAAAGAAGCCAAAGAGCTTGTGGATAACGCTCCCAAACCGGTGAAGGAGAAGGTGAGCAAGGAAGAGGCCCAGGCGATCAAAGCCAAGCTGGAGGAGCAGGGGGCCAGCGTAGAGATAAAATAAAATTAAAGAATCAAATAAGTCACTGATCCTTCAAAAGAACCCCCTCGTGAAGGGGGGGGTTCTTTTTCTTGCACCCCGGTTGAGTTTGCCGTAAAAGGAATTATCTTTTATTGTCCTTATCAGTATTAATTATTAATATTTTTGTATTTTAGCATTTGTTTATTATAGGGCTATTTATAAATAAAAAAATTTTTTAAAAAAATTTTTTTTGAGGAAGGAAAATCCTAAAATATGAAGAATATATTTGCAATAAGGTCAGACCATATGATGATTAGTTAAAGTTACCATAAGATTATTTTTTGTATTTTAGTAAGTCAGATTGTGTTTTGGGGAGCGTTCTTTTCATGAAGGCGCTAGTTATCCAGCAAACACATAACGATCCTCCCGGGAGGCTTGCGGAGATATTAACCAGGCGCGGATGGGAATTGGATGTAAGGTTAATGGAAAATAACGATACTGTCCCGGAAGTGCTGGATGGTTACCGCTGTTTGATTGTTTTGGGTGGGCCGATGAATGTGGATGACTTTCAGGGCCATCCCTATTTAAGGTTGGAAAGAAACCTGGTGAAAAAGGCTTTACTCGTTGACTTTCCTTTTTTAGGAATATGTTTGGGCGCCCAAATGCTTGCCAGGGCGGCCGGGTATAGTGTCTTCCGCAATCGGGGAGTGGAAAAAGGGTGGTATCCGGTAGAAGCAACCCGGGAGGGTCAAGCAGACCCCATTTTGAGGGGAATCCCGACGCGTTTTGAAGTTTTTCACTGGCACGATGACATGTACGAGCTGCCTTTGGGCGCTAGTCTTCTGGTGACTGCCGAAACCTGTTCCACTCAGGTGGTTGGCCTTGGCAAGAAGGCATATGGATTTCAGTTCCACCTGGAGGCCACCGAGGAGATCATTGTTCATTGGGTCAATCAGTATCCCGAAGAAATCATAGCCGTCCACGGCGCGTCTGGGCCCCCGGAAGTGATTCGTCAGACAGCCGAAAAAATGGCCGGTTATCATGAGATATGTACGGCGATTATTGAAAACTTTTTAAAAATAGCCGCACAGTCCTGAAAAGCCGGGTTTTGCTGATGTTTGCTGCCAGTAAATGAGGAATGTTCTACTGAGAAGGAGGTGAGAATCCAGGTTTACCTTTTTTAAAAACATGAATACAGGAACTAAGGAGGTTAAGAAAATGTTTGACGAAAAAAAATTTAACGCAATTATTGAAGAATGGATGGCAAAGGGCATTGAAAAGGTGCGTTTTGAGTTGCCCGATCTGCACGGCGGGGTGCGGTGCAAGATTGTTCCCCTGCGTAACGCCCGTGGCTATGCCCAAAAAGGCTTGAATATGTATGGCGGGGCCCTGGCGCTCGACTCCGCTTCTTCGGTGGTTCCCGGCAGCCTTTATAATGAAGAAAAGAATTACGCCGACCAAAAATTGTTTCCCGATCTCGATACCGCTGCCGTGGTACCCTGGGCAGATAAAACCGCCCGGTTTATTTGCGACACCTATTGGGACGACGGGACTCCGCTGAGGGCCGCGCCGCGTTACGTTTTGAAAAAAGTCCTTGCCGAGCTGGATGCCCTCGGCTTGGAGGCCAAAGTAGGGTTGGAGTTTGAGTTTTATCTTTTAGACGGCAAAACAAGGGATTTTCTTTTCGGGGGAGTGCATATTTTTAACCCCATCAGAAATACTTATGTGCCTGTAATTGATGAAATTATCAGCCTGATGCCGGAAATTGGCATTGACATTATCACGGCCAACTGTGAATATGCCCCCTCTCAGTATGAGATCAATTACAAGCCGGAAACAGGCTTAAAAGCCGCCGATGCAGGTTTTACTTTTAAAAACGGCGTGAAGGCGCTGGCCCACCGCGCCGGTTTGCTGGCCACCTTCATGACCAAGCCGTATCCGGACAAGGCCGGTTGCGGAGCGCATATCCACGTGAGTTTGCTCGATAAACGGACGGGGGAGAACGTTTTTCTGGATAAAAGCGACCCCTACGGGATCAGTGATTTATGCCGCTACTTTATTTATGGGCAGCTGGAACACGCTCCGGCAGTAATGGCCCTGATGGTGCCCACTTATAATTGTTATAAGCGGTACAAGCCCCATACTTTTGCTCCTTCGAACGTCAGCTGGGGTTTTGAGGACAGGAGCGCCATGATCAGGGTGAAGAATAGCTTTGACGAGAGAACGCACATCGAAAACCGCCTGCCCAGCGGAATTGCCAATCCCTACCTGATTGTCGCCGCCTGCCTTGCCGCCGGGGTTCTGGGGATACAGTCCCGGAAGGCGCCGGAAATGCCCCACTACAGCGGCCCGGCGGAAGAATGTCCAGACCTGCCGAAATTGCCGCGCAACCTGGAAACTTCCCTGCAGGCTCTGGAGGCGGATGCCCCCCTGTGCAATTTATTGGGCGAGGAATTTGTAAAGGTCTTCACCACCGTAAAGCGTTACGAGCTCCAGAGATTATTTAACTACGTAACGGACTGGGAAAGAAACGAGTATATGGAGCTCTATTAGTCTTTAAATTTTCACTGACTAAATAAAGTAAATTTAAGGAGGTTAATGGTGAATATGTCTGTAGGGACGGATGTATTTTTAAGGAAGGCGACCGGTTTAACCAGGCAGGTCAGCCCGCTGGACACGCTGGTTTACGCGACAATTAACCCCGGTCTTTTATTTAGCATGGTTTACATTATGTGGGCGCCGTTTCTTTACCCGGGGTGCCACATGCCCTGGGCAGTATTAACCGTTTTACAGATGTTTCCTATTGCCGGGTTGTACTGGTTATTGTCCTGTTCGATGCCCCGTTCCGGAGGGGAATACATTTACATCAGCCGCATTCTTCATCCTACTATTGGCATGATGTCCAGTTTCATGATTAGCTTTACGGCCATTTCCTGGACGGGAATTCTTACGGACTGGTGGATCCGGTGGTCGCTGGCAGACTTTTTCCGCGGCCTGTGGTTGTTAAATAACAGCGAGAACCTGTTGTACTGGGCCAACTTTTTCGACAACCCCCATGTCCGGGCAATTATTGGCACTCTTTCCATCCTCACAATATTTTATATTTATTACCGGGGAACGCGCTGGATGATTGGCCTGGCCTGGTTCACGCTGGTCATGGCAGTAGCCGGGGTAATTACCTTCCTGGTGGCCAGCTTTATCGGCGGAGGGAACGCAGGCTTCATTGCCAACTGGAACGCCATGACAGGCGTTAAGTACGACGATGTCTTAAAAGCGGCGGCAGACGGGGGCTACCCCCTGAAATTTATCTTGGTAGCCACCATCATGGGCGGATCCACTTACGTGGTGCTGAACACCCTGGGCGCAACCTTTTCCGCCAACCTGGCCGGGGAGGTTCGAAACGTCCAGCGCTCGCAGCTGCTGGCTTTATTTGGCTCTCTGGCTATTCAGATGACTTGCTGGTTTGTGGTTTACTACATGGCCTACGCCAACTGGGGCCCCCTGTTCACCAACGCTTTAATGTTCCTTTTTAACACCGGCCACGAGCTTTATCCCTGGGGCTCGGCGGAGCCTTTTGCCACTTTGATGGTCGCCATCATGACGAAGAGCGCGCTTTTCGTTTTCCTCATTGCGATTACCTTTTTCGTGGCTACCTACGGTTCGGCGGCCGGCCTGGGCTTCGGGCCCACCCGGAACATTTTTGCCTGGGCGTTTGACCGCTTGATCCCGCCGGTTTTTGCCGAAGTGGATCCGAAAACCAGATCGCCCATTTACTGCATTATCGTGGCCATTGTCGGTGCTGAAATTTTCCTCTTAATGAACATCTACGCGCCGACGTGGACGGCGAATATTGCCTACACAATCTTTGCCTGGTTCGTGGCGTGGGTTTTCCTGGGCATCGCCGGAATTGTCTTCCCTTACCGCCGCAAGATTCTGTTTGAGTCGTCCCCCCCGGTGGTCAAGTCCCGTCTTTTGGGCATCCCCGTGGTGACCATTTTAGGCGTAGTGACCACTCTGATCAGCCTCTCCATCACCATTTATTTGTTGATTCCGTTCGCCAAGGGCGATCTGCCCTACACCATGCTGGTCCTGGTCGGGGTATTTGCCGTCCTGCCCTTTATTGCCTACTACCTTTCCAGGAACATTTACCGGCAGCGTGGCGTCGCCCTGGACATGCAGTTCAAGGAGATCCCGCCGGAGTAAGAAGACGAATGATCGTTTACAAAAGGCCCCCTCCTGCCTCTTCAGGCAGGAGGGGACGGCTATAAAAAGATCCATCTTTATTTAAAGGAGGAGCCTGTGATGCGTCTTTTTTATGCCACCGATCTGCACTCGTCGGAGGTCACCTTTCGCAAGTTTTTAAACGCCGGAAAATTTTACGAGGCCGATGCCGTGATTTGCGGCGGCGATTTAATCGGCAAGATGGTTGTGCCCATCGTAAAAAACAAAAAGGGCGTGTACAGCTGTACGTATTACGGATCGAAGGTGACCATTAAGAAAGAGCGCGACCTCGCGGATCTGGAGAAGAATTTAAGGAACGCCGGATTTTACTTTGTTTACGTTAATGAAGATGAATTGGGGCGTTTTACCGAGGAGGAAGTGGACCGAATTTTTCAGGAAAAGGCCCTGGAAGCGATGACAGGATGGTTGAAACTTGCTGAAGAACGCTTAAAAGATACGAAAATCCCGTATTACATCATGCCCGGCAACGACGACCCTCTTTATATTGATGAGCTTTTAAATTCCTCTAGGAGAATGCAAAATATTGACGGCCACGTAGTGAAAATAGGTGAATTTGAAATTATCTCCATCAGTTATAGCCACCCCACCAGATGGCAATATCCGCGGGATATCAGCGAAGAGGAGTTAACGCAGAAAATCGACGAGCTGGCCGCCAGGGTATCCGACATGGATAAATGCATTTTTAACTTCCACGTCCCTCCGTACGACAGCGACCTGGATCTGACGCCCGAGCTGGATAAAAATTTAAAGCCGGTGATGGAGGGCGGGGAAATGAAAATGGTCCCGGCGGGAAGCGTGGCTGTCCTCAAAGCCATCGAAAAATACCAGCCGCTTTTGGCCCTGCACGGTCACATCCACGAGGGGAGAGGGGCAACCAAAATCGGGAAAACCCTTTGCATCAACCCGGGGAGCGATTACGACCAGGGCGCCCTGCGGGGGGCCATTATCGATATTAAGCCCACAGGGGTTCAATACACCCTTACCCTTGGCTAAAGGCTAAAGGCGGGTATTTTAGAGTTCGCGAGCAACGAGCAGTGAGGAGTAAATAGAATGGGAATTGTTGATTTAAGCGATGTTCCGCTAATAGACGCACATGCCCACCCGTTTCTTGACTGCCGGCCTGAGACAGTGGAAGACTGGGAAGAACTTTTCACTCTTTATAAAAGCGTCCACGAAATGCCCCCCGGGAAAAAAACATACACGGTTGACGGGAGGCCCGCCACCGTTCTAATCGCCCTTCTCTGCCGGGAGCTGGCGCAAATTTTCCGCTGCCCGCCCGAAGAGGCGCTGGCGCGCAGGAGGGTGCTGGCGCAGGAGCTAGATCAGTATACCGGGATGCTGTTTCGGGATATCCGCCTGCAGGGAATGGTGGTTGATTTTGCCTTCCCGGCTCTCCAGAGGGCTGACTTCAGGACTTGCGCCGGTGTGCCTGTTTGGGAAGTAATCCGGATTGAGCCGGTGATTGATGAGCTTTGGAGGCAAAGGCTGGACTGGGAAACTTTTCTTAAGCGCTATCGCGATACGCTGGCCGACAGGCTAAAGCAGGCCCGGGTGGTGGGCTTAAAATCCATTATCGCCTACCGTTCGGGGCTGAGCCTGGAGGACTGCGGCTTCGCCGGGTTCAAAAGGGCTTTCACCAGCGCCTGTGAGGAGAATCAGCCGGTGCCAAAACTGGTAAGGGACCATTTAGTTTTAGAGGCTATTACGCTGGCGGGGGAATACGGGAAGGTTTTCCAGATCCATACGGGCTTTGGCGACGTCGATATTAAGTTTGACCAGGTCAGGCCCTCACTTCTTTTTCCCGTTTTAAAGGAAAAAAGATATCGAGGGGTTCCGGTGGTTCTGGTTCATGCCGGGTACCCCTGGGTCGAGGAGGCGGCTTGCATTTGCCGGGCCCTGGAAAATGTTTACCTGGACTTTTCTTTTCTAAATCCCTACGTTACTTTTCATTTGGAAGAAATTTTGGGCCGGATCATCAGTATAGCGCCCCTAAATAAGATTATGTACGGATCGGACGGATTTAATGTGCCCGAGATGAACTGGTTGGGTGGAAAGCTGGCCAGGCGCTCCCTGGAATCCCTGGTTGGCCGCCTGGTTGACGAGGCGGTGATCGGGGCCGACTACGGAAAGTGGCTGGCGGAAAGAGTCATGTATAAAAACGCGGAGGAGCTGTACGGGCTGGACCTTTAAAACCAAATTTTCAGGCCGTTGGACAAAAAGAGCCGGGCGACAGAAAAAAGAGAACAAAACTGTTTTTTAAGACCTTTTGGAGGTGCACTTAAAGAAACATGGGAAAATTGAGCATGGAACAGTTAGCGGCAATGATCGCCGAAGGTGAAATCGAGACGGTCATCCTGGCCGGTTGCGACATGCAGGGAAGGCTTTTCGGGAAACGCGTGCCCGGCGAGTACTTTTTGGAGGAAGGCAAGGACGGCATCGGCGTCACCGCGGCCAATCTGGCCTGGGACATTGAACGCAACCTGGACCTGGAGCAGTTTGAATTGACCAACTGGCACAAAGGGTTTCACGACGTCTTTTTAGTTCCCGATCCAAATGCTGTGCGCCTTTATCCGTGGTGTGAAAAAACCGCTTTTGTCATGTGCGACATCTGCGCTGAGGACGGGAGCCTGGTGGAAGTGGCGCCCCGGACGATTCTTAAGCGCCAGGTAGAGAGAGCGAGGAAAATGGGTTTTGAGCCGTTTACCGCTTCGGAGCTGGAGTTTTTCATTTTCAAAGAAACCCCGGAAAGCGCCCAGGAAAAGGGCTACAACAACCTGGTCCCCCTTTTCAACTATATCGGCGACTATTCCATCTACATGAATACGAATAACGATTGGTTTTTCAACTACGTACGGAACAATTTGAAGAAGGCCGGCATCCTGGTGGAGGCGCAAAAGGGGGAGTGGGGCTACGGGCAAATGGAGATCAATTTACGGTATGCCGACGCTCTGGAAATGGCGGACAGGCACGCAATATACAAGAATGGTTTAAAAGAAATGGCCGTCCAGAAGGGTTTGCTGGCGACCTTCATGGCGAAATACGCCAACCATGATTCAGGAAACGGCATGCATGTCCACTGCAGTTTTTGGGATGTGGAAAAAAGGCAAAACGTTTTCTGGAGCGCGGAAGAAAAATACAACTTGTCTGCTGTAGCCAGGCATTTTCTCGGCGGGCTGCTCACCTGGATTAATGAGTTCTTCTTATTTTGCGCCCCTTACGTGAATTCCTATAAACGTTTTGTGACGGGTTCTTTTGCCCCCACCAACGTAACCTGGGGTTTTGATCACCGCTGCGTCGCCCTGCGCGTGGCCGGGCACGGCAAGAGCCGGCGGATTGAGTTCCGTGCGCCCGGTGCCGACGCCAATCCTTACCTGGCGAAGGCGGCGCTGATTGCGGCGGGCCTGCAAGGGATTGTCAACCGGACCGAGCCTGAAATTCCGCCGGTGATCGATCAGGACGGGTACAAGGTGGAAGGCGCCCGCCGGCTTCCGGCCAATCTGGTGGAGGCGATCGAGTTGTTTAAAGAAAGCCAGGTAGTCCGGGAAGCTTTTGGCGACGCCGTAGTAAAACATTATCTCACCAATGCAAGAAACGAACTTAGTGAATATTTCCGGGTGGTCACCGATTGGGAGAAGAAACGCTATTTTGAACAAATTTAAATATGTTTAAAAATCTGGTGCCAAATCTGTTTACGGGGAAGTGGTTAAATTGCGGCTGCAATATAAGGTGGCGCTCATTACCGGATCGGGAAGCGGCCTGGGGCGCGCGACGGCCTTGCGCCTGGCCGCAGAAGGAGCCAAAGTGGTGGTTAACGACGTAAGCGAGGGTCCGGCTGCCGAAACCGTGCAAATGATTCAGGACAAAGGGGGTGAGGCTGTTCTTGCGTTGGCCGACGTCACCAGTGCGGTCCAGGTGCAAGGCATGTATGACCTGGCCGAGCGGGTTTTCGGGCGGGTCGACATCCTGGTCAACAACGCGGGAATTATGCCGCCGGCGGACACTTCGGTGATCGATATTCCCGAGGAAGTATGGGATAAAGTGGTGGCCGTCAATCTTAAAGGGGTGTACCTTTGCTGCAAGTACGGAATTCCCCGCATGATCAAGAACGGCGGCGGAGTAATTATTAACCTCGGTTCCATTGTTGCCTTTGTCGGCTGCACCGTTCCCCAGGACGCGTACACGGCCACCAAAGGCGCCGTGGTGGCCCTCACCCGTTCCCTGGCGGTTCAGTTCGCCCGCCAGGGGATCAGAGTAAACGCCGTATGCCCGGGACCCATTGAAACCCCCCTGACTGAATATTTGTTTAAAGACGACCCTGTCGCCAGGGAATTGCGCTTAAGGCACATTCCGCTGGGTAGATTCGGCAGGCCGGAGGAAGTGGCCTCCCTGGTGGCGTATTTATCCTCGGACGAGGCCGGTTGGATTACAGGCTGTGCCTGTCTTATCGACGGGGGGATTACGATCAATTATTTTTAAAAGTTTTTTACCAGGTGAAGGACAATGGCTTAAGCAAAAATGATTTTTAGCCTTGGAAAAACTTTATAATTTTTGTTTTCGCCGGAAGGAATTTTCTGTTGCCTAGAGAAATAGTTAAACCATAGTACTAATGGTCAGGCCAAAACGGCCAAAGCAAATGGATCTCGCTGGATAATTTAAAACCTCGTCTAAAACTCGTCGCGCCGGAAGCGACTTCTAGGCGGTGTTGCCTGTGGGTAATCCTAACGATATCTTTAAGCCGATTAGAACTAAAAAGGTTTACGAAGAAGTGATTGATCAGATCAAGAATCTGATTGCGGAAAAAGTGTTAGTGCCCGGAGACAAGCTGCTTCCGGAAAGAGAGCTGGCCGAGCGTCTGCAGGTAAGCCGCTCTTCCGTGCGGGAGGCTTTTAAGGTGCTGGAAATATTAGGGATCATCGAGTCCCGGCCCCGCGGGGGGACGGTACTCAAAGAGCCCCAGCTGTCCGATTTAATTGAGTTGCTCACCTTTTTGTTAACTACCGATAGCAATAACTTTGCCGGGATCTTTGAGGTCCGGCAGATTATGGAAGAGGCTTCCGCCGGGCTGGCTGCCAGGCGGGCGACTGACAACGATATCAAGCGCATCCAGAAAGAACTGGAGGCGATGCGCGTCCAGAAGGAGGTAGAAAATCTTACCAAGGCCGACCTTAAATTTCATTATGCCATTGCCGTAGCTACCAAAAATAACGTGCTGGTAAAAATTATGAATCTAATTTCCGACCTCATTGAAAATTTTATGTTAAATGCCCGCCGGCGCCAGTTTGCCAACCCGGAAGTGGCGGAAAATTACATGCGTCAGCACATGGCCATATTCGAGGCAATTGCCAGGCGGGACGAAAAAAACGCTTCCCTGCTAATGCGCGAGCACCTGTATTATGCCCGGGAGCAGTTGTTTAAGGCGCTGGCGGAGGAAGAGAGGAACCAGCAGTAATTTTTTTTAAAATCTTATGGTCTGTCCAATAGACTTTTTTAAAAAAAGACTTTTTGAAAAATCCAATAGGGGCATGTCTGATGGGAAAACACGAATTTTTGTATCTGGGCCAGGAGGAAGTAATTGCCGCCGGCGGTTTGGATATGGCCGCGGCCATCGCGACCATGGAAGAGGTTTTTTCTCTGTATGGTCGGGGACAATGCATCCTCCCGAATAAAATCAGCCTGCGGTGGAGCAGTGATCACCTGACGGAGGAAAAGAAAGGACGGATTATGGCGTTGCCGGCTTACGTGGGCGGAAATTTTCACGTGGCCGGCATCAAGTGGATACCCAGCGTTCCCGCCAATGTATACCGCGGTTTGCCGCGCGCTACGGCCTTGATTATTTTAAACGACCCGGAAACTGGCCTCCCTCTGGCCGTGCTGGACGGAACCGTGATCAGCGCCATGCGCACCGGCGCCGTGACCGGCCTGGGAGCCAAGTACCTGGCCCGTGCCGACGCGCAAGTGGTGGTGGTAATCGGCTGCGGAGTGCAGGCGCGGACCCAGCTGCAAGCGATCTTAACCGTCTTAAAGAAAGTGCGGAAGGTTGTTCTCTTTGATGTGCGCGCCGACCAGGCGGTAAAATTTGCCGAAGAAATCAGGACAAAATACGGAATTGCGCCGGAAGTGGCCGGTTCAGCGGAAGAAGCCGTCCGGGAAGGTGATGTAGTGACCACCCCTACCCTGGCGACCGAACCGTACGTGCGCTGGGAGTTGCTCAAACCGGGTTGTTTTTTTGCCGACGTGGCCAGCCACGATGCCTGTTTGGATGTTTATTTGCGCGCAGACAAGCTGGTCGTTGATGACTGGGAGGAAGTGAAGCACTACCGGGTCGTCGCCCTGGCCAGGGCTTATTTTGAGGGTCTGATTAAAGATGAACAGATCTACGCCGAGCTAGGCGAGATAATCACCGGGCAAAAGCCCGGACGGGAGAGGGAAGACGAGGTGATTGTATTCCGACCGATTGGACTGGGCATCGCTGACGTAGGTGAAGCTTACCGGATTTACCGCAACGCACTTGAAAAAGGATTGGGGACAACCCTAACGCTTTTTGAAAGGTCCGTCTGGTTATAATTTATAATTCAACTTGTTTGCTTAAAGGCAAATAATGGCTATAACCTTTGTTTAAAGCCGGAACCTGCTGTTCGTCCGTAAGGTTCATGGGAAGCGGGGCAAGACGAACAGCAGGGGAGTTTTGGCTTAATGGAAGGTTAATAATCATGGGGAAATTTTCCAAAGTGAAGAACACTCGTGTGTCCTTAAGGGCGCAGAAATTTCCCCAGCAAAGTTGCCGGATTACCTCAAAGAGGAGGAGAATTGCTCATGAGCTACAGTCGCCCAAATGCTTCCGATGCCACGGAGACCAGAAACCGCACCCCCCGCTCCGTATCCCCTTTTAGCGGAATGTGCTCCGCGTGCCAGGACGGCTGCGAAGGAATGTGCGAAATCGGCCGTTCCGCCGTAAGGGGCAAAGAGATCATCTACCCCCGGCCTTTCGGGTTAATTTCGGCGGCGGCGGAGAAAGATTACCCGCTCGACTTTTCCCATTTTAATATTCTGGGCACCGCCGTCGGCGCCGAGGGTATCGAACCGGACAGCGACCGGGCTATTTTCCCGGCGGTGCGTGTGGAAAGGGAAATCGGCGCCGGCGAAAACAAGATCAAGGTGAAGCTGCCCGTGATTATCGGCGCCATGGGTTCAACGAAAGTGGCGGCTCAGAATTGGGAAGGTCTAGCCGCTGGAGCCGCCATTAGCGGGACGATCATTACGGTAGGCGAAAATGTGTGTGGAATGGACCCCGAGGCGCAAATAAAAAATGGCCGGGTAGTCAAATCGCCCGAGTTGGCCCGGCGGGTCAGGGCCTTTCGGGAATGGTACGACGGCTACGGCGCCATCGCGGTGCAGGCCAACGTGGAAGATACGCGCCTGGGTGTTCTGGAATATGCCATTAGCGATCTGGGTGTCGAAGCAGTGGAGATGAAGTGGGGTCAGGGAGCCAAGAGCATCGGCGGAGAAGTGCAGGTCAATAGCCTGGAAAAAGCGCTCATGCTCAAAAAGCGCGGCTACATCGTTCTGCCCGACCCCGAGGAAGAAGCAGTGCAGATTGCCTTCAGCAAAGGGGCGTTTAAAGAATTTGAAAGACATTCGCGGGTGGGCATGGTGAACGAAGAGGAGTTTTGCCGGCGGGTCGAGGAGTTGCGCAGGGCCGGAGCCAGGTTTATCTTTTTAAAAACCGGCGCCTACCGGCCAAAAGACCTGGCGCTGGCTGTTAAGCTGGCTTCCGTGGCCGGCCTTGATTTGCTGATTGTGGACGGCGCAGGGGGCGGCACGGGGATGAGCCCGTGGCGGATGATGAACGAGTGGGGAATTCCCACAATCTGGCAGGAAGTCTTGTTA
>DYES01000036.1 GCA_020725585.1 Desulfovirgula sp.
CCTCCAAAAATTTGGGGGTGAAAAAAATAACGGGGCGCTGAGCCCCGTGGATGTCAAGCAAGAGGAGTTTCCGAGAGACTATGACTATGACTATGGAAAGGAGGCGTGCCTTTTTGTTAACGGGCAAGGTGGCCATCATAACCGGCGCCCGGCAGGGAATCGGCGAAGCAGTGGCGCTGGCTTTTGCCCGGGCCGGAGCCGACTTAACCCTGGTGAGCCGGCGGATCAAAGAAGACGACGCGGTGGTGATGGGTTGCCGGGAAACCGGGCGGCGGGTGCTGGTCATGCAGGCGGACGTGGCCGACCGGGCGCAGGTCCGGCAAATGGTGGAGCGCACCCTGGAAGCCTTCGGGAAAATCGACATCCTTTTCAACAACGCCGGGGTAAGCAGGCCGGCCATGCTCTGGAAGATAACCGAAGAGCAGTGGGACGAGGTCATCGACGTCAATCTGAAGGGCACTTTTAACTGCATCCAGGCCGTCGCCGGGCCGATGATGGAGAGAAAAAGCGGGGCGATCATCAACGTTACTTCCTCCGCCGGGCTGCTCGGCACTATCGGCCAGGTAAACTACACCGCCGCCAAGGGCGGGGTCCACGCGTTGACCAAATCAGCGGCCAAAGAACTGGCCAAATACGGGATTACCGTCAATTGCATCTCCCCCATGGCCATTACCGAAATGACGAAAACCATCGCCACCGATCCCCGTTTTAAAGACAAATATTTAGAACGCATCCCGATGGGCCGTTTCGCCGAGCCGGAAGAAATTGCGCCGGCGGTGGTTTTTCTGGCTTCCGACGGCGCCCGTTACATCACCGGCCAGACCATCTGCATAGACGGCGGGATGGTCATGCTGTGAAGGGGGGATTAAGGGTGAACAAAGACGTAGCAATCATTGGCGTGGGACAGACCGCCTTTGTGCGCAGTTACCCCGGTGCGGTGAGGGAGATGGTTTTTGAGGCCTTTGCCGAGGCCGTGCGGGATGCCGGGATTACCCCCCGGGAAATCGGCGCGTCGCTGGTTTGCTCGGCCCCGGAGTACGACAAGCAGCGCAGTCCGGCGGGCATGGTTGCCGAGTACCTGGGTTTGAACCCGCAACCAACTTTTGTGCTGGAAAACATTTGCGCCTCCGGAACGACGGGCGTGCGGGTGGCCTACTCCCTGATTAAGGCGGGGCTGCACGACATAGTGGCCGTGATCGGTTTTCAAAAAATGTCCGAACTGTCTTCGGCCGAGTCCCAGGAAAGGATGGGGCGGGGGGCCGACATCATGTGGGAGGCCCCCTTCGGGACGATGATGCCCGCCTATTACGCCATGCACGCCCGGGCCCACTTTGCAAAGTACGGAACCACCGAGGAGGACCTCGCCCTCGTCAGAGTGAAGGCGTCCAGATACGGCGCCTTGAACGACCGGGCCGTCTTCCGCAAAGAAGTCACCAAAGAGCAGTGCCTGAGCGCCGGCGTCGTGGCCAGCCCCTTGAAGGTGTACGACTGCTGCGCCAATGCGGACGGGGCTTCCTGCCTGATCCTGGCGAACGCCGTCCGGGCGAAAGAGATCTCTGAAAAACCGGTCTGGATTCTGGGCCTGGGGGCGGCTTCCGCCTCCATGAACTTAACCGGCAGGGACAGCCTGGAAGGATTGGAGGTAACCCGCCTGGCCGCCCGGGAAGCTTATCAAATGGCCGGCCTCTCCCCGCGGGACATCGACGTGGCGGAAGTCCACGACTGCTTCACCATCGCCGAACTGCTGGCCTACGAAGACCTGGGCTTTGCCGAGCCGGGAAAAGGAACCGATCTGCTCCGCGCAGGCGAGACCCAGATCGGCGGCCGGATTCCGGTGAATGTCGACGGCGGCCTCCTCTCCAAGGGGCACCCCATAGGCGCCACCGGCGGCTCCCAGGTGCGCACCATCGTCCTGCAGCTGCGCGGCGAGGCCGGGCCGATGCAGGTTCCGGGGGCCGAAGTGGGTCTCGTGCAAAACATTGGCGGCGTGGGCATTTACAGCAACGTAATCATCCTGGGGAGGTAGGGCGCGTGGGATTTGAAAAGTTCGGGCACAAGAGCTATACTGCCCTGACAAAAGTGGCCGGGTTTGTGGACCGGTTGGTCCAGGGAGAGCTTTTCGCCACCAGGTGCTCAGGCTGCGGCCGGATCTATTTTCCGCCGCGGGCGGACTGCGCCGGCTGCCTGGGCAGTGCCATGCAGTGGGAGAAGATCCCCGAAAAGGGAAAGCTTGTCAGCTTTACCAGGGTGAACTACGCACCCGCCGGGTTTGAGGCGGACGTACCCTACACGCTTGCCCTGGTGGACTTCGGGGAAGTCAAGGTGTTTGGAAGGCTGGGCAGCACCGTGGCGGAGGACGAAATAAAAGTGGGCATGGAGTTAAAGCCCCTGGTGGTGACGCTGCCCGACGGCCAGCTGACCTACGAATTTGTTCTTGGTAATCATAAAGCCTGACAGGGTACAATTTGACATGGTTTTCAGCGTTTACTATAATGCGAAAAATTAAAAAAGGGGGATATATTTTATGGATCTTAACAAGTGGCCGCGTCAAACGGACGTAAAAAACCACGATATTTTTGGGGATGAATTTTTCGGTGCTGAGCCGCCATGCGTTATCTATGAAAAAAGGCCTGTCCTCGATCCAAAAGGGAACCCCGTGGAGGGGCTCTACAGCGCCTGGGTGATCCTCAATAATCCCGCCCAGTACAACTCCTACACCACCAGGATGGTCAAGGGGGTCATCGCCGGGTTCCATAAGGCTTCGATGGACCGTTCGGTGGTCGCTGTGGTCTTTACCGCGGCGGGGGACAAGGCTTTCTGTACCGGCGGCAACACCAAGGAGTACGCCGAGTATTATTCATTCAACCCGTCGGAATACGCCCTGTACATGGACCTTTTCAACGGGATGGTGGACGCCATCTTGAACTGCAAAAAGCCGGTCATCTGCCGGGTAAACGGCATGCGCGTGGCCGGTGGGCAGGAGATCGGCACCGCCTGCGACCTCACCGTCGCTTCGGACCTGGCCGTTTTCGGGCAGGCAGGGCCGCGGCACGGCTCTGCCCCGGTGGGCGGCGCCACCGATTTTCTCCCCTGGTTTTTGGGGATGGAGCGGGGGATGTGGAGCTGTATCTCCTGTGAAATGATCAGCGCCTACAAGGCCGTCCTGTGGGGCTTAATCATTAAGGCCGTGCCGGTTTTAAAGCACGACGGCAAATTTATCCCCAACCCGCAGGTGATTACCGACCGGTTTGTGGAGAACGGCCAGATCGTTTACGGGGACTTCGTAACCGGGCCGGCGGCGGAGGAGGCCAAAGCGAAAATAAAAGAGTGCACGGTAGATTTCTCCCTGCTGGATGCCGAAGTAAACGCGCTGGTCTGGAAGTTTACCAATCTCTTCCCGCACTGTCTGATGATGTCCATCGACGGCATCCGGGCGAAAAAGAAGTTCTTCTGGGACCAGGCCAAGCTGCCCAGCCGCCACTGGCTGGCCGCCAATATGATGAGCGAGGCCTACCTGGGCTTTAACGCCTTTAACAACCGGAAACTGACCGGCAAGGACCTCATCGACTTTATCGAGTACCGGAGATGGATAGCCGAAGCAAAGCCGTTTACCCAGGAGCTCATCGACGCGGTAATGCCGCCGCGCAAAGAATAGAAAGGCAAAGGCGGGCGGGGTTTTTGCGCCCCGCCTTTTGCGGCTCTTGAAAGGAAAGGAGGTTTTGTTTTGGACGCCCAGTTTATCAAGATGAGGAGCGAGGGCGGCGTAATCGAAATAAAAATGGACCGGCCGCCGGTGAACGTGCTGACCATCCCGATGATGGAGGAGCTCGTCGCGGCCTTGACGCAGGCCAAGGAGGAGCCCGGGGCGCTGATCCTGCTCAGTGCGGAGGGCAAAGCCTTTTCGGCAGGGGTAGACGTGGCCGACCACACCCCCGAGAAGGTGGGTGCGATGATTGACGTGTTTGACCGGATTTTTTTGACCATGATGGCAATCGACAAACCCATTATCGCGGCAGTTAACGGAGCGGCCTTGGGCGGCGGCTACGAACTGGTGCTTGCCTGCGACCTGGTGCTGGCCGCGGAAAAGGCGAAATTTGGGCAGCCCGAAATCACCGTCGGCGTTTTCCCGCCCATCGCCTGTTACTTTTTGCCCCGCCTTTTAAGCTGGCCGCGGGCAATGGAACTGCTGCTCAGCGGGGAGGTTTTTGATGCCCCCCGGGCAGAGCAGCTTGGGCTGGTGAACAAGGTGCTGCCCCAGGAGGGCTTTGCCGGCTCTGTAAGAGAGTATCTTCAGAAGTTCCTGGCCTTGAGCCCGGTCGTTTTGAAATTAACCAAGAAGGCCGTCAAAGCAGGATTAAATAAAGACTTTACGAACGGGATAAAAGCAATCGACCGCGTTTATTTGGAAGAGTTAATGCAAACTCACGATGCGCTGGAAGGCCTGCAGGCCTTTTTGGAAAAGCGCAAGCCGGTCTGGCAGGGCAGATAAAATTACTTTCCAGAACAATTTCCAGAACAAGGAGGTAGGTTAAAGTGGCTGTGCCTTCCCAAATTGAAACCTGGCAGATGGTCGAACCCGGGAAATTGGTGCGGACCAATATTCCCGTTCCCGAACTAAAGCCCGGCGAAGCGCTGGTGGAGATTGCCGGGTGCGGCGTCTGCCACACGGACGTCAGCTACTTTTACGACGGCGTGCCGACGGTAACCAAGCCGCCGCTCACCCTCGGCCACGAGATTTCCGGCCGGGTGGTCGCCGGCGAAGAAAGATTAATTGGCAAAGAAGTAATTGTTCCGGCGGTGATGCCCTGCAACAACTGCCCCATCTGCGCCTCCGGCCGGGGGAACCGCTGCTTGAAGCAGGCCATGCCCGGGAACAGCCTCGGCATCTACGGGGGATTTTCCAGCCATATTCCCGTGCCGGCGGCGGATCTCTGCGTGGTCGAAGACAGGAGGGGGATGCCTTTAGAATACCTGGCCGTGGTGGCCGACGCCATTACTTCCCCTTACCAGGCGGCAAAGAGGGCGGAAATCCAGGAAGGGGATGTCGTCGTAGTCATTGGCGCCACGGGCGGCATCGGCGTCTACATGACGCAAATCGCGTCTGTCATGGGCGCAAAAGAAGTAATTGCCATCGCCCGGAACAAAGAGAAGCTGGAGCGCTCCCTCCAGTACGGGGCCACTTACGCCATCAGCACCTTGGGCAAAAGCGTCAAAGATGTCCGGGAAGAATTCAGGAGCTACTCTAAAGGGAAAAAGCTTCCTTCGTGGGGCCTGAAAATTTTTGAGTGCACCGGCTCGAAAATGGGCCAGGAGATCGGCCTCGAGTTGCTCACCTTCGTAAGCAAGCTGGTGGTGGTTGGCTATGGCACGGCAAAAGTAGAATACATGCTCTCCCGGCTGATGGCCTTCGATTCCGAGATTATCGGCACCTGGGGTTGCCTGCCTAAATACTACCCGGAAGTTTTGCAAATGGTCCTGGATGAAAAAATAAAAATAAAACCCTTTATTGAGGTAAGGCCGATGAGCCAGCTTGAAGAAGCCTTAAAAGCCTCCCATTCCGGTGCGCTGACGAAAAGGATCGTGTTCATTCCTGATTTTTAGCCTGCGCTTTTACTACGTTCGTTCCTGCAGAAGGAAAAAAGCTGTCAATTGGGTATAGCAACTGTGCCTGCCGACGGGTGATTTTTTAAGCATCATTTCAGAAAGAAACGGCTTGTTTGAAGATGCCCCCGTCGGATTCTTTTTTAAAAAGGGAAATCAGAAGGAATATTGAGGAGATTGAGAGCATCTTACCTCGGCGGGAATTATGCTTCTTCGGGGGGATTTTGGTGCGTGCGGTCAGTTTTTAGACCATTTCACAATATTTCAAAGTATTTCGGCGCTTGGTCAGAGAAGGTTGCGGGGGAAAGCCGGTTTTAATTTCGACCAGTGACAGGAAAGGTGGCAGAAAATTAATCCGGAGAAAATTAGTAATTTTAGAGATTTTCTATTTTTCAGGCCATTGGCATGGTTTTTGCTAGTTTACGAGACTCCAGATAGAATTGTTTTTTGCTCTTCCTGGTTTTAAGATTTTCTTTTTTTGACTCTGACCCGAAGGATTAAAAAAGTAATTTTGATAAAAAACGCATTTTTTAGGAGGTGGGTGAAGGTGGGGCAATCATTGCGCTGTGATTTTCCAAAGGCGAACATAATCACGGCCGGGGGATTTGTTGTTTCCCAAAGGGCAGAAAGTAAGGAGCGGAGCGGGGGCCAGGATGGCCAGAAAAGAGCGGAGCTCAAGCTTAATGACCTGGAAAACTGCCTGCACGAACAAAAAGACGGTTTATTGATTACCAACGGGGAAGGGATTGGCCTCTGGGTTAATAAGGCGATGGAGAAAGTGGTCGGCCTCGCCCCCGATTGCTTTCTTCACCGGCCCATTAGCCAGCTCTTTGAAAACGGGATCTTTCAGTACCAGGCGGTTACGGAAAGGGCCCGGTGCGAAAAAAACGAATTGACGGACGTCCAGGTGGTGAACACGGGAAATACGGTGCTGGTCACCAGCGTTCCCATCATCAATCAAAAAGAACAGATCAAATACATGATTACAACTGTACGGAATATGGCGCAGCTGCAGCGATTTTCTGCCCTGAGGGGAGGGCAGTTTTCCGAGAAGGCCGACCTGGATTCCGTGCTGCGCAGCCTGGGAATGGTTTACAACAGCCAGGCCATGCAGAAGGTGGTGGAGATCGCCCGGCGCGTTGCCGTGACCGACGCCACTGTGCTGATTACCGGCGAGACGGGTGTGGGAAAGGAGATTATTGCCGAGCTCATCCACAAACTAAGCCCGCGCCGGAACAAGCCCTTTCTTAAAATCAATTGTGCGGCCCTGCCCAAAGAACTCGCCGAGTCCGAACTCTTTGGTTACGAACCGGGGGCCTTCACCGGGGCGCGCGCCGGGGGCAAGGCAGGGTTTTTCGAGGCGGCCAGCGGAGGCACTCTCCTTTTGGATGAGGTGGGGGAGCTGCCTTTGGAAATGCAGGCCAAACTGCTGCGCGTGCTTCAGGATCAGGAAGTGTTGCGCCTGGGTGGCGTGCGCGCAACACCGGTAAACGTGCGCATTTTAGCCGCCACCAATGCGGATCTCCTGGCGCTGGTGAATAAAAAACGTTTCCGTCCCGACCTGTATTACCGCCTTAACGTCGTTTCCCTGGAGGTTCCTCCGTTGCGCCTGCGCCCCGCGGACGTACCTTTGATTTTGGGGCATTATCTGCGCGTTTACGGTCAGAAATACAGGATTTCCCGCAAGTTTCACCCAGAGACTTTCAAGACCCTGCTGGCTTACAGCTGGCCCGGGAACGTTCGCGAACTGGCCAATCTGGTGCACCGTTTGGTTTTGGTCAGCAGTCAGGAAGAAATTACTCCCGACTTGTTGCCGGAGTACATTAAGGCTGAAACGGCGATCTCAGACGGGGGAACGAATTTACTTTCCACATTTTCTTTATCCGGAATTATTGATTGCATCAAGTACGGTTCTTTGCGGGAAGTGCTGGAAAGCATTGAAAAGGGGGTGATCGAGGCAGCCCTAAAGAGCTCCCACGGCATAAGAGACGCTTCTCGGAAATTGGGTATTCCCCATCCCACACTCATCGGAAAAATGAAAAAGTATTGCTTGAAGGGATGCTCCGAAGAAAAAGACCAGTTTTCAACCGGATAAATTTCTACCGGTCAATCTTTGGCGGAGGTGTTTGGAGTTGGTAAAGTTTGATCTTCCGGAAAACTACAACCTTGTTCAGACCTTTGTCGACTGTCACGTGGAGGAGGGGCGCGCCAGCCGTCCGGCTATCTACTTTGGCGAGGAAACGATCACGTACGGAAAAGTTTACGAGATGGTGAACAGATTCGGCAATGCCCTACAGGAACTGGGTGTGGAAAGGGAAAACAGGGTTTTTCTTCTGCTGCCCGACTCGCCTGAATTGGTCTACGGGTACTTTGGCGCCATGAAAATAGGGGCGGTTCCGATCCCTGTCAATAACCGGCTGACTCCCGCCGACTACGCCTATATGTTGAATGACAGTCGCGCAAAAGTACTGGTGGTGCCGGAAAGCATGCTGGAAATGGTGGCGCAAATAAAGCCGTTTTTGCGTTTCGTAAAGCATATTGTTGTTCAGGGCGCCGCCCCGGAGGGTTACCTTTCCCTCGCGGAAATATTGCTGAGTGCTCACGAGGAACTTTCGCCCGTAGAGACGAGCAGGGACGATGCGGCCTTCTGGCTGTACAGTTCCGGGAGTACGGGAAAGCCAAAAGGAGTCGTTCATCTTCATCACGACTGGATTTATTGCTGTGAGTTATATGCCCGGAACATTCTCAATATTGGGCCGGACGACGTGTCCCTTTCCGTTTCCAAGTTGTTTCACGCCTATGGATTGGGCAACGGCCTGATGTTTCCTTTCCGGGTGGGAGGAGCAACCGTGCTTTATCCGGACGTTCCCAGGCCGGAGCCATTTCTGGCGGCCGCCGAGCGTTGCCGGGTCACCCTCTTTTACGGCGTGCCTACTTTTTATGCCGCCGCTTTAGCCATTCCCGACATTGAAAAGAGGTTTCCTTTGCGCTGCATCAGGCTGTGCGTTTCCGCCGGCGAACCCCTGCCGGCAGCGGTCTTCAACCGTTGGAAAGAAAGATTTGGAATCGAAATTTTAGACGGGATCGGAAGCACGGAAGTTCTGCACATATATATTTCTTCCCGCCCCAGCCAGGTTAAGCCGGGGAGCAGCGGAAGGCCGGTGGAAGGATACGATGTGAAGATTGTGGACGAAGAAGGAAAAACACTCCCTCCCGGCCATACCGGCATTCTGATGGTGCGGGGAGAGAGCACTGCCGCTTATTACTGGAACAAGCACGAAAAGACAAAAGAGGTGATGATCGGGGAGTGGTTCAATACAGGGGACCGTTACTACGCCGATGAGGAAGGCTACTACTGGTACTCGGGGCGCGCGGACGACGCTTTCAAGTGCCGCGGGGAATGGGTTACGCCCGTTGAAATTGAAAATGTCCTCATCGAACATGAAGCCGTCCTGGAAAGCGGGGTAATCGGCGCCAAAGATCGGGACGGACTGGATAAACCCATGGCCTTTGTGGTTTTAAAACCGGGGGTTTCTCCCTCGGAAGAGCTGGATCAGGAATTAAAAGAGCATGTCCGCCGGAGGCTGCCGGGTTACAACGTTCCGGCCTGGATCAAATTTGTGGAGGAACTGCCGAAAACCGCCGCCGGAAAAATCCAGCGATACAAACTGCGGGAAGAAAGGAGGAGATGGGAAAATGAGCCGGTTACCGGATAAGCAGCGCCGAACTGGTATATTGATGAGCATCGTGTCCGCCGTGCTGCTGATGTGTATACTACGCGTTGACTGGTGGTGGTGGGGAACTAAGCAGCCGCTTATTTTCGGATGGTTCACCTGGCCGATGATTTATCATTTAATTATCTGGGCGGTGGGCTGGCTGCTGGTTATTTTAACCACTATTTTTCTGTGGGAAGAACCTGAACTATAAAAAAGTATAAATTTTTATTTAATTTTTACCTAATTTTTTCATATTAATTTTATTCAATTGAAAATTTTTTGCGGGAGTTCAGGAGGGGGTAAATAATGTCCGTTCAATTAGCGTGGGTAATCGGGACCCTGATCGTCTACATGTTGTTGATTATTGTCATCGGCTTCTGGAGCACACGCTACGCCGTGCGCACGATGGAAGATTACATTATGGCCAGCCGCAGCCTTGGATATGTCGTTCTCTTCTCTACCGTTTTTGCCGCCAACATTTCGGCGGTAACTCTAATCGGCCTCCCCGGCGCCGCTTACCACCACGGGTGGATCATGTGGCCCTATTTTGTGACCGCCTGGGGCTGGTCCACCCCCTGGTTTTTCTGGATCCTTTCCAGCCGCTCCTGGATTCTAGGAAAAAAATTTGGCTACATGACGCAGGCGGAAATTATTAAGAACCGGTGGAACAGCAATGCACTGGGTTATTTGTTTAGCCTCTGCATACTTTTTTATACCGTTCCCTACTTGATGGTCGGCATTCAGGGCGGCGGCAACGCGCTAGCCGGCCTGACCAATAACGCCATCCCTTATTGGGCCGGATGCCTGATTGTGGCCGTCATTGTCTGTGCATATCTTCTGGTCGGGGGGATGAGGGGCGCGGCCTGGGTGAATACTTTGCAGGCGGCAATCTTTTTGCTGGGTGTAGTGACTATCTTTTTTGCCGTGGCCTATGTTTTTGGCGGGCCCACGGCGGCGACGCAGCAGGTGATGGAAAAATACCCGTGGCTGATTGACAGGAGTCAATTTTCCTGGAAAGTGTTTTACAGTTACGGGTTTATCGTCGGGCTCGGGACGCAGATGTTTCCCCAGCTTTACATGCGCATGATTACCGGCCGCACGCCCAAGGATTTAAAGAGGGTAGTCTTGATTTATCCCCTGGCCGCCATCATTGTTTTCTTTACCATGGCCTATGCAGGGATGTGGGGACACCTGGCCTTTCCCGATCTGAAAGGCGCCCAGTCGGATAAAATTTTGCCGATGATTCTGGCCGCCTACCTTCACCCTGCGCTGATGGCCATTTTAGGGTCGGCCATTTTTGCGGCCCTGATGTCCACCATGGATTCCCAGTTATGGGCGGCTACCGTCGTGCTGGTGAGGGACTTCTTCATGGGCGGCGGGAAAGGGAGAGCAGTCAACGAAAGCCAAATGATCGTCTGGGCGCGAGTAATCACCATTTTACTGGCGGCGGTTGCCTTTGTTTTGTCCCTGTATCAGATCAAAGGAATTCAAAATATAGTAAATTTTGCCTTCGCCGGGTTTGCCGTTTTGATCTGGCCGATGACCGCCGCTTTGTACTGGCGTCGCTGTACCAAGCAGGCGGTGGCGGCCTCCATTGTTGCCTCGCAATTTGTTCTGCTGGGGCTGCAGTACGGCTTTTTGCCCAAGGCCTGGAGTTTTGGCTTTTTGCCCGGTTTTCCGGCCATTATCGTCAGCCTGGTCGTTCTCGTGCTGGTTACTTACTTAACGCCAGCTCCCGAAAATAAAGGCACCAGGGAATATTTCGAAACCTTTGCGCTGGCCAGGCAAAGCCGGGGTTGAGGTTAGTCCCCTGCTCATGGTAGTATAGAAATAAAGCGAGGAGATGGGTTTTGGAAGGCAAAGATCAGCCTGCCGATGCCGGTGTCGTTTGTCGCCTGCGGGAAATTTTTTACCCCCGGAGCGTAGCCGTTCTGGGGGTAAGCGATTCCCCGCAGAGAGTCGGTTACAACCTTTTTGAAAGCCTCCTTTACGGCGGTTTTGCCGGCAAAGTCTACCCCGTCCACCCGCGCCTGAAGACGGTGCGGGGGCAAAAAGTCTACCGCTCCCTGTCCGAAATCCCGGAAAAAGTGGATGTGGCTTTGATTGCCTTGAACGAAAGGGCCACCCTGGCCGCCTTGCGAGAGTGCGGGGAAAAGGGAGTGAAAGGGGCGGTTTGTGTGGCCGGAGGATACCGCGAGGTGGGGGAAGAAGGGGCCGCTTTAGAAGAGGAGCTGCGCCGGACGGCGCGCCAGTACGGGGTTTCTTTAATTGGACCGAACACTTTGGGCTTCATCAACAACGACGCCGACCTGTACGCTACGTTTTACCCCATGAGGCTGCCCAAAGGAAAGGTTTCCTTTATCTGCCAGAGCGGCGGCGTGGGGTTGACTTTTATGCACCGGGCGGCGGACGCGGGCCTGGGGTTAAACAAGTGGATCGGCGTGGGCAACCGCAGCACGTTTGAGTTTTCCGACTACCTGGCTTTTTTGGGGAAAGACGAAACGACTGCGGTGATCGGTCTTTTCATAGAAGGCACGGAAAACGCCGGCCAGATGGTGCGGGTGGCCGCCCGCCTGGAAAAACCTGTGGTGGCCTACAAGGTAGGCCGTTCGGAAGCTATTAATTACGCCGCCCTCACCCACACGGGGAGCATGGCCGGTTCTTACCGGCTTTACCGGGACATCTTTCGCCAGTTCGGACTCCACCTGGTGGACAGTCTTTTAGAGATGGTGGCCTGCCTGCAGGCCCTGGCGACCGCCCCCCTGCCGGCGGGAAACCGGATCGGCATTCTTACGCACACGGCGGGGCCGAGTATTGTGGCTGCCGACCAGCTTCTTTCCCGCGGGTGCACCCTTCCCCCTTTAAGCGAGCATACCCTGGAGAGGGTACGCGAACTGACCGGGCCAAATCCGCCTTTTGTTTTAAAAAATCCCCTGGATGTAGCCGGCATGGGCTTTCTTGCCGAAGCGTACGGAAAATATCTGGACCTGGTGGCGCAAGATCCCAACGTAGACCTGGTTTTGGCCATTTACTGCCAGCACAAGAACTGGCCTTTTCCTTCACCCGAGATCATTCGGGCCAGAAAAAAGACGGGCAAGCCCATTATCGCCTGCTACGCTTCCCGCAGCTCTCTTTGCGCGGAAGACCGCCGGCTCCTGCAAGAACACGGCATTCCTCTTTTTACCACTCCTGAAGAAGCGGCCTGGGCGGCTGCGGCCCTTGTCGGCTGGTCCGCGGAGCTGAAGAGGAGGTCAAAAAAATGAATCCTCAAGATTTATTAAAAAAGGCCCGGGAAGAGGGGCGGACCTTCCTTTTGGAAGACGAGACCAAAGAAATTCTGGAAGCGGCGGGCATTGCAACAGCGCGTTGCTACCGGGTAGGCAGCCTTGAGGAAGCGAAAAGGGTGGCTTTCGAAATTGGTTTTCCGGTGGTTTTGAAGCTGCGTTCCCCGTATATTCCGCATAAGTCCGACGTGGGCGGGGTGGCGCTCAATCTATCCTCTCCGGAAGAGGTGGCCCGCGCCTCGGAGAGGCTTTTGGCCGCCGGGCGGCGCTACGACCCCCAGGCCGGCCTGGTTCTGCAAAAGATGGCCCGCCCCGGAAGGGAGCTTATTATCGGAGTAACTACAGACAGCCACTTTGGGCCCGTCATCATGCTGGGGCTGGGCGGGATCTTTACAGAAGTCCTGCAGGACATCGTTTACCGGCTCCTGCCTATTACCGCCGGCGATGCCCGGGAGATGATCGCTTCCCTGAAGAGCTACCCCCTTTTGACCGGCTACCGGGGGCAGAAGCCGGTGGATCTGGAGGCCCTGGAGAAGGTGCTGCTGAAGGTTTCCGAACTGGTGGAAGCCAACCCGGCGATTAAAGAACTCGACCTCAATCCCTTGATGGGTTACTCTACGGGGACCCTCGTTCTCGATGCGCGCCTGGTCCTCCGCCAATGAGTTCCCAAAGAACCGGCAGCGCGAATCGTAAGCGCAATGGGCAGCGCTGACAAAGCTCTTGGTTATAGCCCTTTTGAAGGGGGCAGTTGCCGGTGTGGCGCTATTACCTTTTTTCGATTGGCAAAATATTGCCGCCCTGTTTTTCGACCGGGGAGACCTTTTAGTTGTATCTGCCGCCGTCATCTGGTCTTTTTTCTCGGTATACAGACCGCCGGAGGCGAGAATAAAGGAAAAATTAACCGGGGAGGGTTCAACGAATTAACTTTAAATTCACCCCGCCCAGTTGGCTTTTCATTCTTTTGGTGGTTAAGCCTTCCGGCCCGTTTGGCGCAAGTTTGAGGCTTCTTTAGGGTCGATGCCTAGCAGGCGAGCGGCGTTGCCTCCCAAGATTTTTTCTTTGCTTTCCTCGCTGATGGGCAGATTTCTAATTATCTCGATGTTTGCTTTAATGCTCACTACTCCCGGCCAGTCGGAGCCGAAGATAATTTTATCCGCGTTTCGTTCCAGTTCCGGGAAATAATCCAGGAGCTTTTGGGGAGGCAGGCCGGCTACTTCCATGTAAACGTTTTCATGCAGGCGGGCCAGGAAAAAGGCGTTGTGGTACCATAAACCGCGCCCGCTGTGGACCATCACCAGCTTAAGGGAGGGGAAGTCAACCGCCACGTCGTCTAAAAAAAGCGGGTCGCCGTATTTTAATCTTGATCCCTTGAAGACGGACGAGCCAGTGTGCACCATTACGGGCGCGCCTAATTCCTCGGCGACGGCGTAGACGGGGTAAACCAGGCGGTCGTTGGGGTAAAAGTAATGATAAGTGGGGTATAATTTTATCCCCTTAAAGCCCAATTCAGCGAGCAGGCGCCTGCATTCAGCCGCGGCGCTTCCTCTTTCCGTCAAGTAAGGATTGATGCTGGCGAAAGGAATGAATTTTTCCTGGCTGCGACAGAACTCGATCACGTATTCATTAGGGCAGATGCCCGTAGTGATCGGGCTGAGTTCTGCTAAGATCACCGCGTAGTCAACCAGGTTTTCAGTTAAAAAGCGGGCAAACTCTGCCGGGTCGGAATATTTATCAATAAAAGCCTGCATGTCAGGCACGGACTGGCGCATTTGAATCCATTCCGCGGCGCTGGTACAGTATCTGTCGTAGTAAATAGGGTGAATGTGGAAGTCGATAATTGGTGTCGCCACCTGGATCGCCCCCGTTCTCCTTTTTGCTTTCCCTATTATGCCCCAATAACCTGTTTGTTGGCAAGTTTTTTCGGTAAGACGGCTTCTTTTTTCAGGGAGAAATCTAGATCGGGGTTGAGATGAACCTCCGTTCCCGGATAAACCCTTAGCCCCGGCAGCTCTTTTTGCAGGCAGGCAGCGAATTCCAGCCAGGCCCCCAGCACTTTTTCCCGCGGGTTGTGGTAGCGGCCGGGGAAATGGTGCGGAGTAAGCACCAGCTGTATGAAAATCAATCATCTTACCCGCCACCCAGTACTCCAAAAATGACCAGCTCATCACCGTCCTTGACGGGTGTTTCCTGGATTTCTTCCCAGACCAGTTTATCGCCGTTTAAAATTATCTGGTAAAAGTAATCGAGCTTCCCGTCTTCGTCAAACAGTTCTTGCTTTAAAGCGGGATAGAGGCGGGTTAATTCATTTAATACCTCGCCGACCGTACGGTGTTTCGGCTCGAGAAACACCTTGTTCGTGCCCGTATATTCGCTGAGAAAAGACATGAGGCTGACCTGAATGCTCATTTGCGCTCCTCGTTTCGTTTCAGCTGGCCACGGTTGGCTCGGTAAAGAAAGGTTCGAAAACGGCGTCTTCCCGCGCTTCAAAAACCAGGGCTCCCGTCGGGCAGGCTTCCACGCAGGCGGGCGTTTTTCTATCCTGGCAGCGGTTACATTTGATGGCCACATGGTTGGCGACGTCGCGCCCGACGGCCCCGAAGGGGCAGACCATCAGGCACATCCAGCAGCCCACGCAGCGGCTCTGGTCCTGGATGACCAGCCCGGTGCGGGCGTCCTTGCTGATGCAGCCCACCATGCAGGCGTCCAGGCAGGGCGGCTCTTCACAGTGGCGGCAAATCTCTTGAAATTCGTAGCGCTCGATCAGGTTCTGCCTGATCCTGATCGCTCCCAAACGGGGGTTGGCTACCCCCCGGTTGACGACGGCGCAGGCGTTGGCGCAGATCCGGCAGCCGGCGCAGAGCGCGGGCCGGGCGTAGATTTGCTTTTGTCTGGCCATGAGCGGACCTCCTTATTTCATGTTGCGTCCCGCAGGGCGTTTAGTTCCGCGACCCTCTCCGCGGGGAGCAAGCCGTCTTTGCTCCAGCCCCGCAGGGCGTAGTAGTCGTCGAGCATTTTGTTAAACCCTGCCCGGTCCACGCAGCTTCCCTTGGCCCTGGCGCTGGGCATGGGTTCGTCGAAGTAGCGCGCCGGCAGGGTGTCATCTTTTCTGGTGACGCCTTTCAGCTGGTAGTTGAGCAGCCTTTCCAGGTCGATGACCCGGCGGCCGATCTCTTCTAGCTCCTGTTCGCTGAATTCCAGGCCGTAGGCCAGCCTGATCAGGTCCTTGAAGTGTGTGTAGTTCAGGTTGCGCGGGCTGTTGAAGCCGTGGCAGATAAACTTACAGATGCCCAGGCAATCGATGGTGGCGTAAATGTTTTCGTGGAAATAAACCAGGCGGCCCTTGGAATTGTACGACGTGGGGTTGGGGTCGATGGGCTCGCCGTAAATTTGCCGCCGGACTTCCGAAGGAAGATCGAAGATCTCCAGGGTGGGCCGGCTGCGCAGGTGATCGGCCCCTCTGGAGGCGGTGGCGATGCCCAGGGCGAACCCTTTTAAGTAGCGCACGTCGTGCGGGTCGGACTGGGGCAGGCCCTTAATGGCGATTAAAAAGTCGGCGGTCTCCGGGCCGAACTTCTCCACCAGCCGGCTTCCTTCGGCCAGCACGTCGCCGAAGCCCCGGCGGTAGGCAATGTCTTCGATGAGCCGGCGTAGTCCCGGGTAGTCTCCAAAGCGCAGCGTGTAGCCTACTTTTTCGGCGCTGAGGTAGCCCCGCTCAAAAAGCTCGATGGCCCAGGCGATGTAAGTGCCGGTGGAGGAGACGTCCAGGCCGAGGTCGTTGACCAGGTTGTTTAAGTCGATCACCTGGTAGGTATCGGCAACGCCGATGTTGGCCCCGACCAGCACTTCCGAGGTGTATTCCGGGCCTTCGCCGCCCAGTCTGTTGCGGTGGCGGCAGTGCACGACGCAGTTGTAGCAGGAAAGCATTTTGTCCACGTACTTGTGGATCTCTTCGGCGTTCAAGGTATCGAAGAAGACGGTTTGCTGGCTGTTGTGTGTGCGGATGGCACCCAGGTAATTGCTCACGTCGTAAAGAAGCGGGGTGCCCACCCGACCCATCACGCCGATTACTTTGGATTTGTTCAGGTAGTCGCGCAGTTCAATGTATTTGGCAAACATCCCCTCCGGATCGGCCACGGGCAGGCCCCGATTGCCTCTGGCCACCACCGCTTTTAAGTTTTTGGAGCCCAACACCGCGCCCGTGCCACAGCGCCCGGCGGCGTTTTTTAAGCCGTAGCGGGTGGCGGCGAAACGCACCAGGTTTTCCCCGGCCGGGCCGATGCATTCAATCTCTATGTCTGATCCCAGGTCGTACTTTATTTTCACCTGGGTCTGGGTGCAGGTGAGCCCCCAGTAGGGTGTGGCGTCGCGAATTTCAATGCGGCCGTCTTCCACGTACAGGTACACGGGGCTTTTTGCCCGGCCGGTGATGATCAGCCGGTCGATCCCGGCAAAGCGCAGCTCCGGGCCAAAAAATCCGCCTATGTTTGCGTCCCCGATGATGCCGCTTTCGGGGGATTTGCAGGTGACGTTGTGCCGCCCGCTGTTGGGGACGAGCATGCCGGTTAAAAGCCCGTTGCCGATGATGAGGACGTTGTCGGGCGAAAGAGGGTCGCAGTCCGGCTTTAGATATTTATAAAGATAATACATGTTCAGGCCCCGGCCGCCCAGGAATTTTTTGATTATTTCCTCAGGGGTAGCGAAGTATTCCACGATGCCGTCCGTAAGATTGACCAGAGCATTTTGGCAGATTGGCCTTGCCTTCTGGTGGGTCATTTCTTTTTCCCGCTCCTTTCCTTACCACTTCCGCTCGTTGCGTTCCCGTTCGGTCCAGGTTTCTTCGTTAAAGCTCTTCACGTATTTTTGCGGCGAGCTGTAAGATTCTTTCCAGGGGATGTTTTTGCCTTCCAGTTTTTCCTGGCGCCGTTTGCGCAGGAAGCCGAAGAGCTGGTATTTTTCCTCCAGGATGGCGTCTTTGATGATTCCTGCCAGCAGCTGTTCGGCAAGCATATCCTTGACGGCACCGCAGTACCCCAGGTCGCCGATGAAGATGGCGCCCTTTAAGCGGTTCTCCTTAAAGACCAGCTTCTGGTAGATGCGGGCCTCCGTATTTTTCCGGATTTTAATTTCGTAGCCGTTTTCTTCTTCAGCTTCCGGATCAAAAATGCCCAATGAGATAACCGGCACGCCGAAAAAGCTTACCGTATTCATGCCCAGAGAGCCCCGGTAGGGGGTAGGCCTGCCCGCCATGTTTTGGCCCGCTAAGCGCCCCTGGGCGTGCGCGTTGGGCCAGTTGGCGTTGACCCGGGGCCGGCCTCGCGCCAGGTCGTAGGTTTCGGCAACGTCCCCGGCGGCGTAAACGTTGCTGTAATTGGTCTGGAAGTATTCGTTCACCAGGATGCCGTGGTTGGTTTTTAAACCCTCGGCAAGTTCCAGGTTGGGGGTTACTCCCGTGGCGGCCACGAGCAGGTCGCAGGGCAGCTTTGTGCCGTCGTCCAAGGTGATGCCGGTGATTTCCCCCGCCGTTTCGGTGATCTCTTTTACGGAGCGCCCGGTGAGCACTTTTAAGCCCCCCGCCTGCAGGATTGTTTCCACGAGGGCGGAGCCTTGTGTATCCAGCACGCGCGATAAGATGCGGGGCAAAAATTCGACAATCGTTACCTCGGCTCCGGCCTTTTGCAGCCCGTAGGCGGCGCGTAGGCCGATCAGGCCGGCGCCGACAACGACGGCCCTTCGCTTGCCTTCGTTGAGCAGGTAGATGATTTTTCTGGCGTCGGCCCAGGTTTGAAAGGTAACCAGTCCTTTTCGCTCCTGGTTAAAAAGAGGGGGGAGGGTGACCTTTGCGCCGGTGGTGAGCAGTAGTTTATCGTAGCTGATTTCTTCGCCGCTGTCTAAAAATACTTTTTGCCGGGCGAAATCCACCTGCCTGGCGTTCTCCCCGAAACGTACCCGGGCGTTCATTTGCTGATAAAAATCGGGGGGGCGGTAGCGCATTTGTTCTTCATTTACTTCGCCGGCCACCAGGTGGGCAATCAGAGGGCGGGAATAAACGTGTTCTTTTTCCCCGGCAATTACCGTAAGTTCGCTTTTTCGATCGATCTTTCTAATGGCTTCGATGGCGCCCACGGCGGCGGCGCTGTTGCCGATGATCACGTAATGCATGAGGGGGCCCTCCTTTTAAGGTGGAGATTTGATCCTTTTCAGGCGCTTTAAAACTATTATTTTTATTTTAACTATTTAGTTATTGAAGGCAATCACTAAAAAGTCTTTTTGTTTTTTGAGAAAGGTTTAAAAAAGGGTTAATCAGATGGAGTTAAAAAAATAACCCCAGGTCAATCCCTTAGGGTTAGCTGATTACAGAATGCACAAGCTTTCTTATTTCTTCCAAAGTAATGTCTTTATTATGGCTATCTTGTGATCTTAATAATATCTTAATTGTTAATTTTCATCGTTAATGGTCTTTTGATTATTATTACTGGATTCATTATTAGTTGCCGCGCCGGGTATAATGGGGATGATATTTTTCCCTTTTTTGCCGGTGGATCCGTCATTTTTTGGCGGTTTGCCGAGCGGATACGGGCGCCCCGGCGCTGGTTCCTCTCCCGGCTTTGCCTGTTCATCGTCTCCGCTTTCTTTACCCCTTCCGGGGAGGATCTGGTTCTCCCGCGTATGGAAGGTACACGTTTCGTGAGGAACGCGTATTTTGTAGTCTTCCACGTATTCCGGCACCGTATATGGGAGCTTGATCATCACTTTCGTCACGCGCTCAGGACAGTATTCGTTAGCCAGCAAACCCGTGGCGGCGCATACTTCCACCAGGACGTGGGTGTTGTCTATTTCTGTGGGTACGGTGCCGGCGGCAAATATGTCCGTGACCATATCTTCCGGCGGTGTGTTTGGACCGGGCAAAAGGCCGGATTTGCTGTCCACGGTGGCCGTAACGATGTTTGGCGGCTGATTAAAGTCGCGCACCGGGAGGTTTTTGAGAGCTTCGTTCATCACCTGCCGCCAGATGAGCGCCGGGTACCTTCCTCCATATTCATATGGCATAGGTTTAGGCTGATCATAACCGATCCAAACGACCCCTACCAGATCGGGCGTATAACCGGCGAACCAGAGATCTCTGCCCTCGTCCGAGGTCCCCGTTTTGCCGGCTGCCGGCCGGTTTAAGCGGGCATTGGTTCCGGTGCCCATTTGGATCACGTCTTTTAACATACTGGTGATCAGGTAAGCGGTGGTGGGTTTCATGGCCTGCAAGGGCCTGGGCTGGTGTTTTTCTAAAACCTTGCCGTCCATGCTTTCCACCTTCAGGATGGCCGTAGGCTGCAGGTAGATGCCGCCGTTCGCGAAGGCGGCGTAGGCGGCGGCCATTTGCAGCGCCGTTACGCCGTTGTGCAAGCCGCCTAAGGCCATGCTGGGGCCATGGTCTTTCGGGTCAAGAGAAAAACCTAAGGAGTTGGCAAATTTAATGGCATTGGCAATTCCTACGTGTTCCATCAGCGTCCTTACCGCCACTACATTTACAGAATGGATTAAGGCGGTGCGCATGGTAATCAACCCGCGGTACCTGCCGTCGTAGTTCTTGGGGGGATAAGAGCCGTACTTGACGGGGATGTCGTCAATCACCGAAGCCGGCGCCATCCCCTTTAATTCAATGGCCGGGCCGTAAGCAACGATGGGTTTAAAAGCAGAACCCGGCTGGCGGGGCCCGGACGTGGCTCGGTTTAATTGTAGTTGATTGATATGTTCGCGGCCCCCGACAAGGGCCTTGATGTACCCTGTCTGCGGGTCTAAAAATACCGCCGCGCCCTGCGGCTGAAGAACTCCCTTGGCGTCCCGAGCCGAAGCCGGAAAGTTTTTGGGGTTGGCAAAGGCTTTTTCCGCAGCTTCTTGAGTGTTTTTGTCGATGGTGGTGTAAACCCGCAGACCGCCCTTATAGACCATGTCGTCGCCGTAGCGGCTGATCAACTGCTGGGTTACGTAATCGACAAAGTAAGGATAGCGGTAATGCGTGCCGGGATTACCCTTTTTAAAATTGAGCGGCTCTTTTTTTGCCGCCGCGGCCTGTTCGGGAGTAATAAAACCGTACCTGGCCATTGTGTCCAGGACCAGGTTGCGCCTGGCAGCGGCTTGGTCCTCCTGGGAATAGATGTTTGGGGCCCGCGGCACCCCGGCGAGAAAGGCGGCTTCAGAAAGAGTTAAATCTTTTACGTTTTTACCAAAATAAGTCTGCGCCGCGGACTGAATTCCGTAAGCGCCGTTGCCGAAGTAGATTTTGTTCAGATACATCTGTAAAATTTCTTGTTTTCCGTAACGGCGCTCGACCATTAGGGCCAGAATCGCTTCTTGAATCTTTCTTTTGAGCGTTCTTTCCGGAGTCAGAAAGGAAAGCTTGACCAGTTGCTGGGTGATTGTGCTGCCGCCCTGTTCAACACTCCTTCCCCTTATGTTGTACCAGAGAGCCCGGGCAATGCCGCGTAAATCCACTCCGTGGTGCTGGTAGAAGCGCACGTCTTCAATGGCGATAAAAGCCTGTTGGACGTAGAGAGGGATTTCCTTAATGGGGACCGGAATCCGGTTTTCCTCCCCCACCCTGGCGATTATTTCCCCGTTTTGATCGTAGTACAGGCTTGTTGCGCTTGCGTAGAGCTTTTCTTCATCCCATGCGGGCATCTCTTTAATGCTTATCGCCACCAGCCCCAGGGCGCTGAAGGCACCGGCAAAAAACAAAAGGAGCAGGATAAAAACGATCAAGCGCAGCGGCTTGAGTTTTCTTTTCCGTCTGGCAGCCAAACGAAACCCTCCTTTAGCATTAATTGCATTATACCACAAAATAAGAGAGAGTTTGATAACATATCACACGTTAGCTGAAAAATAAGGCACACTAAGGCACAAAGGAACAGAAGACACAAGAGGCCGTCAAAAGTTTTCAGCCTTCGTGCCTTTGTACCTGTTTAACTTTGTATCTGGGGCGAAGCCTTGTCAGCACAGGAAATTGTTTGGTATAATCTTAGTCATGAAAATCCGTCGGAAGGAAAGCGAAAGGAGAGCGGTTATGCTCAAAGATGTAGAACAGCAGATGGAAATAATTAAAAGGGGAACGGTGGAAATTATCCCGGAAGACGAGCTGGAACAAAAGATAAGAAGGGCAATCACCACCGGCAAACCCTTGAGAATAAAGCTGGGCCTGGACCCTACCGCTCCGGACATTCACTTGGGGCATACGGTTGTCTTGCAAAAGATGCGCCAGTTTCAAGAATTGGGCCACGAAGTAATTATCATTCTGGGGGACTTTACCGCGCGGATCGGCGACCCCACCGGGAAAACCGAAACCCGCCCGCAATTAAGCGAGGAAGAAATCCAGGCCAACGCCCGCACTTACGAGCGCCAGATATTTAAGATCCTGGACCCGGCCAGAACAAAACTGGTTTTTAACAGCCAGTGGCTGGCGCCCTTAACCTTTGCCCAGGTAATTGAGCTGGCAGCAAAATATACGGTGGCCCGGATGCTGGAAAGAGAGGATTTTTCCAGGCGGTTCAAAGAGGGCCTGCCGATCAGTATCCATGAATTTTTTTATCCCCTCATGCAGGGCTACGATTCTGTGGCCTTAAAAGCAGATGTGGAAGTGGGCGGAACAGATCAAAAATTTAACCTGTTAATGGGCCGGACTCTCCAGAAGGAATACGGTCAGGAGCCCCAGATCGCCCTGACCATGCCCATCCTGGAAGGACTGGACGGGGCTCAAAAAATGAGTAAAAGCCTGGGCAACTATATCGGGATTGACGAGCCTCCCCGGGAGATGTACGGTAAAACCATGTCCATCCCTGATGAGTTGATGCTCCGCTACTTTGAGCTGGTGACTCCTGTTTCCTTAGCGGAGCTGCGGGAGATATCCGCCGGGATGGCCGAGGGAAGGCTCCATCCGCGGGACGTAAAAATGCGCCTGGCCAGGGAGATAGTCGCGTTTTATCATAACGAACAGGCGGCTTACGAAGCGGAAAAAGAATTCGTGAGGGTTTTTCAGCAGCACGAACTGCCGGAAGAAATCCCCGAGTTCGCGATAGCTTCTCAAATGCTGGAGAATGGCTCCATTTGGCTGCCCAAATTAATGTTTCTGGCCGGACTGGTTCCCAGCACAAGCGAAGGCCGCCGCCTGATCCAGCAGGGAGCCGTGAAGGTAGACGGGTTGAAAATAGACGACCCGGCATACAACCTTGTGCCCGCCGACGGTATGATCATCCGTTCGGGCAAGCGCCGGTTTGTGAGGTTGAAGGTAGGGGTGGAATCTTAAGAAGAGTGAAATCTTAATTACGGACAAGACAACCAATAAGGAATAAAACAATATATGTTTGAAAAAGGCGCCTGTGGCGCCTTTTTTGCCTTTTACTTTTTGGTGACTTGACTATTTGGTATTAATTACCAAAGATTGTCTTGGATACTTTTTTATCCTTAAATAGCTTGGGTGGATATGTTTCTTCATAAAAATTATTAAGCAGCATTTTATGTTTTCCTTGCTTTACTTTACAATACTTTACAATAACCGCCGGCGACCAGCCACCGTTAAAAGAGGTGGAAACTTTGTTTAGAAGGCGGCGGCCTTACAGGCTCCTTTTTGTATGGGTGTTTATCTTCCTGTTTCTGGGGGCTGGCTTCCTGTGGATCGACCGCACCCTACGCTCGACAATTTTGAAAGTGGCAGAGGTACAGGTAGTCCAGCTGGCTACGGAAGCAATATATAGCTCCGTCCAGCAGGAATTATGGAAAAATAACTTGCAGTACCAGGATTTTATCCAGGTGCACAAGGACAACCAGGGCAGGGTGGTGTTTATGCAGGCCAATACCGTGAAAATAACCAGGATGGCGGCGGAGATCACTCTCGCTGCCCAAAAAGGTTTACAAGAACTGAGCAATCAAACCCTTTCTCTCCCCCTTGGAATTTTAACCGGGACGCAGCTTCTGGCCAATAAGGGGCCGCGGGTAAAAGTGAGCCTTGTCCCCATGGGAACGGTGCGGGTGAATGTGCAGGATAAATTTGAGCCGGCTGGAATTAACCAGACCCGCCACCGGATCTGGCTGGATTTTGATACCCAGGTGAGAATCGTCATCCCCGCCATGAGTGCGCAAACAAAAGTGGCCACCCAGGTTCCCCTGGCGGAAAGCATCATCGTCGGTGAGGTGCCGGAAACTTTCGTCAGCATTTCCGGAGGATTATTTGCGGGTGATATTCAGAAGTGAGATAAAATAAGCAAAAGCAAGGCTTAAAATTTTCTTCGTGAATAATTAATTTTCGGTTAAGAAAAAATAAAAATTGATGTTGACAGCACCTTTAGCCTGTGCTATATTTACTATTGCCTTCACTTGAGGGCAGGAAAGAATACCGGAAATTAGATCTTGATTTATGCATATATTTATTATATAATAAAATTCCTGCCTACAAAAAAGTGAGGCAAGGTTCCTTGAAAACTAAACAGAGCAAGATGAATGTACCTCGTCAAGCGATCCTTACTTACAACAAAAAGTAATTCCAAGAGCGAGATCAAACTTTGCACGTAAGTTTTTACGGAGGGTTTGATCCTGGCTCAGGACGAACGC
>DYES01000037.1 GCA_020725585.1 Desulfovirgula sp.
CCTCATTCGTTCCCACCCTATTATCGCATAACGCCCTGTGCGCTGTCCACCCCCATTTGCAGCGAAATTTTCTTCCTTGTGCCCCCAATCGTTGGATTGACGGGGGATATTTTATTTATGCGTCAGCGCTGAAAAATAAACCAGCTCCCACCTTGCCTTTTAATTCCTGGCAACATCTTTGCCCGGTAGGGGAAAAATATTATTGTTATTGTTCAAAGAAGCAAGAAATGAAAGGTTGATCCGTAGTTATGCCGCTAGCAACTATCTCCTTGGCTCTGCTCATTTTTCTCTTTCCTGTCGCGATAATGTCCTCTTCCGCCGGTCGCTTTTTCGCAACTTCCGCGGTCAACCCGCCCGTCCTCAAAAAAGAACAGGATGCCTCCTTCGAAGAAAATTTTCTTCCCAGACTGCAGGAAATTTATGCAGCCAGGGCGCGCGCTCTGTTGACGGGAGCAGATTCCAGCGGGATCACATCCTTTTACGATCAGGAAAGCAGGTTTGGCCGCTGGGCGCTCTCCCACGAACAAACCAAAATCGCCTTTATGCAAAACTGGGCAAGCAAGCGCGGCGTCCGGATTACCGAGGCAAAGACCGTCCTGGATCTAAAGTGGTCAAAGATCCAAAAGGACGCGGCAGAATTCAATGTCTGGCAAACTCTGATCCTTGGCTACCAGTATCCCGACCAGAAAGCTCTGTTCAATCGTTTTGGGATTGGCACGCGCCATTCAGTCAAGCTGGTCAAAAAAAACAACTTATGGTTGATCCAGCGTGATTGGTACACAGATCCCCTCGGCGACGATACCCTGGTGCCCAAGCCCGTTCCGGCGAACGGCAGCGCCGACTTTAAAATGATCTTCTCGATGAGCCAGAACAACAGCGTTCCCGCCTCTTTAAACCCGGTTTACGATCGCGCCGGCGCCGTCAGGTACGCCGATAAATATGCCGGCCTGGCGGTGATCGACGGGGAAAGAAAATACAACCCGCGCTACAGAGATTTAACCGGGCGCGGCGGCGACTGCACCAATTATGTTTCCCAGGTGCTGGGCGATGAAGAGGGCGGAAAGCTGCCGATGGATTCCGTGTGGTACTACCGCTATGATTCGCGCGGGGGCAGCGGGAGCACCGCCTGGGTGCAAACGGATTCTTTCGCGCACTGGCTGTTATACGGCGGGCGCTCGCTCTGCCTGGCCAGGGGAACCTTCCCGGAAGTAGGACTGCCCAGCCCGAAATTTCCGCGCAGCGCCGTCAGAGAATTACAAAAGGGAGACCTCATCGCTTACGAAGAAAAAAAAGACATCCAGCACTTTGCCGTGGTCACCGGTTTTGATTCCAAGGGTTACCCCCTTGTAAACGCTCATACCGCGGATCGCTATCACTGCCCCTGGGATATTGGCTGGGACCGCGCGACGGTGTTTCACCTGTTTCACATTAAAGACAGCTGACCCTGCTTACTTTTTTTAAACAACTTTCGACTTGACTTATATCTTCTTAATTATATTTATCGTTTTATTGTTGCTAAATTTCTTTGGGGGTTTAATCCCCGCGGCAAGGTAAACACCTAAACAGCTAGTATATATATACCTTTTTTAAAAAGTAAACAACGACCCTCTACGGCCCGCGGGATAAAGAGAGTATTTGAGCTGGTATAAAAATTGCATGTGCGGAAAAGAAGAACGTCTTAGAATTAAGCCGGAAGGGGTTTTTTCAGTGGCGCTCTGCTTTGAATTGACCGAGGAGCAAGAATTATTAAGAAAAACTGTGCGGGAATTTGCTGAAAAAGAGATTGCTCCGGTGGCCAGAGAGCTTGACGAAAAAGAAGAATTTTCTTACGAACTGACTAGAAAAATGGGCGAGCTCGGGCTGTTTGGTATGTTTGTTTCGGAAGAATACGGAGGCTCAAACGTTGGATATATATCCTATATCATCGCCGTTGAAGAACTGGCCAGGGTGGATGGCTCCCAGGCGGCGACCGTTGCCGCCGGAAACTCCCTGGGCATTGCCCCAATTTATTATTTCGGCAACGAAGAACAAAAGAAAAAATGGCTGCCTAGACTATGCCGCGGGGAAATCCTGGCCGGCTTCGGTTTAACCGAACCCAACGCCGGCTCCGACGCCGGAGCCTCCCGCACCACCGCCAGGTTGGAAGGAAACGAGTGGGTAATCAACGGAAGTAAAATTTTTATAACCAACGCTTCCACGGAGATCAGCGAAGTGGTTACCGTGCAGGCGGTTACGGGAAAAAGGCCGGACGGCAAAAACGAACTGAGTTGCATCCTGGTGACGAAAGGATCTCCCGGCTTTATCCAAAAGCCGATGCACGGAAAAATGATGTGGCGGGCTTCCAACACCAGTGAACTGTACTTCGAGGAGTGCCGCGTGCCGGAGGAAAACCTCCTGGGGAAAAGAGGGGAGGGATTCCGCCAGATGCTGGCCACGCTGGATGGGGGAAGGTTGAGCATTGGGGCGATGGGCCTGGGTGGAGCCCAGGGCGCTTTTGAAAAGGCTTTAAAATACGCCAAAGAAAGGGTCCAGTTCGGCCAGCCCATCGGCAGGTTCCAGGTAAATGCCTTTAAACTTGCAGACATGGCCACCGAAATAGAAATGGCCAGGCTTCTCCTGTACAAAGCGTGCTGGCTTAGGGAGCAAGGCAAGCCATTTAAAAAGGAAGCAGCCATGGCCAAGCTGGTTTGCTCCGAAGTTTTTCACCGCGCGGCCAACCACGCCGTCCAGCTTCACGGCGGTTACGGCCTGATGAAAGAGTACGACGTGGAAAGGTTCTACCGGGACCAAAAGATCCTGGAAATCGGTGAAGGAACTTCCGAGGTCCAGCGCATAGTTATCTCCAGGTTACTGGGTTTTTAAGCCGCGCATGCGGGTGAGCTTCGTGTCCGTTTCAAAATTGCGCGCCCGCGGGCGCCTTTTCCCGGCCAGAAGAACTACCTTTCTTCTCTTTTCCGGATCGTTGGCCTCGCCATATCCAACAGGCCAAGCACCATATGAGCAACACCGAAACCAATGGCCCCCGCCGCCAGGGGACCGCTTAAAGCGGTAGCTCCGACCGTGGTTACGGCGGCGCCCAACCCGGTCACCACCCAGCTCGTGGTAGTAGGTTTCATTTTAAATCACCCCTTTTTTAATTTGCTCAAAATACCCGGCGGAAATGCAAAACAAATGTTGTTTGCAATGCCAGGAGGTACCGCTTCCTTTAGTCGTAGCCGATAAAAAATAAAGATAAAAAGCCTATCCCTTTTTGTCGAGGGATAGGCTTTTTCGTGCTTTTGTTTTTGTGCTCTTGTTTAAAGAATTTTTAAAGGACGTTTATTTAATGAAGGAAAAAGGTATGTGCCGCGGCGTTCACCACTTCAGAGAGCGGCCCCGGATAAATGCCGATCAGAAGCGTTGCTACCATTGTGATCAGGAGCGTTACGGCCACCGGGCTGCTGAGTTTTATGGGCGTGTCGTCCGCCGGATCGTCCCGGTACATGACCAGAGTTACCTTCAAGTAGTAGTAAACGGACACCATGCTCATGATCAGGCCGATAAAGGCCAGCCACAGGTAGTCGTCCACCACCGCGGCAAACAGGTAAAACTTGCCGACGAACCCGGCGAGCGGGGGAATGCCCGCCATGGAAAGCATGCAGATGACCATTACCGCCGCCATGAAGGGAGAGCGCTGGCTTAAGCCCGCGTAATCTTTGATTTCGTCGCTGCCCGTCGCCGTGTAGAAATAAGAGGCCACGGTAAAGGCGCCGATGGTGGCGAAAACGTAAAGGAAAGCGTAGAACATGACGCCTTTAATCCCCGCTTCGCTGGCGGTAACCAGGCCCACCAGGATGTAGCCGGCCTGCGCTATACTGGAGTAGGCCAGCAGCCGCTTGATATTCGTCTGCGGGATGGCCACCAAATTGCCCACAATAATGGTTACCGCCGCTAAAACGGCCACCAGGGTGGTCCAGTAAGCCCAGGCGCCCGGCAGCGCGGCCACGAAAATGCGCAGCAGGACGGCAAAGGAAGCCGCCTTTGAGCCCGCCGCCAGAAAGGCGGTAATGGGCGTAGGCGCGCCTTCGTAAATGTCGGGCGCCCACATGTGGAAGGGTACCGCCGAAATCTTAAAGCCCAGTCCGGCCACCAGCATGACCAGGCCCAGGAGAAGAGCCGGCGAGAGGTCCTGGGCCACCGCCCGGCCCACTTCCGGAATCAGGACGGACCCGCTCAAACCGTAAACCAGGCTTAAACCGTAAAGGAGCACCGCCGAAGACATCCCGGCCAGCAGGATGTATTTAATGCCTGCTTCCACGGACCGGGCATCCGTGCGCTTGAAGCAAACCAGGATGATAAAGGCGATGGTCATTAATTCCAGCCCCAGGTAGAGGGTGATGAAGTCCCCCGCCGAAGCCATCACCAGCATGCCCAGGGTAGCAAAAAGCAGCATGCTGTAGTATTCACACTGGTCCCCGATCCGGTCGACGTAGCGCTGGGAGCCCAGGGCCACCAGGAAGGCCGCCACTAAAAAGGTAACCTTGAAGAAGATGGCGTACTGGTCGACAATAAACAACCCTTCGTATAAAGTGCCCTGGTTTTCCCAGCCGGCCAGGGTGAGGCCCAGCACCCCCAAAACACCAAGGATGCTCAGCCAGCTTAGGCCGTACCGCGCGTGCTTGGGGATGATCAACCCTAAAATCAATACCGCGATGGCCAGAGTGGCCAGAGTTATTTCCGGGTTCAACAGCGAGAGATCCACAGACATTTAAAACTTCCCCCCTATCTGCAGGGCCGCGTTTATTTCCGCCATCAACGGGATGGTGCCGCAGTTGATCACGTTAAACAGCAGGGACGGCAGCAGGCCGCCGACGATCAGCACGGTCCCCAGAACCACCAGGGGAACCAGCTCCGGGCCGCGGATGTCCTGCAAATGATCGTACTCTTCGCGCGGCGGGCCAAACAAAGCATAAGCGCCGGCCCTCAAGGCGTACAGGGCGGTTACGATAACGCCGGCGATGGCCGCCACCGCCAATCCGCCGTACTGGTGAAAAGCGGCGATAAAGATGGTAAATTCGGGAATAAAGCTGATCAGGCCGGGCAGGCCCAGCGTGGCCAGGGCCGCCAGCATAAAACCGACCGAGATTTTGGGCACCTGCCGGTGCAGCCCGCCCAGATCGGGAATCCAGCGGGTGTGCGTCTTTTCGTAAATAAATCCGATCATGGAGAAGAACAGCGCCGCCATGATGCCGTGGGCGAACATGTAGGCGATAGCGCCGTTTAAGCCGATGACGCTTAAGCTCCCCACGGCCAGCATGACGTAGCCCATGTGGCTGACGCTGGAGTACCCCACGATGTATTTTAAGTCCTTTTGGGCCAGGGCCGCCATGGCCGCGTAAACCACTCCGCAAACGCCCAGCACCGCCATTACCGGCGCCCAGAATTTGGCTCCCACGGGCAGGACGTAAAGGGCAATGCGGATGAGGCCGTAGCCGCCGATTTTCTTCAGCACGCCGGCGTGGATCATGCTCACCGCCGTAGGCGCGCCGGCGTAGCCGTCGGGCGACCAGGAGTGGAAGGGCCACATGGAAATAAGCGAGCCGAAGCCGAAAAGCATGACCGCAAACATCCAGATCTGGTCGAATTCGCTCAAGCCCTTGGCCGCCTGGGCCAGCCCGGCAAAGCTCATGTCGGGCGCCCCAGCAATCCCTTTCGCCTTTACGAACAGGGCAATGACGCCGACGAGCAGAAAAGCGGATCCGATCAAAAGGTAGATGGTCAGCTTCATGCCCGCATATTCTTTGGTTACCCGCTTGGTGCTGCCCCAGATGATAATCAGGATGTAAATGGGAATGACCACCACTTCGTAGAACAGCAGGAAGATAAACAGGTCCTGCGTGACGAAAGTGCCCATCACGCCGGTAATCAACAGGCACAGCAGGATGAAGAAATCCCGCGGCCGGTTATCCACGTTCCAGGAAGCGAACACCGCCGAGAAACCCAGGATGCTGATTAGCAGCATCAGGGGGAGGCTTACGCCGTCCACGCCGAGGTAAAACGTCACGCCCAGATCCTCAATCCACGGGATGCGCTGGACAAACTGCACTCCCCCCTGGCTCGTATCGTAGCTGAAGTACGTGTAAAACGCCAGGGCCATCGAAGTGAAGGTACCGGCGGCGGCAATGCACTTGATCAGCAGCTTTTCCTCTTTGGGAATAAAGGAAAGAACCAGCGCCGCCGCCACAGGGGCCAGCAGAATGGCTAGAAGCAACGGAAATTCGCCCATTTATCGCACACCTCCCAAAATCGGGCCGGCCAGGTTCGGGCCGGTGAACGCCAGCACCACGAAAACGGCCAGCACGCCCAGGAAGAAGACCAGCGCGTAGTTTTGCAGCCGGCCGGTGGCGGTGACCCGCAGTCCCTCGCCGAAGAGCCCGGTAATGGCGGCCAGGCCGTTGACAATTATGCCGTCCACCACGTAAATATCGAACAGGTAGAAGATCTTGGCCGCGCCGTCCACCAGCGTGTGGTTGAGCCACAAATAAATTTCGTCGATGTAGTATTTATTGTAGAGCAGGGTGTAGATTCCCCGGTAGCGCTGGGCCAGTTCCTTGACCTTAACCTTTTCCTTGTCCGCGCAGTAGAAGTAGTAGGCCAGGTAAATGCCCAGCCCGGCTAAAACAACCGAACCGAGCATGACGACGTAGTTAGGTTCCGCATGGTGCGGGTGGCCAAAGAAAATCCATTCGCTCCAGACGTTCGCCCAGGGGGTGCCTACCCACCCGCCGACCGTAGAGAGAACGGCCAGGACGATCAACGGCACGGTCATCACCCAGGGCGACTCTTTGGGGTGATTGGCCGGGTTCTCCTCCCCGGTAAAAACCAGGAAGAATAAACGGAACATGTAAAAGGCAGTCAGAAAAGCGGTAAAGGCCGCCATGGCGAAAAGCACGTAATGGCCCGACTCCAGGGTGGCCAGCAGGATCTCGTCTTTGCTCCAGAAGCCGGCAAAAGGAGGAATGCCCGCGATGGCCACGCAGCCGATGAAAAAGGTCCAGCCGGTAATGGGCATTTTTTTCAGCAGGCCGCCCATTTCCCAGACGTCCGCCTTGTGGTGCAGCGCCACCAGCACGCTGCCGGCGCCTAAGAAGAGGAGCGCCTTGAAGAAAGCGTGCGTCCACAGGTGGAACATGCTGGCGGTCAGGCTGCCCACCCCCAGGGCCAGCATCATGTAGCCGATCTGGCTGATCGTGGAGTAGGCCAGGATGCGCTTGATTTCCCGCTGGGTGACGGCGATCGTCGCGGCAAAGAGAGCGGTAAAGCCCCCCGTCACCGCCACCAGCTGCATGGCGGAAGGAATTTCGTGGAAAAGGAACATAACTCTGCCGACGAGATAAACGCCGGCCACCACCATGGTCGCCGCGTGGATGAGGGCACTGACCGGCGTCGGGCCCTCCATGGCGTCC
>DYES01000038.1 GCA_020725585.1 Desulfovirgula sp.
CCCCAGACCAAGACGAGGGAGCTTTACCGGGCGATTGCCACCGAGTTAGGAGCCAACCCCTCCTGGTTCGGGGCCGACGCTTTTAAGGTGGTTAACCTCCTGACCCACTCTTACCTGGAGTCTAACCGGCCAAACCTCTTGCTGATTGACGAGGCCCACCTCCTTTCCCCGGCCTGTTTAAATGAACTGCGCCTGTTAACCAACACCCAAGTCAAGCACGAGCCGCTGGTCACCTTAATCCTTTTCGGCCAGCCGGCCCTAGCCTCCACCTTGAAATTGCCGGCGCTGATCCCGCTGGCGCAGAGAATCGGGGCGTGGATTGCTTTGGAAGGGATGAACGAGGAAGAAACAATCAGCTACATCGACTGGCAGGTTCAAAGGGCAGGAGGCAAAACCGAGATCTTCCCCCTGGCCACCAAAAAGGCTCTTTTCCGCCGCTCCCAGGGGGTCCCCCGGCTGGTCAACCGCCTGGCCTGGGAGTGCCTTAACCAGGGGTGCTTAGACGGCGCGCAGGTAATCACCGAGGAACTCTTTGCCCAGGTGTGCAAGACCCTGGGTCCGCACCTGGCCAATTGAGGTGTCGACCGTGGGGAATATCTTTGCTTATCTTTTGGGGATTGGGAGTGTACCCGAGTTGAGGCTGGCCCTTCTGGTCCTGGCTAGGTGCGGAGATGGGGAATGGACAAAAATCAACGGCCAGGAACTAGCTTCCTTGGCTGGACTTCCTCCAGCCGCTTTCGAAAAAGGCGTCAGGGAGATGCTGGCCCGGGGGTTTGTGCTCCGGCGCCGGACAAAAGAAGGCTTCGAGTACCGGGTTCCCCTGCCGGCCTTGGGGAATGTTTTCCCGGCGGCCAGCTTTTGCTGCGCCCCAAAGGTAAATCTGGCGGCGCTGGCACATTACTTTGTCCGTACCGGTTTTCTTGACCTCATGCCCGAGGCGGTGAAAATGGCCCGGGAGCTAAGCTATGGCCAGGAGGAAATGATCGAGGCGCTCTGCAAGGTGGCCGACAAGCTCAAGACGGACCCGCCGACCAGAAACAGAACAGGCTGGTTCATGACAGTTTACAAGGAGAAGCTGCGGGAAGCCAGGGCGGACCTGCTGGCTTTTCGAACAAGAAAAAATGGGTAAACCTTAATCCGGACCTATCTGCCAGGAATCCTTTATGGGTGCCTGGTATTTTTTTCCCTACACTTGCTTGGGACGGACTGACGGACTGAGTTTCTGATCCAATTTAATTTGACTCAATTAGTCCAAAAGAAAGTGATCGGGAACAATAATGGCGGCAGGAAGTAAAGGCTCGCCCAGCAAGGCGTTGACCAAAGTCGACTTGCCCCGTTTAAATTCGCCGAGGACAACCAGGGTAAAGTTTTCTTTTTCCAAACGTTCTTTTGTTTCTTGGAGAAGTTCGGCGGCAAAACGGTTTTCCTGCTCGCCGGCAATTTTGATTGCTTCCGTCAGGGCCTTTAACAGGGCCTGTTTTTCTGATATAGGCCGTTCTAACATAACACTCCTCTCCTTACAGCCCAAAATAAAAACTCCCACCAAATTTTTCATGCCATTTGGTAGGAGCTATTAGCCAGACGGCAAATAAGCGAGCCCCATCGCCTTTTTTGTGAAGATATTTTAGCATAAAGCTTGTGGGGGAGCAATAGTGAGTTCTTAAAAAAGACCTGGCCCGGGTGCCTGACAAACCTTCTCTTCTTGATGGGCTTGGCAGCAGTCCTTTTTGGCTGCATAAACGGCGACGAAAAGCTCGTCTTTGCCCCCGTCTCCCGCGGACCAGGCCACAAGTTTACAAACCACAAGGCGCTGCAGGTAAGTTCTTGTCCAAACCGCACTTTAACGCTTGGAGTACTGGGGAGCCCGGCGGGCTTTCTTCAAGCCGTACTTCCGGCGCTCCTTCATCCGCGGGTCGCGGGTAAGAAATCCGGCGCGTTTTAAAGTCACCCGCAGGTTGGGATCGGCCTGCACCAAAGCGCGGGCGATGCCCAGCCGGATGGCCCCGGCCTGTCCGCTTACTCCTCCGCCGTGAACGCGCACCAGCACGTCAAAACGGCCGGCGGTCCCGGTAATCTCCAACGGCTGGAGGGCCTGTATTTCTAATATTTTACGGCCAAGATACCGGCCAATTTCTTTATCGTTGACAAGCACCTTTCCCTCCCCGGGAACAAGGTACACTCTGGCCACGGCGTTTTTCCGCCGCCCGGTACCGTAAAAATTCACCTTCGGCACCTGCACACCTCCTTACGATAGGTCTTCGCCTGCACTTTTTAAGCTTTAGAATACTTTATACCGGCCAGGCTTCCGGTTTCTGGGTCTGGTGGGTATGCTGTGCGCCGCAGTAAACGCGCAGTTTTTTAGCCATTTTTGCCCCCAGCCGGTTGTGCGGGAGCATGCCGACGATTGCCTTTCTGACGGCAAAGACGGGCTTGGTGCGCATCAAAGTGGCGTAGTTGACTACCTTGAGGCCGCCCGGATAGCCGGTGTGGCGAACGTAGAGCTTTTTCTGAAGCTTGTTGCCGGTAAGAATGACTTTATCGGCATTAATCACAATCACGTGATCGCCGGTGTCCACGTGAGGAGTAAACTGGGGACGGTGCTTGCCCCTCAAAATGCGCGCTGCCTCCGCCGCCAAACGCCCCAAGGGCTTTCCCCTGCCGTCAAGCACATACCATTTCTTCTCAATCTCGCCCGGCTTGGCCATGTATGTCCGCTGCAAAATACAAACCTCCTTCCCGCCCGGATCGCCTGTATGCTTAAAAAGTAAATTCTTTTTTCCAAAAGACACGATGATATTTTAATATAGCAGGCGGACCGTGTCAAGCACTGCAAAAAAATTGGCCGCCCGTTTGGGCCTTGTCCAAAGACTTTATCCAAGGGGCGGTAAAAAAGCGGTCGGCAGGAACGGTTAAAGCAAAGCTAAAAATTCCGCAATCACTTTATTGACTTCTTCCGGCTGCTCCCACATCACCATGTGGCCGGCGGCGGGGATCACCGCCAGGCGGGAGCCGGGAATGCTGGCCTCCAGGTAACGGGAGTACTTGACCGGGGTGAGGATATCGTCTTCCCCGCAGATAACCAGCGTGGGAACCTTGATTTCTTTTACGCGCTCCATCACGTCAAAGCGGTCGCAGGCCAGAAAATCATTGTAGCGTACTTTCGCCGGCGTCAGGGCATACTCCTTCTCCGCTTCTTGAATGACCGCCTGCGCCGTCCGCGGCGAATAGGCGTAGCCGCGCAGCGCCGCCGCCTTTTCCGCGTCCTGCGCCGCCTCCAACACCGCCGGGGCAACCCTTAACCGGGCGCCCGTGCCGACCAGGATTAACCCCTTTAAATAATCGGGGTAGTCCAGCGCAAAGCTTATCGCCACGGCGCCCCCCATGGAATGTCCGGCCAGCACCACCGGCCTCCCGAACACCGTCTTCGCAAAATCGTAGATGAAATCCCGGTACTCGGCGATGCTTTGGGCGCCGGAACCCTCCGAACGGCCGTGACCGGGCAGATCTACGGCCGCCTGGCAGAAGCCCGGCACCCGGATATTTTGCTGGTTCCGCCAGATATAACTCGTCCCCCCCGCCCCGTGGATGTAGACCACGGCCGTGGAAGAAGGATCCGCCTCTGCGCTCCTCTCGTAATAAATCCGCAGCCCATTGGCCAGTGCTTCCGGCACAACGATCCCTCCCATTCATTTTTTGACGGCGCAAAAAGGTTGACCATACAGCGTTCAAATAAGTTAAAAAGTAAAGGGAATAGGCGTAAACACTGCGCCGTGCACTTTTACTTCGTTTCGCCGATATATTGTTGTCTGGTATAGTTGAGCAGGCCGCCGCACTTGATTACCTGAGCCTGGCGGGGAGTGAGGCCCGCGGCAACTTGAAAGGTAAACTGTTTGGTTTTGTTCAACACATCGATCACCCCGTCTTTGACCAGGCAATCAGCAAGCGCTTCTATGCTCAGTTCGTCCTCCTGGTCGAGCCGGTCGTAGTCTTCCGGGCTGCAGAAAACAAGCGGCAGGATGCCGAAATTGATCAGGTTGGCGCGGTGGATGCGGGCAAATGAACGGGCCAGCACCGCCTTTACGCCCAGGTACATGGGCACCAGCGCGGCGTGCTCCCGGCTGGAGCCCTGGCCGTAATTTTCCCCGGCCACGACGAAGCCGCCCCCGGCGGCCTTCGCCCTTTCCGCAAAAGCGGGGTCGACCTGCGCGAAAGCAAACCGGGCCAGGGCGGGTATGTTAGAGCGCAGTGGCAAAATTTTCGACCCGGCCGGCATGATGTGGTCGGTGGTGATGTTATCGCCCACCTTAAGCAGGATTTTTCCTTCCAGCCGGGGGGGAAGGGGTTCGGCCACCGGCAGCGGCTTGATGTTGGGGCCGCGCAGGATTGTCACCTTCTCCCCGTTTTTCCCTGGGGGGAGCACCATCCGGTCGTCTAATTCGAATCTCTCCGGCATTGTTACGGCGGGAGGCTCCCCCAACCGGCGCGGATCGGTCAATACGCCGGCAAGGGCGCTGGCGGCTGCCGTTTCCACGCTCACCAGGTAGACTTCCGCGTCTTGAGTACCGCAGCGGCCCTGGAAATTCCTGTTAATTGTCCGCAGCGAAACACCCCCCGAAGGCGGCGCCTGGCCCATCCCGATGCAGGGGCCGCAGCCGGCTTCCAGAATGCGGGCGCCGGCGGCAACCAGGTCCGCCAGGGCCCCGTTTTTGGCCAGCATCAGGAGTACCTGGCGGGAGCCCGGCGCAATGGCCAGGCTGACGTCGGGATGCACCGTTTTTCCTTTGAGTATCTGCGCTGTCTTCATCAGATCCAGGTAAGAAGAGTTTGTGCAGCTGCCGATGATTACCTGGTCCACGCGCACGCCGGCCGCTTCCCGTACGGGCACGACGCGGTCCGGGCTGTACGGCAGCGCCACCAGGGGTTCCAGGCCGTCCAGGTCGATTTCGACCACTTCGTCGTAGGCCGCCCCCTCGTCGGCAGCAAGGGGTATCCAGCAGTCCTCCCTGCCCTGAGCCTTCAAAAAGGCAAGAGTCACTTCATCGCTGGGAAAAATTGAGGTGGTGGCCCCCGTTTCCGCCCCCATATTGGCGATGGTGGCCCGCTCCGGCACGGTGAGATGCAAAACCCCGCTTCCGCCGTACTCCAAAATCTTTCCCACGCCGCCTTTTACCGTCAGGCGGCGGAGCACTTCCAAAATAACGTCTTTGGCCGCCACCCACGGCGGCAGGTGGCCGCTGAGCTGGATTTTGACTATTCTCGGCATGGTCAGGTAAAAGGGCCCGCCCCCCATGGCCACCGCCACGTCCAGCCCGCCCGCGCCGATGGCCAGCATCCCCAGGCCCCCGGCCGTGGGCGTGTGGCTGTCCGACCCCAGCAGGGTCTTTCCGGGTACGCCGAAACGCTCTAAGTGAACCTGGTGGCAGATCCCGTTCCCCGGCCGGGAGAAATAGACGCCGTAGCGGGCGGCCATCGTCTGCAAAAAGCGGTGGTCGTCGGCGTTTTCAAAACCCGTTTGGAGCATGTTGTGGTCCACGTAACTCACGGACAGCCCGGTCTTCACCCGGGGAATGCCCATGGCCTCAAACTGCAGGTAGGACAGGGTGCCGGTGGCATCCTGGGTTAAGGTCTGGTCGATTTTAATGGCGATTTCCTCACCAGGGGCCATTTTCCCGCTGACCAGATGATTGGAGATGATCTTCTCAGCAATAGTCAGGGACATTTCCTGCTTCCTTTCTACGCGCTTATCCTTTACATCGACTATTTCGCCAAAGCCGGGCGGATTCCTGCAAAAAGGCCGAGCTTAGCTCGGCTCATTGCCCATTTTGGTAATGATCGCTTCCGCCATTTCCATTGTTGTTGCCTGTCCACCGAGATCATAGGTAACATTTTTCCCTTCTTTTATCACTTCCTTTAGGGCCTGATGGATTCTATCGGCAGCCTCCTGCTCGCCCAGGTAGCGCAGCATCATCACGGCCGACAAAATCATCGCCGTCGGGTTGGCTTTGTTCATCCCCGCATACTTGGGAGCGCTCCCGTGAACGGGCTCAAAAATAGCCGTATCCCTGCCGATGTTGGCCCCGGGGGCCACGCCCAGGCCGCCCACCAGCCCGGCACAGAGATCAGAAATGATGTCCCCGTAAAGATTGGGCATAACCAGGACGTCGTACAGTTCCGGCTTTTGAACCAGCTGCATACACATATTGTCGACGATCCGGTCTTCGAATTCGATCTGCGGATACTCCGCGGCGATCTCGCGGGCAATCTTTAAAAACAACCCGTCGGTGCACTTCATGATGTTTGCCTTGTGCACGGCGGTGACTTTCCGGCGCCCCTCGCGCACCGCGTAATCAAAAGCAAAGCGAACGATACGCTCGCAGCCCTTGCGGGTAATGATCTTGATGCTTTCCGCAGCGTCCTCGCCTACCATGTGTTCGACGCCGGCATACAGATCCTCCGTGTTTTCCCGCACTACCACCAGGTCCACATCGCTGTAGCGGGACTTGACTCCCTCGTAAGTCCTGGCGGGGCGCAGATTGGCGTACAGGTCAAACTCCTTCCGCAAGGCCACGTTTACGCTGCGGAAACCGGAGCCCACCGGGGTGGTGAGGGGCCCCTTCAAGGCCACCCTGTTTCGCTGGATCGAAGCCAGCGTTTCCTCGGGAAGAAGCGTGCCGTAATCCTGAAGAGCCTTTTCCCCGGCGACAACGACCTCCCAGGAAATCTTCACCCCGCTGGCCTCCAGAACGGCCCTGGCGGCCGCCGTAATTTCCGGGCCGATCCCATCCCCCGGAATCAGTGTAATCCGGTGCATCTTAAACAACCTCCCGTTATTTGTAAATAGTCTCTCGGAAACTCCAACTACTTGCCATCCACGGGGTTAAGCGCCCCGTTATTTTTTTCACCCCCAAATTTTTGGAGGATGAAAAACCACGTAAGTTTGTGAACGAAAAAGAAACACCGGTTAACATCAAAATC
>DYES01000039.1 GCA_020725585.1 Desulfovirgula sp.
ACACTGCGAATCTCTTTTAGGTTTTTGTTTCGTTTCGTCATTAATCTCGACCTCCGGTACTTTTGGTGTTTGCTCTAACCTTTTTGTACCAGGAGGTCTTTTTGTTGGTCAACCCCTTTGATAAGGATTACAGGAATGCTTTTTATGTTGTTATAGGGCAAAATTTGCTGCCCTGTGAGTTTGGTAAAGTGCAAAATTTACGCATTAACGCCAAAGAACCAGGGGAAGAACCAGAAGCCAAAACCGACGATAAGCAGGATTAAAACCAGGAATACAAGAAAAGCAAAGCTCCAACCGCCATCCCATTGTAATTTGGCGCCGGTAGTCATAAAAGTCCTCCTTTCCTCATTTTATTTTTTTAACTATTAATCATTTAATTTATTGTTTTGGGTTAATTGCCTTTTACCACCAGGGGAACCAGATGCCAAGGCCGACAACAAGCAGGATCAAAATCAAAAACAACAGAAAAGCGAAACTCCAACCGCCACCGCCGATGCCAAAACCCATTTTGCAACCCCCTTTCTTAGTTACCATTATATGGGATATTTTGTAACATGTTACACCCTTATGTGGAAATTTTTAAACCTCCATATACCGAACGGCACGTGCGGTGGGGAGGAACTGGTCGCCCCCTCCCTGGTTGGCGGGCTAAAAAAGGAAGCCGGGCCTTTTAGCGAAACGGCGGGGTCACGGTTTCTTTTTTTCCGTCAGCCGGAGGCGGCGGTGGGCCAGTTCGATGTCCTCCCTGATCCTTTGGAGGGTGGAGAGGTTGATGCCCGTAGCGCGGGATATCTCCAGGTCGCTTAAACCCTTTTTCCAGGCGCGAATAAGCCTGGGAACGTTTGTTCGGTATTTCCGGCAGAGCTCTTTTTCGTTGATTTTGCCGTTTGCAGGCATGCTGCTCAACTCCTTTTGTTATTCTTGCCGGTTGGCCAAACGGATATAATATTAAACTAATGGCAATTGGGAAAAGGCTTTACGGACTTGATGGATTATTATTGATAATGGCTGGTTTTGCTCCTGAGTGATATAATTAAGGGAAGCAGGAGTTTGTCCGAAATCTGTATGGCCGACTGCTAAAAGTAGCAGTACCAATCAAGCAGTTAGCAAATTAAAAATGTAATTAAATATAGCTAAAGTGAGGCAATAAGGTTCGAAAAACAAAAGGTGGCGTTTTTTTATGGACCAGCTTGAAGCGCCGCTTTACGCGGCACTGCGCCGGCACGTTGGGCAGGAATACGCTCACCTGCACGTACCTGCGCACAGGCAGGGGAAAGCTTTGCCGCCATTATTAAAACAGCCCGATTTTTTCCGGCTGGACTTGACTGAGCTGCCCGGCCTGGATAACCTGCACAGCCCCGGCGGCCCGATTGCCCGCGCCCAGGAGCTGGCGGCCAGGCTCTACGGGGCGGATGCCACTTTCTTTTTGGTCAACGGTACTACCGCGGGGTTGCAGGCTTTGCTGCTGGCCACCTGCCGCCCCGGGCAAAAAATCGTGCTTTCACGCGACTGCCACCGGTCTGTTCTCGCCGGGCTCATTTTCAGCGGTGCCGACCCTGTTTTCGTCTGCCCCGCACCTTTGCCGGGGTTTGGGATTACGGCGGGGGTGGCGCCGGGGCGGCTGGCTGCGGTCCTTGAAGAAGAGCCAAACGCCCGGGCTGTTCTGGTTGTGTACCCGAATTACTACGGGATCGCTGCCGGCTTGCCCGCCCTCGTTAGGCTTACGCATGAGCGCAAGATGCCTTTTTTGGTCGACGAGGCGCACGGCGCCCACCTGCCCTTTCATTCCGGGCTGCCTGCGGAGGCGCTGGCCTGCGGGGCCGACGCCGCGGTGATGAGCATCCATAAAACGGGGGGTTCGCTCACCCAGTCCTCGCTTTTGCACTTAAGAGGCCGCCGCGTGCAGGCGGAGCGTGTTGCGGCGGCGCTGACCATGCTGCAAACGAGCAGCCCTTCTTACCTGCTGATGGTTTCCCTGGACCTCGCCCGCTGCCAGCTTGCCGGCAGGGGCCGCGAGTTAATCGGGCGCAGCGTCGAGCTGGCGCAGCGCGTGAGGGCGGAATTAAGCAGAGTGGCGGGCTTGCAGGTGCTCGGCATAGAGCACCTGGGAGAACACCTCCAGGATAGTCAGCAACTTGATCCGACGCGGATTACCGTAAACGTGCGCGGGCTCGGTTTAAGCGGGTATCAGGCGGCGGATCTGCTCTGTAAAAAATACAAGGTGAACTGTGAACTGGCTGATTACTACAACGTCGTCGCCGTGATCGGCCTTGGGACGACTGCCGAGGATTGCCGCCGGCTGGTCCGCGGCCTGCTGGAAATAAGTCGGTTCGAAGCGGAGCCCGCCGGGAGCCTGCCGGCGATTCCTGGACCGCCCCCCCTCCCCCCGAAGAGGATGACCCCTCGGGAAGCGTGGTTCGGTTCGGTAAGGTCGCTGCCTTTAGAATCCAGCGCGCATTTTATTTGCGCCGAGTGGGTGGCGGCCTACCCGCCCGGGATGCCGGTCATTTATCCGGGAGAGGAGATCACGCCAGAGGTAATTGAGTATCTGCAATTTTTAAAAAGGAACGAGATTCCCGTAGTGGGGCCAGCCGACAAATCGCTGACCAGGATTAACGTCGCGGAATAAATTAAGGTTAAAATAAAATGGTTGGATAAGTTTGGATACGTAAATAAAAAAATTTTGTAATTCTTGGTTTATAGATTATGGATAAAGGGTATGGATAGCAGGAGAAGAGCATGAAGGGTTTGTTCATTGTATTTGAGGGCATCGACGGCGCCGGCAAGAGCACGCAAATAAAAATGCTGGCCGACGCCCTTGCCCGCCGCGGCCGGGACGTGGCCGTTTGCCGGGACCCCGGGGGGACAAAGCTGGGCGAGGAGATCAGAAAACTGCTTTTAAATCCCGAAAGCAAGATCGTTCCCGCCGCGGAGGCCTGTTTGTACGCGGCTTCCCGCGCCCAGCTGGCGGCGGACGTGATCCGGCCGGCCTTGAATCAGGGCAAGATAGTGATTGCCGACCGGTTTTCCGATTCCACTCTGGCCTACCAGGGCTTTGGCCGGGGGGTGCCCGTGGAACTCTTGCGCGGGATTAACGAACTGGCCGCCGGGGGTTTAAAGGCGGATCTCACCGTGCTCCTCGACCTTCCTCCGGAGCTTGTTCGGGAGCGCCTGGGAAGCCGGGCCGACCGGTTGGAAAAAGAGGCGGCCTCTTTTTTCCAGAGGGTGCGGCGGGGGTACTTAACGCTGGCCGGGGAGCGGCCCGAAAATTACCTGGTGCTCGACGCCCGCCTTCCCGCGGAGGACATTCACCGGCAGGTGCTCCATAAAATAGAGGTTTTCCGCGGGTTTGTTTAAGCAAGATAGCTATAACCCTTTGCTTTAGTTCAACGAAACCTGCCGTTCGTCCATAAGGAGCATCTTCAAGCGCGTTGGACGAACAGCAGGTGAGGTTTGCTTAAAGTAAGGAAGGGGTATTTTGTCTCATGAAACTGCTCGGTGAAATAATCGGTCATCAAGATATAATCAGCCTGTTGCGAAAGGCGGTCGACACCGGCCGGGTGGCGCACGCTTATCTTTTTGCCGGACCCGCGGGCGTGGGCAAGGGCACGGTGGCCCGGGCCTTCGCGCGCGCGCTGCTCTGCCGGCAGCCCCGGCAGGGGGACGCCTGCGGGCAGTGCCGCGACTGCCGGCAGGCGGCCCAGGGAAACCACCCCGACCTGATTTTTGTCCAGCCGACTCCCAACACCATTAAAATCGACCAGGTGCGGGAGATCCAGCAAAGATTTGCCCTTACGCCTTACCAGGGCTTCCGCCAGGTCGGCGTGATTGAACAGGCGGAAACCATGACCGCCGAGGCGGCCAATTGTTTTTTGAAAACTCTCGAAGAACCCCAGGGGGAAAGCGTTTTTATTTTGCTCTCCGATCAGCCCTACCTGCTCTTGCCGACGGTGGTTTCCCGCTGCCAGCAGATCTTTTTTCATTTTCTTTCCTTTGGCGAGGTGGTGGAGGGTCTGGTTGCTCTGGCCGGGCTGGAGCGGGCAAAGGCGGAACTGCCGGCGGCGCTCTCCGGCGGCAGCCTGGGGCGGGCTGTCAAACTGGCGGCGCAAGGCAACCTGACCGGGCAAAGGAAAAAAGCTTTCACTGCGGCCGCCGCCCTGACGGAGGCGTTCTCCGGGGAAGCCTTGCGGCTGGCCCAAAACTTTGCCGGCGAGCGGGAAGAGGTGCACCTTCTTTTCGAGACGCTTTTGCTCTGGTACCGCGACCTGCTGGTGTGGCGCGTCTCAGGGGATGAAAAATTGCTTGTGAACCGCGACTTTTTACCCCTCATCCGGCAGGAAGCGAAGAACTGTACTACATCGCGGATTATTGATATAATATATAAAGTCGAACAAGCCAAAAACCGCCTGCGGGCCAATGCCAACCCCAGGCTTACCGTTGAGGTTTTGTTTGTGCAGCTGGGACGGAAGGAGGGATGAATTATGCCCTACCGTGTGGTGGGAGTCAGGTTTAAGAAAGCAGGGAAGGTTTACTACTTCGACCCGGCAGCGTGCGAACTTTTGCCCGGCGACGAGGTGATCGTCGAAACCGTCCGCGGCCTGGAATTCGGGCAGGTGGTCGTCGGCCCCATCGAAGTGGTTGACGAAAACGTGGTCACCCCTTTAAAGAAAGTAATCCGGAAGGCCACCGAAGAGGACAGGCGGCACCTGCAATCGGTGCGCGGCAAGGAGAAGCACGCTTTTGTCATCGGCGAGCAAAAAATAGCGGCCCATGGCCTTCCCATGAAGCTGATCGAGGTGGAGAAAACTTTTGACGAAAGCAAGCTGATTTTTTATTTTACTGCCGAGGGAAGAATAGATTTTCGCGAGCTGGTCAAGGATCTGGCAGCGGTCTTCCGGACCCGGATTGAGCTGCGGCAAATCGGCGTGCGCGACGAAGCGAAAATGATGGGGGGGCTGGGCTGCTGCGGCCGGGAGCTTTGTTGCGCCACCTGGCTGGCGGACTTTGCTTCCGTTTCCATCCGCATGGCCAAGGAGCAGAACCTCCCCTTAAATCCCACGAAAATCTCCGGGATCTGCGGACGCCTGATGTGCTGCTTGAAGTATGAGAACGATCTCTACGAAGAGGCCAAAGAGGATTATCCGGCGCTGAACAGCCGGGTAATGACTCCTGACGGGGAAGGAAAGGTTACCGGCGCGAACATTTTTAAGAAATCGCTGACCATCGAGCTCAAAGAGAGTAAAATGGTGAAAGAGTACTCCTTAGAGCAGATCAAGACCCATAATGCGGGGTGTGCTGGTTATGCAGGCGTTAACTGCTATGGTCAAGCAGATGGAAACAAAGCTCCGGGAGCTGGAAAGCGACCTGCAGAAAATAAAAAAACAGGTTGTCCAGCTGCTGGAAGAAAACAGTGCCTTGCGCTCGGTGCTGGCCCAAGTGTACAGGCCGGAAGGGGTAACTGAAGGCGAAAGCAAAAACGGAGCCAGCTCGCCAGGAGCTTTTGAAAATTTAAATCACCTTTACGAGCAGGGCTTTCATGTTTGCCATGTTCATTTCGGCCGCATGCGCAAAGAGGAATGTTTATTCTGTGTTTCCCTGCTGGAGCGGGGCCGGGCAGGGCAGCCGGCGAAGGGCGGTAGGGACTGCCTGGAGATAACAGAGGGAACGCAGCATGACCGGTGAGGAGCAGGGTACCCTTTATTTGTGTGCGACGCCCATCGGCAACCTGGAGGACATCACCTTAAGAGCCCTCAAGGTGCTCAAAGAGGTGGATTTAATCGCCGCCGAGGACACCAGGCGGACGCGCAAGCTCCTCTCCCGCTACGCCATCCACACCCGGGTGACCAGCTATCACGAGCATAACCGGCGGACAAAAGGAGAATATATTTTGAATTTTTTACGTGCGGGAAAGCAGGTGGCCTTGGTTACCGACGCCGGTTTGCCGGGCATTTCTGACCCGGGGGAAGAAATGGTGGCGCTGGCCTTAAAAAACGGGGTGCGGGTAGTGCCCGTCCCTGGTCCTAATGCTGCCCTCACGGCCCTGGTGGCATCGGGCCTGAGTGCTTCGCGCTTTTGCTTTGAGGGCTTTTTGCCCGCCGCTTTCCGGGACAGGGTTGCCCGGTTGAAGGTTTTGCAGCAAGAGAAGAGAACGTTGATCTTTTACGAGGCGCCCCACCGCTTGCAAAAAACTCTCGGCGATTTGCTGGCCGTTTTCGGTGACCGGCAGGTAGCCGTGGCCCGCGAGCTGACCAAGGCGCACGAAGAAATCTGGAGGGGCACTCTAAGCGGAGCGTTAGCGTATTTTAAAAACCCGCGCGGGGAATTCACCCTCGTGGTAGAGGGCGCCAAAGACGCCGCACCGGCGCTCGCGGAGCCGGTTTCTCCCGCCGCCGTGGTCGAAAAGGTGGCGGCTCTGGAGGCCGGCGGAATGGACCGGCGCCGGGCCATGCAAGAAGCGGCCAGGCTGTTTAATTTGCGCAGGCGCGAGGTGTACGCCGCGCTGCTGCAGGAAAAAGAAAAGATGGGGAAAAAATAAAACAATGTGCTGCAGCCGCCGGATAAGTTCCCCCTGGCGGCTGCCCTCGTTAATCAAATGCTCTCTTGATTGTTTAGGAAAAAACCGTACGATTGTTCCTATCGGCCGTGTTTACATTGCTTTTGCGTTCTCGAACATGTTCAAGGCGCATTGGCGGCAGACCAGCTTTCCGCGGTAGTGCTGGGTGTCTGCGGCGTTTCCGCAGAAAATGCAGGCGGGCTCGTACTTTTTGAGGATGATCTTTTCGTTGTCCACGTAAATTTCCAGGGCGTCCTTTTCATCGATCCCCAACGTGCGCCTCAGCTCAATCGGAATAACCACCCTGCCGAGCTCGTCTACTTTTCTGACAATCCCTGTAGACTTCACTGCTATCCCTCCCCATTTAAAACATAAATCGACAAATTAAAGCATTATAATACAAGTAAATGGTACCAAGCATACCATTAAAAGTCAATACTTTTTTTGAAAAACTTTGGATTTTTTTGTATGAAACATGCACTTTCTCCAGGAATTCTGCTCCCTGACCCAATTTTGAAGGCTTTTTTCGCGCCGCACCCCGCGTCGTGGATTGTATTTAGGTGCAGGTATTTTGGTTTCGTCGGCGAAGAGCATTTTTTAAGAAGGTGCAAGTACCGCTAATTTTTGATATAATCTTTGCCCACGACGGGAGCCGGGGATTGGACCTTGTGGAATAATGAAAGTTGCCGGGGAAGAAACTTGACAAGATCTATTTGATTTTCTAAAATAGCCTTGCGGGTTCCTCCTTTCCTGCCGGGCGGCAGGAGGTTGGAGGATTTCTTTTCGCTAACCCAAAAAGCCATCGAGAACATCGTGAAAGAAGGGGCCTGCCTTGCCGAAAAGAAAAACTTTTTATGTCACCACGCCCATTTATTATCCCAGCGACAATTTGCACATCGGCCACGCCTACACCACGGTGGCTGCGGACGCCCTGGCGCGCTTCAAGCGCCTGACCGGCTACGAAGTATGGTTTTTAACCGGATCCGACGAACACGGCCAGAAGATTGAACGAACGGCCCGCGCCAGCGGGCAGACTCCCCGGGAGTACGTGGACAAAATCGTGGCCGGGTTTAAACACTTGTGGGACAGGTTGCTGATTAGTAACGACGACTTCATCCGGACGACGGAAGAAAGGCACAAAAGAGTGGTGCAGGCCATCTTTAAAAAGCTTTACGAACAGGGCGACATTTACAAAGCCGTTTATGAAGGGTGGTACTGTACACCCTGCGAGGCCATGTGGACGCAGGGGCGGCTGGTGGAGGGAAACTGTCCGGACTGCGGGCGGCCGGTGGAAAAAGTGCAGGAAGAAAGCTACTTCTTCAGGATGTCCAGATACGCCGACCGTCTGCTAAAATATATTGAAGATCATCCCGATTTTATCCAGCCCGTGTCCAGGCGCAACGAAATGGTTAATTTTATCAAAAGCGGCTTAGAAGACCTGTGCGTATCCCGCACCACTTTTGATTGGGGCATCCCGGTGCCTTTTGACCCGGGCCACGTTATTTACGTTTGGGTGGATGCGCTCACTAATTACGTCTCGGCGCTGGGCTACGGCAGCGAGGAGGACGCTTTGTTCAAAAAGTTCTGGCCCGCCGACGTGCATATCGTGGGCAAGGACATCGTGCGCTTCCACAGCGTGATCTGGCCGATTATCTTAATGGCCGCCGGCCTGGAGCTGCCCAGGCAGGTCATGGGCCACGGGTGGCTGCTGCTGGAGAGCGGCAAGATGAGCAAATCCAAGGGGAACGTGGTCGACCCCCTGGTGCTCATCGAAAAATACGGCGTGGACGCCGTCCGGTACTACTTGCTGCGCGAGATGCCGCTCGGGGTCGACGTTTACTACACCGAGGAGGCGCTCATCGACCGGATCAACCAGGATCTGGCCAACGATTTGGGCAACCTGGTCAGCCGCACGTTGGGGATGGTGGAAAAATATTTTCAGGGGAAGATTCTGCCGCCCGGCGAATCCGGTGAGCCCGACCAGGAATTTATCGAACTGGCCGTCCAAACCCCCGGGTTGGTGGAAGAACTGATGGATAAACGCGAGCTTGCCGGCGCCCTGGCGGCCATCTGGCGCCTGGTCGGGCGGGCCAACAAGTACGTGGACGAAACGGCGCCCTGGGCGCTGCATAAAGAACCGGCAAAGCGGGACAGGCTGCGGACCGTGCTTTATAACCTGGCGGAGTGCGTGCGCTTTATCGGCGTTTTGATTTCACCTTTTCTGCCCGCTACTCCTCCCCGCCTCTGGCTGCAGCTGGGCATTGCCGATAGGGCCGACCTTAAGACCTGGGATTCTTTGCAGTGGGGGAGGCTGCCGCACAATCTGACCACGCGCCGGGGAGAACCCCTCTTTCCCCGCATCGACCCGGAGCGCGCGCTGCAAAGAGGAGAGGGATGAGGTGCTAACACTCATTGACACCCACGCCCACCTGATTGACGAAAGATACAGACGGGACAGGAAAGAAGTGATTGCCCGCGCCAGATCAAGCGGGGTGGTGCAAATGGTGAATGTGGGCTACGATTTGGATTCGTCCCGCCGCTGTGTAGCTTTGGCCGGGGAATACGACTTCATCTACGCCGCGGTCGGCGTGCATCCGCACGACGCCGCCCGGGCGCCCGAAAATTACCTGGACGAATTAAGGGAACTGGCCCGCGGGCCCAAAGTGGTGGCGATCGGCGAGACGGGACTGGATTACTACCGCAACTTAAGCCCCCGCGCGGAGCAGCAGCGGGTGTTTCGGGAGCAGCTGGCCCTGGCTAGAGAGCTTGCGCTGCCCGTAATTATCCACGACCGGGAAGCGCACGCAGACCTGCTGGCGATCTTAAAACAGGACGGGTTGAGTTCCGCCGGCGGGGTGATGCACTGTTTTTCCGGGAGCTGGGAAATGGCCGAGGAATGCCTGCGCCTGGGTTTTTATATTTCCATTGCCGGCGTGGTCACCTACCCCCAGTCCACCCGCTTAAAAAACATCGCCGCCCAGGTGCCGGATGAGCGCTTGCTGGTGGAGACTGACTGCCCCTACCTGACCCCCGAGCCGTGGCGCGGGAAGCGCAATGAGCCTTCCTACGTGCGTTGCGTGGTGGAGCACATCGCCGTGCTAAGGGGCGCAACGGCCCAGGAACTGGCTTTGCTCACTGCGCGCAACGCCCGCCGCCTTTTTGGTTTGCCGCCAGCTGTTTTAGCCTAGGCGCGGCCCGCCTCCCCGGCTATTGTTTCCCGGAGTTTGCGCAGAACCTCTTCCGGCGACTTGCCCTGGGCGTTAATTACGGGAGCCGCGCCAACTTATTTTCAAACTAAATATGGCAACAACTTTCTTCTGCCTTTCGACATTATTTTTTCCTTACGGTAGCAGGAGAACCAGTTTTCTTCCGCGAATAAGATAATTACCCTTGGCAAAAGAGGGTAAAAGAGGTGTTTTTGATGGAGTGGTGCACTTTGGGCCGGCCGGGCAGTCAGAGGGCAGGAAATATACGTGCGCAGCGAAGTTTTGTTTCTTCCCGATTATTCCGGCTCCTCCTGGCGGTTGCCCTGGCGGTCGTTATTTTGTCCTTGTTCGGTTACGCCTGGGCAAAAAAGAAAGTAATCCTGCTGGTCGACGGGGAAGAAGTGCACGTTTATACGTACAGCCGCACGGTGGCCGATCTGCTTAAGGCGCAGGGCATCACTTTTTCTCCCGAAGACGAGATCGATCCGCCGTTAGATACGCCTCTTAAAGACAATCTGCAGGTTGTGGTCAACCATGCTTTCCGGGTCGCCCTGATGGTGGACGGGCAAGTAAAGGAGATTCAAACCTGCCGGAGTACCGTCGGAGATGTCTTGAAAGAGCAGGGGATTCCCTTGAATCCGGAGGATATTGTGGAGCCGTCCCCGGACAGTCCGGTCCGGGAAGGGACCCAAATTAAGGTGGTGCGCGTTCGTTCTGAGGAGGAGGTCAAGGAGGTGCCCCTCGCCCGGCCGACCCGCCGGGAAGCGGACCCCCACCTGGCCAAAGGCTTTTCGAGAGTGGTCCAGGCCGGGAAGGACGGGCTGGAAAAACAGCGCTGGCTGATCGTATACCACGATGGGCAAGAGGTGGAGCGCCGCCTGGTTGAGCGGACGGTGCTCAAAGAGCCGGTCGAGCGCGTCATCCGGGTAGGCGCGCTGCAGCAGGTATCCCGCGGGGGCCAAAACATTCGTTTTAGCCGCGCCCTGGATGTGGTCGCCACAGCCTACACCTATACGGGGTACAACACCGCCTCGGGGTCCCCCCCGCACTTTGGCGTGGCGGCGGTGGACCCGGGGGTGATTCCGATGGGCTCCCGCCTCTATGTGGAGGGATACGGTTTCGCCCGGGCCCTGGACAAAGGCAGCGCCATCAAGGGCGAGCGCATCGATGTTTTCTTTGAAACGAGGGAGCAGGCCCGGCGGTGGGGCGTGCGCCGGGTGAGGGTCTATATTTTGGAATAGTCTTTTTTATGACTGTACCTGGAAAACATCAGGCAATAGGTGGCCTTTTTGGACTAAAGGCCCTTTTCTTTTTTATGTCCGAATTAATTTTCCTTCACACATCGAGCTTGAGTCGGGGCAGCGCTGACGCATAAATAAAATATCCCCCGTCAATCCAACGATTGGGGGCACAAGGAAGAAAATTTCGCTGCAAATGGGGGTGGACAGCGCACAGGGCGTTATGCGATAATAGGGTGGGAACGAATGAGGAGAGGATG
>DYES01000040.1 GCA_020725585.1 Desulfovirgula sp.
AATTACCAACTCCTGTATTTATTTTTCGAGAGGCTTCTTGTAATTTGTAATTTGTAATTTGTAAATTATCTAACTCCGTGATCAGATAAATAATAAACATGTTCGGGGAAAATAGCAACGGCGTAGGTTAACGAGGAAACCTACGCCAAGCCTTGATGGGAATCCGTTCGCTTGGCGCGCATTCCCCTGAATTCACCACGGCCAGGAAAAACAAAAAGGTGGTTACATCTTTTCTATAGCCACCTTCGGCAATCCGATCACTTTCTTTTAACAATAGCCATTCTGCACTTCAAAAATTCTCCTCTGGGAATTGCGTCGAATATTGTCGTCAACCAAAAAATTTTAAGGGGCTAGCCCGGCCAGCTCCATCCCAATCCGAAAGGCATCCCGGTTAATCAGGTCCGTGCCGGGGGGCACTCTTTTGAGCAGGGCCCGTTCCGCTATATCCGGCGGGATTTCCGGAAGATGGGCAACCAGGACACCCAGCGCCGCCATGTTGGCAACTATGACCTTGCCCAGGCGCTCTTTTACCGTTTTGGTAATGGGCAGAGAAATGATCCTGGCCGGGGAAGCTGGCAGGCCGGAAACGAAAGTCCGGTCAATAATCACCAGCCCGTTTTCTTTTACGCCGGCAATGTACTTATCGCAAGACTCCTGGTTCATGGCCAGGAGCACATCCGCCCGCTCAACTTTCGGATAGTCGATCTCGACGTCGCTTAAAATTACTTCCGACTTGCTGGCTCCCCCGCGGGCCTCCGGGCCGTAAGACTGGGTTTGCACCGCCCGCCACCCGGCCGCCAGGGCTGCTTCGGCAAGAACAATACCGGCCAGGATGAGCCCCTGGCCGCCCGAACCGCTTAAGACCACTTCAATCCGTTTCATGGTAGCCGCTCCTTAAAAAACAGATCCGGTCTATTTTCTACTGGACCGGCCCATTCCCGGCCCGGCCGATTTTTACTTTGCTGCCAAAGCACTGTAGGATGCCCCATACTCGGGCGCCTCGCTGCAGTACAAAAGGCCAATAGGGAACCGGTCTTTTTTCTCGTCGTGCGCCAGGCGCCTGTAAGCCTGGATGTTCATCGCGCGGTCCCTCTGCCAGCGCAGGGCGTCGGCCGGCGAGCCGGCCTTATTCTGGCGCCCGAAGGCGGTAGGGCAATAGGTGATCGCCTCGATAAAGGCAAAACCGCGGTGGGTTAAACCGCCTTTAATCAGATCCGCCAGCAGGCGGGTGTGGTAGGTGGTTGCCCGCGCCACGTAAGTCCCGCCGGCCCCCTGGACCAGGGCGGGGAGATCGAATGGCCGCTCGATGTTTCCGTACGGGGCGGTGGTCCCCCTGCTCGCCGGGGGCGTCAGGGGAGAATACTGGCCGCCGGTCATCCCGTAGATGCTGTTGTTAAAAACGATGGCGGTCAAATCAATATTCCGCCGGGCGGCATGAATCAGGTGGTTGCCGCCGATGGCGGCGGCATCGCCGTCCCCCATCAAGACAATCACGGTTAATTCGGGCCGGCTGAGCTTTACCCCGGTGGCAAAAGCCAGCGCCCTGCCGTGCGTGGTGTGCAGGGTATCGAAATCCAGGTAGCCGGCCGCCCGCCCGGCACAGCCGATTCCCGCCACCGCAACGATCTTGTTTTGATCGAGGGAAAGCTGGTGGATGGCTTTAAGCAGGGCGTGCACGACCAGGCCGTTGCCGCACCCCGCGCACCACAGGTGGGGCATTTTCTCCCGGCGAAGATAGCGCTCCAGCTCCGATTTCGGCAAAGCGCCCGTGCCCGGGCCTTCCCCGCCAGGCTTCACCTGCCTGTCCGCAAGGCGCGGCGCGACAATCCCGGGCCACCCGGAACCGTTCGGCTGGTCCGGCTCCCGGTGCTGCACGCGGTCCACCACGGTGAGTACGTAGTCCGGGCAAAGATCCTCACACAGCCCGCACCGGTTGCATTTTTCAGGCCGGGCCAGAACGGCGCGCCCCTGCTCATTTAAGGCCAGCGCTTCCTGCCGGCAGAAGGATGTGCAGATGCCGCAGCCCTTGCACCATTTTTGGTTTATTTTCACCGGTTCCTGGTTAATTATTTCCATCCCCAACACCTTCTTTTTTGGAATCCCCCGCTTTTCCCTACTGGTGAACAACCTTCTTTAAGTGGCCGCGGCTCACGGCCCCGATAGCCTGGCGAATTTCTCCGGGTGTAAAGAGCCGACCGCCGGCATTGGTCAGGGAAACCACCCTGGCTCTGCCGGAAACGATGCGCTCAATCTCCGCCTGCACCTGGCCCAGGTTCATTTCCGCCACGACCAGCTTTTTCACACGAGAGCTTAAGGCGGCGATCTCTTCTTGCGGAAAGGGCCAGATGGTCTGCAGCTGCAGCAGCCCCGCCCGCACGCCATAAGCCCTGGCTTCTTTGACGGCCTGGCGGGCCGAACGCGCCACGCTGCCGTAGGCGATGACCGCAACTTGCGCGTCTTCCAGGAGATAAGCCCTGGTGAAGGTGATTTCCCGGCGAAACAGCTCCACTTTCCGGTGCAGGCGGCGCACCAGGGCGTCCGCCACCTGGGTGCTGTTGGTGGGCAGGCCGGTTTCGTCGTGCGCCAGGCCGGTTACGTGAAAACGGTAACCGTCGCCAAAATTGGGCACTGCGGGCACCTCGTTTTCTATCGGCCGGTATGCCGGGCAAGATCCGGGAGGCCCGGCCGGCCGGGGGCGGCTGACAATCTCCAAGTCCCCGGGAGCCGGCAGTTCCACTCCTTCCCGCATGTGGGCGACAATCTCGTCCAAAAGTACGACCACTGGCGTCCTTAACCGTTCGGCGACATTAAACGCCTGCACCGTCAAATCGTACGCTTCCCGTACCGAACTGGGGCAGAAGACCACCATGGGATGGTCGCCGTGGGTTCCCCAGCGCGCCTGCATGACGTCCCCCTGTCCGGGAGCCGTGGGAATCCCGGTGCTGGGGCCCAGCCTTTGGACGTTTACAATCACGCAGGGTACTTCCGCCATAACGGCAAAGCCGATATTTTCCTGCATGAGCGAAAAGCCGGGCCCGCTGGTGGCCGTGAAGGCCTTCTTCCCGGCCAGGGAAGCGCCGATAACGGTTGCCAGGCTGGCTATTTCATCCTCCATTTGAATAAAACACCCGCCGGCGGCAGGCAGCCGGGCGGCCATGATCTCGGCTATCTCCGTGGAGGGCGTGATCGGATACCCGGCAAAAAATCTCGCGCCCGCCGCCAGGGCCGCTTCTGCCACCGCCTCGTTGCCCTGCATTAACCTCAGCCTGGTGGTCATAAACAAGCACCTCGCTACTTTTGCCAAATATTATTGATTGACCGGCAGTAATCCCTGGGATAATTTTTTTAACAAGCCGACCATGCAAAGAGTGTGCCAAAAGGCAAAGGCAGGTTAATTCAGGAAATCTGCAGGGAGGCGTTGGTAAGGAATTTATGAAGGGGTATCAGAATGAGATGTTTGAATTTTTAAAAACACCATCGCCACAAGTTATCTCAAAGTGATATATGTCTCAAAAAGATACTGCCGTTCTTTCTGATATAAATACAGTAAAAACGCTCACTTTGGGTGGGGCGTGGCGTTGTCCCAAGCGAACGACTTGCGCAGCGCCGGTAACAGCACCCGGCGAAGCAAGGGTAACCGGACTGCGATACGAAACCAGCGGCACCCAAATTGCGCGAGATAGCTAAAACGTCTCCTGGTAATTGCGTTTAATTCACGCCTCCCTCCGCTCTCTTTTTACTGCGCGGAGACAGCCTGTACCGGGCAATTTTCCGATAAATGGTCGCCCTGCTGATCCCCAACATCCGGGCCGCCAGAAGCTTTCCTTCCTCCGTCCAGCCGAACTGATCCAGGGCGGCAGCAATCGCCTCTTTTTCCATCTGTTCTAAGGTTTGCCAGTGGCCGGGCGCGTAGGCCAAACCGGCGGTTTTCGGCCTGCCTCCCCGGATGTGGGGGGGAAGGCTGGTCAGGCTGATTAAATCTCCCTCTTCAATGTTCATGGCGTACTCCACGGCGTTAATCAATTCCCGCACGTTGCCGGGCCAGGCGTAGCTTAAGCAGCATTCCTGCGCCTGCTTGTGATAACCCTTGATATTTTTACCCAGCAAATGATTATAGTGCCGCCGGTAGTGGTCCAGGAGCAGGATGATATCCTCCGGCCGTTCCCGCAGGGGCGGAATGACCAGCGGAATAACGCTCAAGCGGTAGTAAAGATCCTCCCGAAAACGGCCGCTGGCGATGGCTTCTTCCAGGTTGTTGTTGGTCGCAGCAATAATCCTGATATCCACGGGGATTACCCGGTTGCCCCCCACGCGCTCAATCTGGCGCTCCTGCAAAACGCGCAACAATTTTGCCTGCAGGTATAAGGACATATTGCCGATTTCGTCCAGGAAGACCGTACCCTGGCTGGCCAGTTCGAACTTGCCGGGCTTGCCCCCTTTGCGGGCGCCGGTGAAGGCCCCTTCTTCGTAGCCGAACAGCTCGCTTTCCAGCAAGGACTCCGGGATGGCCCCGCAGTTAATGGCCACAAAGGGCCTGGCGTGGCGGGGACTGGCACTGTGAATGGCCCGGGCGAAGATTTCCTTGCCGGTGCCGCTTTCCCCCAAAATCAGCACCGTCGAGTTGCTGCCGGCGATTTTGGCCGCCCTTACCTTGAGTTCCTTGATGGCCGGGCTTTCCCCGATGATTTCATCAAGGGTGATCACTTTTTGGGCGCTCATGATCTCGTAGGCCAGTTTCTGGGTCTCTTTGAAGTCCCGCGCGGAGGCCACGATCCCCGCCTGCCTGCCCTGGCTGTCAATGATCGGGCGGGCGGTAACCAAAAGGTGCAGCCTTTTCCCGCGGACCCCGATAAAAAACTCCCGCAGGGTGAACCCGCCCTCTTTGCTCACCAGTTCCATCAAAGGCAGGCCGGTAATATATTCCTCCAGGCGGCGATTGATAATTTCGTCCCTGGACAGGTTAAACATGCGCTCAGCGGAGAGGTTGAAATGAGTCACCACTCCCTCGCTGTTGACGGCAATGACGCTTTCGTCAACCGAATTCATCACGGCGTTTAACTGGTTGGCCATGATAATCTTCTCCGTCATAGCCTCTTTCTCCAGCACTTTGGCACCGATTAAATCGGCCATGCGCCCGATGAATTCGATAAAGGAGCCGGCGCGGGTGCACAGCGTGGCCTTTTGGTCGTCGCTGAAGGCAATTAGGCTGATGTTGCCGATCACTTCGTCATTGGTGATGATCGGGTAAACGATAGACGCTTTATAAAAACAGGCACCCGTCAGCGGGCAGGAGAGGCAAATTTTATGGTAGCCGGCCTCGCTGATAAAAATGGGCTCTTTGTGTGCCAGCACGTGCTTGTTTACAAAACCCCGCAAAAGCCGCGAACCGACGTCATTTCTCACTTTGCCGGTGCCGGCGATCCGCACCAGATCCGTGTCGATAACCTCTACTTCCACCCCGATGGCGGCGGCAATCGCCTCGGCCACCCGCTGGCTGTCCTCGCTGACCAGTCCGAGCCTGGACATTTCCTGGAAAAACCTCCTGGTAGTTATTAGAGATTGTCGAAAAACCTACTGATCTACTAAGGGTAGCGTTCGTCCCTTGAGGAGCGACTTGGCACAAAGGCCGGTAACGAAACACGCCCGGCAGTGATATTGTATCATTAATACCCTCTGCCGGCCACGGCTAATTTTAGCCAGCAGGCAGGCCAGATAAAATTAAAGGTTTTCTCCATCAAGAATATTCCACGCCCAGCAGGCAAAGGCCGCGCGCCGGCAGGGTGGGGCCTGCCTTGCTGCGCTCCCTTGCTTCCAAAACCTCCTTTACTTCCTCGGGCGTGCGCTTCCCCAGGCCCACTTCCACGAGCGTCCCCGCCATGATGCGCACCATGTTATAAAGAAATCCGTCGCCGCGAAAAGTTAAGTACACCAGCTCCCCCGAGCGCCCGACCGCGGCCTCAAAGAGCGTGCGCACGGTGGTTTTCGCCCCGGCGCCCGCGGCCCGGAAAGAAGCAAAATCATGCCTGCCCTGCAGGTGCCGCGCGGCCGCGGCCATGGTCTCCAGATTTAAAGGGCGGGGCTCAAAATGGCTGTACAGCCTCCAGAAGGGGGAGGGCATCCGGGCGTTGTAGATGGTGTAGCGGTAGGTTTTGGCCAGGGCGCTGAAACGGGCATGAAAATCGGGGGGAACTTCTTGCGCGTGCAAGGCGACAATATCGTCCGGCAAAAGGCCGTTTAAGGCCAGAGGGATTCTGGCCGCGGGTATGTTCCAGCCCGCGGCGTCAAAATTAACCACCTGCCCCTGGGCGTGCACGCCGGCATCTGTGCGCGCCGCCCCCACCACCTTTACTTGCCGCCCCGCCAGCCGGAGCAGGCACTTTTCCAGAACTTCCTGGACGGTTAACAGGCCGGTTCCCCGCTGCTCCTGAAACCCGTGATAATTTGTGCCGTCGTAAGCGATCACCATTTTGATGTTACGCATATCAGCCTAGTCCCGCCTCACCGGAAAATAACGATCACAACCAGAAGTGAGCAGGCCACAACGATGGCCAAAAAATCCCGCCGGCCTAAGCGCAAAGGGCGCATCCGGGTGCGTGCAGCGCCCACCCGGTAACACCGCGCCTCCATGGCCGCGGCCAGCTCTTCCGCCCGCCGGAGGGCGCCGGCAAAAAGCGAAACCAGCAGCGGCACCGCCTTCGCCAGCCGCTCCCAGGGCCAGCCGGAGTGAAAACTGGCTCCTCGCGCCTGCTGGGCCTTCATAATCACAAAGGCCTCCCGCAAAAGAGTGGGCAAAAAACGGATGGCCAGGGTCATCATCATGGCCAGCTCACGGGCGGGCAGGCCGGCGCGAGCCAGCGGAGCGAGCAGCCCTTCTACCGCCGCTGTCAGATCGAGGGGAGAAGTAGTTAGAGTCAACAACGAAGTAACGATAACGATTACCGTAAGCCGCCAGAAAAGCTGGCCGCCCGCCTCGATCCCTTCTGCCGTTACCTGGAAAACGCCGGTGCAGAAAACTGCCTGCCCGGGCGTAAAAAAAACCTGCAAGAGGAAGGTGAGGATGATGATCGGCCAGAAGGGCTTTAGGGTTTTCCCTACGAGCCGCCAGGGAACACGCGAAAGACAGATAAAAAAAAGCGCCAGCCCGGTGAGCAGGGCGTAAGCGGCCCAAGAGCGGGCCAGCAGGGTGGCCGCCACAAAAACCAGGGCGCAGAAAATTTTGGTGCGCGGATCGAGGCGGTGGATGACGGATTGCCCCGGAATGTATTGACCAAAGGTTATTCCTTCCAGCATAAAATCCACCTGTCTGCTCTAAAAATTGGGCCGGCGCTTCTTGATTTTCATCTCCGCTTCGGTGAGCGTCAGCGCCACCTCTGGAATGCCCAACCGGGAAAGGAGTTCCACCGGCAGGGGAGGTTTTAACCCGATCTCCTGCAGGGCCCCGGCGTCTGCAAATACCTCCCGCGGGCTTCCCTGGCGAAAAATTCTTCCCTGGCAAAGCACGATTACCCGGTCAGCCAGTTCCGCGGCAACGTCCATCTGGTGGGTGATCAGTATGATCGTTTTCCCCTGGCACCGCTGGAGGTCTTTAAAGAGGCCGAGCAGCCGGCGGCGCCCCCGCGGGTCCAGGCCGGCGGTCGGCTCGTCCAGGACCAGCACTTCCGGCCGGACGGCCAGGATACCCGCCAGGGCTACCCGGCGCCGCTGCCCCTGGCTCAAAGCAAAAGGCGACAGCTCCCTGACTTCCTGCGGGTCAAGACCCACCATCTCCAGAGCTTCAAAAACCCTTTCCGCCACCTCTTGGGAAGGCAGGCGCAGGTTGCGCGGCCCAAAGGCGACATCATCAAAGACGGTCTGGGCAAACAACTGCTGCTCCGGGTATTGAAAAGCCAATCCCACCAGCTGCCACAACCGCCGGCGGACTTCTTTTCTCCGCGTGTCCCGGCCGGCAACGAGCACCCTCCCGCGGGTGGGCAGCAAAAGCCCGTTAAAGTGCTGCACTAGCGTAGATTTCCCTGCACCGACAGGGCCGACCAGGGCTAAAAATTCCCCTTTCCGGACGGAAAGGGAGACATCGCAAAGCGCGGGAATGGCCAGGGGGGTGCCCGCGGCGTAAGTATAGGTTAAGTTTTCCGCCCTGATCATCTTTCCCAACGCCGCCCTCCGGGGGAATCCGGCCCGCACTGCGCCTTAAACTTCTCCAGGTCGGCAGTGCGCCCCCGCACCGTCAGGCGCACCCCTTGCGGCAGGTATTCCTCCCTGGTAAACCGCAGGCGTTCGCGGAAGCGGCTCACCGCGCCCAGCCGGTCGAAACTGACCACCAGGGTAAGCTCCGCCTCAGGAAAGAGCATTTCCTCAATGCGCTCCAACAGGCGGTCCAGGTTGGCGCCGGTAAGGGCGGAAATGACCTCCCCGTCGGCGGGCAAAGGCCCGGTGTACAGGTCTGCCTTGTTGTAAACCTTGATTACCGGCTTGCCGCCCAGCCCCAATTCACCCAGGAGCTTTTCCACCTGTGCCGCCTGCTCCTCCAGGTAGGGGCTGGTCAAATCACACACGTGCACCAAAAGGCCGGCCTCAAAAAGCTCTTCCAGCGTGGCCCGGAAGGCTTCTTTCAGCCTGGGGGGCAATTCTTTAATAAAACCCACCGTATCGGTAAGCGTCGCCAGCCGGCCGGAGGGAAGGCGGAGGCGGCGGCTCACCGGGTCCAGCGTGGCAAAAAGCTGGTCCTGGGCCAGCACTTTCTTCTCGCTCGCCGCCAGCGCGTTCAGCAAGGTAGATTTGCCGGCATTGGTGTAGCCCACCAGGGAGACGGTAGGAATTCCTTCCTCGACGCGCAGCTTGCGCAGCAGGGCGCGGTCTTTTTGAACCGCCGCGAGCCCTTTTCTGAGTTCGTAAATCTGCTCCCGAATGCTGCGGCGCAAAATTTCCAGCTTGGTTTCCCCGGGGCCCCGGGTGCCGATGCCGCCTCCCAGGCGCGACAAAACGCCGCCCAGCCCCATAATCCGCGGGTAAAGATAAGTCAGCCGCGCCAGCTCAACCTGGATTTTGCCTTCCCGGGACTGCGCACGGCGGCGAAAGATCTCCAAAATGACCTGCGTGCGGTCCCAGACTTCCGCCGTGGTAAATAAATCCTCCAGGCGCTTGACCTGCCGGGGGGAAAGCTCGCGGTTAAAAACGACGGCTTCGATTCCTTCCCGCTCGACCTCCTCTTTCACCTGGTTTATTTTTCCCTCGCCGAAGAGATAATTGGGATCGGGCTGCCGCCGCTGGATTACTTCCCCCACGGCCGCGATCTCGATGTTTTTTAAAAGTTCCCGCAGTTCAGCCAGGTCATAGGCGATTTCGTCCCTGTCTTCAGTCAGGGAGAGATAGCATATCAGGCCCTTTTTCAAACTTCCGTCACCCGGCAAATTAGTTTCTCTAACTTTCAACGGCTGTTTTTGTTCGGCTTTCTCCAATGCTTCGGACGATAAATTGTCCAAAAATGCAAGGGACGAACGCCGCCTTTTAGAGCGCCCCGCCCCCGACGAGCGGCCGGAGCTCTTCCACCAGGTCATCCAAAGTGAGCACATCTGGCGAAAGCGGCCAGCCGGCCGCGCGCAGCCGCCGGGCCAGCTCCACCGGTGCAGGAAGCTCCAGGCCCAAAGAGGCAACCATCTCCGCCTGCAAAAAAACCTCCCCGGGCGTGCCTGAAAAAATAAGCCTGCCCTTTTCCAGAACCCATACTTTTTGGGCCAGGGCGGCCTCTTCCATAAACTGAGTAATTAACACGACAGTGATTTTTTCCTGCCGGTTCAGGCGCAGCAAAATCCGCAGAATTTCCTCCCGGCTGACGGGATCCAGCATGGCGGTGGGCTCGTCGCAAACCAGGCAGCCCGGCTTCATGGCCAGCGCGCCGGCGATGGCCAGGCGCTGCTTTTGCCCGCCGGACAAAAAGTGCGGCGGGGTGTTGCGCTCTTTTTCCAGACCGGCCATTTTGACGGCCGCGTCCACGCGCCTTTTAATTTCCTCGGGGGGCAGGCCCAGGTTTTCCGGGCCGAAGGCCACATCCTCTTCCACCGTGGCGGCCACGATCTGGTTGTCCGGATTTTGAAAAACCATGCCTACTTCCCGGCGAATCTCCAGGAGATTTTCCGGCTGCCGCGTATCCAGGCCGTTAATCCGGACGCAGCCGGTGGTAGGTACCAGCAGGGCATTAAGATGATGGGCCAGGGTGGATTTGCCGGAGCCGTTCGGCCCAATCACCGCGACAAACTCGCCCCGCGCAGCCTCCGCGTTAATCCCGGCCAGGGCCGTTTTTTCCCCGGGTCCGCCCCGGTTGTAAACAAAGGTTAGATCCCGGATCGTCAGGTAGCTGCTTGCCGGCGGCATTACACCAGTTCGATCATGGCCATGGGCGCGCCGTCGCCGCGCCGGCAACCCATCTTGGTAATGCGCGTATACCCGCCGGGGCGCGCGCTGTATTTTTCGCCCAGTTCGTTGAAAAGCCTGCGCACCACCGCTTCGTCGTAAATATAGGCAAGGGCCAGCCGCCTGGACGCCAAATCCCCTCTTTTCGCCAGGGTAATCATCTTGTCGGCCAGCCTTTTAATCTCCTTCGCCCTGGTTTCCGTCGTGACGATCCGGTTGTTGCGCAGCAAAGAAGTAACCAGGTTTCTTAACATGGCCCGGCGGTGACCGGTGTTTCGCCGCAGTTTCCGATAACCCATAGAAATCCCCCTTAAAGTCGTCCTCAGTCATCGCTCTTCCGCAAAGACAGGCCCAGTTCACTTAACTTCTTAATGACTTCTTCCAGAGATTTTTTCCCGAGGTTGCGAACTTTCATCATTTCTTCCTCGTCGCGCTGGATTAATTCCTCCACCGTGTTAATCCCGGCACGTTTTAAGCAATTATAGGACCTCACGGACAGATCCAGTTCTTCGATGCTCATTTCCAAAAGCTTGTTTTTGTTCTCTTCTTCTTTCTCCACCATGATTTCCACGTTGTGGGCGGCTTCGGTAAGCCCGACAAACAACTGCAGGTGTTCGCCCAGGATCTTGGCGGACAGGCTGGCCGCCTCGTCGGGGCGAATGCTGCCGTTGGTCCATATTTCCAACGTCAATTTATCGTAGTCGGTGCGTTGGCCGACCCGCGTGTTCTCCACCGTAAAATTAACTTTGCGCACCGGTGAAAAAATGGAATCTACGGGGATCAAACCGATCACGTGCTCGCTCTTTTTGTTTCTTTCGGCGGGCACGTAGCCGCGCCCCTTCGCCACCGTCATCTCCATGTACAGCCGCCCGCCGTCGGCCAGGGTGGCGATATGCAAATCGGGGTTTAAAATTTCGATGTCCGCGTCATGGATAATGTCGCCGGCCTTGACGACTCCCTCGCCTTTGGCTTCCACACGCAATATTTTTTCTTTGTCAGTATACATTTTTAAACACAAGCTCTTCAGGTTGAGAATGATCTCCGTAACATCTTCGACCACTCCCGGAATGGTCGAAAATTCGTGCAGCACACCGTCAATTTTTACGGAGGTTACGGCCGCCCCCGGCAGAGAAGAAAGCAATATCCTGCGCATGGAATTGCCCAGGGTTATTCCATACCCCCTCTCCAGGGGCTCCACCACAAACTTCCCGTAAGTATTGTCATCGCTCATCTGTGCACATTCAATGCGCGGCTTTTCAATTTCCAGCATTAATTAACGTACCCCCTCGGGCTTTGCCTTTTTGTAAAGGCTTACTTGGAGTACAGCTCAACAATCAGGTGTTCCTGCACGGGAACATCGATTTGCTCCCGGGTGGGAAGCGAGAGAACCCTGCCCCCAGCGCGCTCTTTATCGTACTCCAGCCATGGCGGGGGGGTCTGCTCGGCGGCTTTCTCCATTAATTCGATCAGCTTCGGCGATTCTTTGCTTTTTTCGGCAACCTCCACTACATCTCCGGGGCGCAACAGGTAAGAGGGTATGTTTACCTTGCGCCCGTTCACCCGAAAATGCCCGTGGCGGATCAGCTGCCTGGCTTCGGCGCGCGAAGAAGCCAGCCCCAGCCGGTAAACCACGTTATCCAGGCGCCGTTCGAGAAGCTGCAAGAGATTTTCGCCGGTAATCCCCTTCATGCGCTCGGCTCTGGCAAAGTAGTTCCGGAACTGGGTTTCCAGCACACCGTAAATGCGCCGCGCCTTTTGTTTTTCCCTCAGCTGGATGCCGTACTCGCTCAGTTTTTTACGATTTTGACCGTGTATGCCCGGCGCGTAGCTGCGCCGCTCCAGGGCGCATTTCGGGGAATAGCAGCGATCCCCTTTTAAATAAAGCTTGGTCCCCTCGCGCCGGCACAGGCGACACGTTGAACCCGTATATCTGGCCATCTACTTTTTTCTTACCTCCTCCACGTGTTAAACTCTTCTGCGTTTAGGCGGCCGGCAGCCGTTATGCGGGATGGGTGTAACGTCTTTAATTAGACTTACCTCCAGCCCGGCGGCCTGCAGCGAACGGATGGCCGCCTCCCGGCCCGACCCGGGACCTTTGACCATTACTTCCACCTGTTTCATGCCGTGCTCCATAGCCTCTTTGGCGGCCCTTTCGGCGGCCATCTGCGCGGCAAAGGGTGTGCTCTTCCGCGAGCCCTTAAACCCCACCGTGCCGGCGCTGGCCCAGGCAATGGCGTTTCCCTTCGGGTCGGTAATGGTTACAATCGTATTGTTAAAGGTAGACTTGATGTGCGCTACCCCGTGCTCGATGTTTTTGCGCTCCCGTCGCTTGGTGCGCACTGGTCGACGAGCCATTTAGATACCTCCTTTTTTTAAAAACGTCGGACGTCGGACGTCAGCTCATTCTTGATTTTACGTTTTCTGACGGCTGACGACGGACATTATTTTTTACGGCGCACGCCCACAGTTTTGCGCGGGCCTTTGCGCGTGCGGGCGTTTGTTCTCGTTCGCTGTCCGCGCACAGGCAGCCCCCGGCGGTGGCGCAGCCCGCGGTAACACCCGATCTCAATCAGTCTTTTAATGTTCATGGCGACTTCCCGGCGCAGGTCTCCCTCTACCTGGTAGTTCTTTTCGATAATTTCTCTTAATTTATTGACTTCCTCCTCTGTGAGGTTTTTCACCCTTGTATCAGGGTTAACGCCCGCCTGCGCCAGTATTTTTTTCGAGGAAGAACGGCCGATCCCGTAAATGTAGGTAAGGCCGACCTCGACTCGCTTATCGCGCGGTAAATCAACTCCAGCTATCCGTGCCACTGATCTGAACACCCCCTTTGTGACGGCCCGTTTATCCTTGCCTTTGTTTATGTTTCGGATTTTCGCAAATTACCCTTACTTTACCGTGACGGCGAATAATCTTGCACTTTTCGCAGATCGCTTTGACGGAAGGTCGCACCTTCATTCCTCTCACTCCTGTCCCGACAGTTTAATTCATTTATAGCGGTAAACAATGCGGCCCCGGGTTAAATCGTACGGAGACAATTCCACCAACACCCGGTCTCCGGCAAGGATGCGAATAAAATTCATTCTGATCTTGCCGGAAACGTGGGCAAGCACTTTGTGCCCGTTATCCAGCTCGACCCGGAACATAGCATTGGGAAGCGGTTCGATTACTGTGCCCTCAACTTCGATCACGTCCTGTTTCGACATAGCAACCCCCCTTTTTGAGCTGTTTGCTATCCTAACCTTGGACCTGGGCCTCGGCAAGCAGCTTTTCCAGCGCTTTTTTGATCTCCAGGTCAGTTATTTTCTCACCGGCATTCTTTTTCTCCACAATCTCTATAGCTAATTGCGGGTAGGGCTTTAAGTGCTTGATGTTCTTTTTTTTCGGCGCACAGATTTTGCGCTCTTCTCCGTTAACCACCTGAACCATATTCGGGTTGAGCACATTAAAGATAAGGTAAAATTTCCCTCGATCCCTTCCCGCCGTCGAACAAACCAGCCGCCCGGGCACGAATTTTTCTTCCAAGCCCATGACCCCCTTACCCCCGGCACCAACTACACCCGCGTCAAAATTTCCGGTTCTCCGTCGGTAACGGCCACGGTATGCTCAAAGTGGGCCGAAAGTTTTGCGTCTTTCGTGACCACCGTCCAGTTGTCCGCACAAAGGCAAACCTCGTGCGTGCCCGCGTTGATCATGGGTTCAATGGCCAGCGTCATTCCTGGCCTGAGCCGGGGCCCGCGGCCGGGCCTGCCAAAATTAGGCACCTGGGGCTCCTCGTGCATGCTTTTGCCGATCCCGTGGCCCACGTAATCGCGGACGACGGAAAACCCCCGGCTTTCCACATACTCCTGGATGGCGTGCGAGATGTCCGACAAACGGTACCCCACGCGGGCCCTGGCAATTCCCGCATAAAGCGCTTCTTCCGTCACCTGCAGCAACCTTTTTGCCTCTGCGCTTATTTCTCCCACCGGAAAAGTAACGGCCCCGTCGCCAAAATAACCATTTATTTCTACGCCGATGTCAATACTGATAATATCACCATTTTCCAGTTTCCTTAAACCGGGTATGCCGTGTACCACTTCTTCGTTTACCGAAGTGCAGATGCTGGCTGGAAAACCGTACAGCCCCAAAAAGGCGGGCCTACCCCCCTGGGCCAGAATAAAATCCTGGGCCAAACGGTCTAATTCACCGGTAGTGACCCCCGGCTCGATTGCCTTCTTCAGCTCCGCAAAGGCAAGCGCTACGATTCTCCCGGCCTCGCGCATATAGGCCAGTTCCTGCTTTGACTTGATCGTGATCAAAACTTAAGCTCATCTCCAAATACATCCAAAATTATTGCTCCCTGCGCCTTTGTGCCTTACTTAATAAACCCCTGGTAGCTTCTTAAAAGCATATGCGACTCGATCTGCTTCATGGTGTCCAGCGCCACGCCCACCACGATCAATAAAGCGGTCCCGCCGAAATAAACGTTGGGTATCCGTGTCGCCAGCAGGACGAAATTCGGCAAAATGGCGATCACGGCCAAAAACACCGCTCCCGCCAGCGTAACCCTGCTCATCACCTTCGCGATATACTCGGCGGTCGGCCTCCCAGGGCGAATGCCGGGAATAAAGCCGCCGTACTTTTTAATATTGTCGGCGACGTCCACCGGGTTCATGATTACCGCCGTATAAAAATAGGTAAAGCCAATCACCAAAAGCGCATAGATCATCGTATGGGCCGCCGTCCCCCAGCCGAAGTAGGCCACGTACCAGTCCGCAAGCTTCCCGCCGGAGAACCAGCGGGCGACTTGCTCAGGAAACATCAAGATAGATGAAGCAAAGATGATGGGAATGACCCCCGCCTGGTTCACCCGCAGAGGCAGGTGGGTGCTCTGGCCGCCGTAGACCCGGCGCCCCACCACCCGCTTGGCGTACTGCACAGGGATGCGGCGCTGCCCCTCATGGACCAGGACGATTCCGGCAATCACCGCGCCGCCGATGACGACAAGCAAAACCAGGCTGAAGACGTTAATTGTTCCCGCCTGCAGGTATTCGACCATGCGCACCACACCCGCCGGCACGCGCGAGACAATCCCGGCAAAAATCAACAGGGAAATTCCGTTGCCGATCCCTTTTTCCGTGATCTGCTCCCCGATCCACATTAAAAAGGCCGTGCCTGCCGTTAAAGTGAGGGCCACCAGCAGATACTGCCCAACAGAAGGCTTTAAAAACGCGTGCTTTAAAGCGACGCTCATTCCGATGGCCTGAATAAAAGCCAGCACTACCGTAAGATAACGGGTATACTGGGTTATTTTCTTGCGCCCTTCTTCCCCTTCCTTGGCCAGGCGCTCCAAGTGCGGAATCACCACCGTCAGCAGCTGCATGATAATCGATGCGTTAATATACGGGGTGATGCTCATCGCAAAAATGGAAAAGTTTTTAAAGGCGCCGCCGGAAATAACGTCAAAAAAGCCGAATAAGATCCCGCTTTCGACCAGCTCGGCAAATACCTCGGTGCTCACGCCGGGCACGGGTATGTGCGCTCCGATCCGGAAAACAAGCAGCATGAGCACGGTAAACAGGATTTTACCCCGCAATTCTTCAATTTTTACCGCGTTCCGCAAACTTTCCAGCAATTAGATCACCTCGGCCCTGCCGCCGGCCGCCACAATTTTTTCCTGGGCCGCTTTGCTAAAGGCGTGCGCCTGCACAGTTAAAGCCTTTTTCAGTTCGCCGCCGCCCAGGATCTTTACGCCGTCCCCAACTTTTTTAATGATCCGGGCGGCCTTCAGCAGGGCCGGCGTCACCGTGCTGCCGTCCTCAAAACGGTTTAAGACCTCCACGTTCACGCCCGTGATCCTCTTTTTAAAAGGGGCGTTTGTAAAGCCTCTTTTGGGCATCCGGCGCTGCAGGGGCATCTGCCCGCCTTCAAAACCGGGCCGTACGCCGCCGCCAGAGCGTGCTTTCTGGCCCTTCATCCCCCGTCCGGCGGTTTTCCCCAGGCCGCTGCCGATGCCTTGCCCCTTGCGCGTCGGCCTTGTCCGGGAACCCGGGCTGGGCTGCAACTGGTGCAACTTGACCATTATAACACCTCCTTTATATTTCTTCAACCTTCAACATATGCGCAACCTTATTAATCATTCCTCTAATCTGGGGAGTATCCCCATGAACAACAGAGCTCCCCGGTTTTTTTAACCCCAGGGTTTGCACAACAACGCGCTGATCCCTGGGCCGACCGATTAAACTTTTGACGAGGGTAATCTTTAACCGAGCCATAATTTAAGCCTCCCGCCCCAATAACTCCGGGATGGATTTGCCGCGTAAACTGGCCACCTCGGCCGGAGTTTTTAAACTCTTTAAAGCCGTCATAGTGGCGTGGACCATGTTGTTGGGGTTATTGGAACCCAGGGATTTGGTCAATACGTCGCGAACCCCGGCCAATTCCAGGATGGCGCGCACGGGGCCGCCGGCGATCAGCCCCGTCCCGGGCGAGGCCGGCTTTAATAGCACTTTCCCGGCGCCAAACTCGCCAATTACCTCGTGAGGGATGGTCGTGCCGGCCATCGGTACGGTGATCATATTCTTTTTCGCCGTCTCGATCCCTTTGCGAATCGCCTCGGGCACTTCCGCGGCCTTGCCCAGCCCGGTGCCCACGCGCCCGTTGCCGTCGCCCACCACGACCAGGGCGGAGAATGAAAAGCGCCGGCCCCCTTTGACAACTTTTGCCACCCGGTTAATATAAACTACTTTTTCCGATAGTTCCTGTTTAGTTGGATCGACCTTGGACACTCATTCCCCTCCTAATGCTTAAAATTCCAGGCCGCCTTCTCTGGCGGCGTCGGCGAGAGTTTTTACGCGCCCGTGATAAAGATAACCGGCGCGGTCAAAAACCACTTTTTTAATGCCTTTTTTCATCGCCTTTTCGGCAATCAGCTTCCCTACCGCGAAAGCCGCTTCCCGGTTGCTGCCTTTCGCCAGGCTGTCCTTTAACTCGGGGGAAAGAGAAGAAGCGGAAGCCAGCGTTATTCCCCGGGTATCGTCAATGATCTGGGCGTAAATATGCTTTAAGCTCCGGAAGACATTCAGGCGCGGCCGCTCGGGAGTCCCCACGACTTTTTTGCGCACCCTTAAACGTCTTTTATGACGTAAAACTTTGCGATCGGGCTTTTTGATCAAACCGGCTCAACTCCTTTTACTTCTTGCCTTTAACTCCGGCTTTGCCGGCTTTGCGCCGGACTTTTTCCTTTTCATACCGGATGCCTTTGCCCTTGTATGGCTCGACCTCGCGCACTCTCCGGATCCTGGCGGCCAGGTTGCCCACTTTTTCTTTATCAATGCCTTTTACGATAATTTTTGTCGGCGCCGGGACTTCAATTTCCAGCCCCTCGTCCGGAATAATTTCCACCGGGTGGGAATAGCCCATCGCCAGGACCAGCTTCTTGCCCTGCTTGGAGGCCCGGTAACCTACGCCGGACAATTCCAGCGCCTTTTCAAACCCCCGGGTCACGCCCAAAATCATGTTGTTCAACAGCGTCCGGGTCAAACCGTGCAGGGAACGGTGCAGTTTATCGTCCGACGGCCTGACCACGTGCAACTGGCTGTTTTCCTGGCGGATGATCATATCCGGGTGGAAATCTTTGCTCAGTTCGCCTTTCGGGCCCTTCACCCGGACGGTATTGCCTTCGATTTGCACGTCTACCCCCGGGGGGATGGCAACCGGCTGCTTGCCAATCCGCGACATAAATTGTTCACCTCCAAAAGCTTTTACGCGCGCTACCAGACATAACAGATAACTTCTCCGCCCAGCCCTAGCTTCCGGGCTTTTTTATCGGTCATAATCCCGTGCGACGTAGAAATGATCGCTATCCCCAGGCCTCCTAACACCTTCGGGACGGCGTCCTTGCGGGCGTACACGCGCAGCCCCGGCTTGCTGATGCGCTTAATTCCGGTAATGACCCGCTTTTTGTTCGGACCGTACTTTAAGTATACACGGAGGATGCCCTGCTTGCCGTCTTCAATATATTCGTAATCCCGGATAAACCCCTCTTCTTTGAGAATATCGGCAATGGCCCTTTTCATGCGGGAAGCCGGCGCTTCCACTTTTTCGTGATAGACGCTGTTGGCATTGCGAATTCTCGTTAAGAAGTCGGCAATCGGATCGGTCATCATGCTCTTGTACGCCCCCCTTTCACCAGCTGGCTTTCCGAATGCCAGGAATCTCGCCGCGGTAAGCCAGCGTCCTAAAGCAGATCCGGCAGATGCCAAACTTGCGCATGTAGGCCCGCGGGCGCCCGCATAATTTACACCGGTTGTACTTGCGCACTGTAAATTTGGGAGTGCGCATGGCCTTATTAATTAAAGCTTTCTTAGCCAAGCCTTCCCCTCCTTTAGAGAATAGCGTATGATCAATCCTTCATTTGCATTGTTGACGGCTATGACATTAGTCATCATGGGCAGCTTTATGACGTCAGACCTCTAGACGACTGGCGACCGCTCAGGCCGGGATGCTTTTGCGGCCGGCGGCCGCCCTAAAGGGCATCCCCAAAAGCCTCAAGAGTTCCCTTGCTTCTTCGTCTGTTTTGGCGGTGGTGACAAAGATTATGTCCATACCCCGCACTTTTTCTATTTTATCATATTCGATCTCTGGAAAAATTAACTGTTCCTTAATACCCAGGCTATAGTTGCCGCGCCCGTCAAAGGAGTCGGGGGACACGCCCCGAAAGTCGCGCACTCTGGGAAGAGCCACGTTAAACAGCTTATCCACGAAATCGTACATGCGATTCCCGCGCAGGGTCACCTTGCAGCCGATTTTCATTCCCTGGCGCAATTTAAAGGCGGCGACTGATTTCTTGGCCTTGGTAATTACGGGACGCTGGCCGGTAATCGTCGCCAGGTCGGTGACGGCAGCGTCTAAGGCTTTGCTGTTTTGAATGGCGTCGCCTACCCCCATGTTGATCACCACTTTTTCCAGCCTGGGAACCTGCATAACGTTTTTATAGCCGAACTTGGCCATCATCGCCGGGATTACTTCGTTTTTGTACCTGTCTTTAAGTCTGGGCACTTTTCTGTTCACCCCCCTAGCCAATAACCTCTCCGCATTTCTTGCAGACGCGCGCTTTTTCCTCGCCGGCTAAAAATTTTTTTGCGATCCGGGTTGGCTTATTGCATTTGTTGCAAACCAGCATAACGTTGGAACTGTGGATGGGCGCTTCCTTTTCAATAATCCCTCCCTGGGGCATGGCCCGGGTAGGACGGGCGTGACGCTTCACCACGTTGATCCCTTCCACGACGACCCGGCTTCTTTTTGGGTGTACGGCCAAAACTTTCCCCCGTTTGCCGGCGTCTTTACCGGAAATTACCAGCACCGTGTCGCCCTTACGGACATGCACTTTCGGCATACGCATAACACCTTCCTTCCTACAGCACTTCCGGAGCCAGGGAAATAATTTTCATAAAGTCCCGCTCCCGCAGCTCCCTGGCTACCGGGCCAAAGATGCGCGTACCCCGCGGACTTTTATCGTCTTTGATAATCACGGCCGCGTTTTCATCAAACTTTATATACGAACCATCGACCCGGCGCACTTCCTTTTTGGTGCGCACCACCACGGCTCTCACCACGTCGCCCTTTTTGACCACTCCACCGGGCGTCGCTTCTTTAACGGAGGCCACAATTTCATCGCCCAGGCTGGCGTACCGCCTTTTGGAGCCGCCCAGGACACGGATGCACATAATCCGGCGCGCGCCCGTATTATCCGCCACATTCAAGATGCTTTGCACCTGAATCAATTTTCATCACCCCCGTCGAAAAAGACGTTCTCCAGATGTCAAACTTCTATTCAAGCTCCTTGGAGCGCTCGATGATTTCCACTACGCGCCACCTTTTATCTTTGGACAGCGGGCGCGTTTCCATGATGCGCACGCGATCGCCGACGCGGCAGGCGTTATTCTCGTCGTGGGCTTTGAATTTGCGCGTGCGCCGGACCGTGCGCTGGTAAAAAGGGTGCCGAACCAGCGACTCCACGGCCACGACGACCGTTTTATCCATTTTGTCGCTGACCACGCGACCCACCCTTACTTTCCGCATGTTGCGCTGTGCCACGATTGCCCTACTCCTTTCCGTATACCTAAATCGCCCGGTTGATCCCCAACTCCCGCTCCCGAATGACAGTTTTTAAACGGGCGATATTCTTGCGCACCTCTTTTATGCGCATGGGGTTGTCAAGCTGGTTGGTGGCCAGCTGAAACCTTAGCCGGAAAAGCTCATCCTTCGATTCCTCGAGCTTTTTGGCCAATTCCTCGTCGGATAATTCCCGCAAAGTCCTAGCCTTCACTGGCCTCACTTCCTTCTTCGCGTTTTCCGTCTTCCGGTTTTACCTGCTCGCATTTGACAAACCTGGTTTTCACGGGCAGCTTGTGGGACGCCAGGCGCATGGCTTCTCTGGCCACTTCTTCGCTTACCCCGTCTACTTCAAACATGATCCGCCCCGGCTTTACTACCGCCACCCAGTACTCGGGAGCTCCTTTACCGCTGCCCATCCGCGTTTCGGCGGGCTTTTGGGTGATCGGATGATCGGGAAAGATCCTGATCCATACTTTCCCTCCGCGCTTGATGTGCCGGGTCAAAGCAATCCGGGCGGCTTCGATCTGGCGGCTGGTGATCCAGCCGGCCTCCAGGGCCTGCAGGCCGTACTGGCCGAATTGGACTTCCGTCCCCCCTTTGGCCTTTCCTTTCGTTCCGGGACGATGCTGCTTACGGTATTTGACTCGTTTCGGCATTAACATCGCTTACGAACCTCCCTGGCCGGCAGCGGCAGCCCTGCTTTTTTGAGGCAGAACGTCCCCCTTGTAAATCCAGACTTTCACACCGATTCTGCCGTAGGTTGTTTTCGCTTCGCAAAAACCGTAATCAATATCCGCCCGCAGGGTATGCAGGGGAACCTTACCTTCGCTGTACCACTCCGTGCGGGCAATTTCCGCGCCCGCCAGCCGGCCGCTGCAGGCCACCTTAATCCCCTTGGCGCCCATTTTCATGGCCCGGGAAACGACCTGTTTCATGGCCCGGCGAAAAGCCACCCGCTTTTCAATCTGGGCCGCCACGTTTTCCGCCACCAG
>DYES01000041.1 GCA_020725585.1 Desulfovirgula sp.
GATTTCTTCAACGATTTCCGGAAAATTTTTATTCACCCAGGAGTTGCAAACCGGGCAGTAATATGTTATTTTATTCATGCTTTTGGGAGTTGCTCTCTCGATGTTTCGGTATTCAAAAACTCGAGAGAGCTTTTGTATTTAGAACCTGCCAAACTGCAACTGTGGTAATTTCCCCCTTTTTATTTCTCCGAAAATAGCTGAATCCCTGTCAGTCTAAAATATTTTGACTGGACAGGGATTTTTAATCCAGATTAAAGTGACCGGGAACACATTATCCCTTTAACGGCCATCCCGACGATTATCCATTACCGGGAACGCCGGGGCGCGCAGGTTGTTTTTTTGAACGGCCAAACTCTGGACATAGAGCTTGACGAAATCACGAAATATGTGACCGAAAAAGAGAATCCCGCCAACCAGAAATTTGTCCGGGAAGTCTTGGTCGGTTACCCGAACCCTTTTTTGCAGCAGGGAGTAATTTTAGTAGATACGCCCGGCGTGGGGTCGTTGTACGAACACAATACGGGCGCCGCCTACGCTTACCTGCCCCGGGCCGACGCGGGCATCTTTATTCTTTCTGTCGATGCGCCGCTCAGTAAAACGGAAATAAACTACCTTAAAGACATCCGGGAACACGTGCGCAAACTCTTCTTCGTATTGAACAAAGCAGACCTCGCCACGCGCCGCGACGTTCAAGAAGTCCTGGAGTTTTCGCAAAACGCGCTGGGAAACATTTTTGAAAGACAGGATTTATTTCTCCTGCCCGTTTCCGCCAGACTGGCCTTGGAAGGAAAACTGAAAAGAGACCGGCAAAAGCTCCTGGCCAGCGGCATCCTGGATCTGGAAGAACGATTAAGCGATTTTGTAGAAAACAGTAAAGGTAAATTAATTCGGGAAATCGCAGCTGCCCGAACTTTACGCGTCTTAAGCGAATTGGAGTTGGAGCTTAAGCTCTGGCGCCGGGCCAGGGAAGAAACCGAACAGGGCCTCCAGGACAAGATCGCCCGGTTTAACGCCGAACTGGCGCGGCTGGAACAGGAACGGGAAGACAGTATCTTTTTACTATACCGGGAGGTTGACCGTTTAAGAAAAGAAGTGGAAGAAGATATGGCTGCTTTCCGCACGCAAAATGAGGATCGCATCGTCCGGCAACTGGAGGAATTTGCGGGGAATCTAAAGGCCGGTTCGCCCAGGGATTTCGCGCTCCTGCTTAAGGAGCAGATGCAGGCGATCGTGCGTTCAACCATCGAGCCAAAAAGGATTGCCGAGCGGGAAATCCTGCAAGAAAAATTTAAAGCGGTGGCCGCACGCTTCTTTAGCCGCATCGAAAGCATCGTTGACCAGTTAATGGACATATCGGCAGATATATTCGAGGTGGCCGTGGAAAAAACCATTTCCAAAGAATACATCGTGGGAAAAAGAAGCTTTTACTTCCATTTTGCCGATCATCCCACTTTTGTCCCGCCCCTGGAGGATTTGCCGGCAATGGGCATATTGCCAGGCGGTCTGTTCCGGCGGTATTTGTTGAACAGGTCCAAAAAAATGCTGCTGGAACTGTTTGCGCGAAATTGCGGGCGGGTGCGCGAAAACCTGGCGGAGGGGCTCAAAGAAGAGGTCCGGGACGTGGCTGGCGAGCTGCGCCTGCGGGCCGACGCCGTTGCCCGGGGCCTGCAAACGGCGCTCAAAAAGGCGGCAGAGCAGCAAAGGGCCGGGGCCGCGGAAAAAGAGGCTGCCCTGCGCAGCTGGGAAGAGCGGTACCGGCGGTTGCAGCAAATAAAAAATACGCTTTTTGCGCTAACGGGCGGTTAAATCACCTTTCTCCACCAGCACAGAGCAATGAGCGTGACGGACAATGTACTGCGAAACGCTGCCCATCAACAGCCGCCGGACCGGGCTTAACCCATGCGGTCCCACCACGATCAGGTCAAAGCTTTCCTCCCGGGCAAAGCGGACAATGCTTTCTCCCGCGTGACCAAAAAGAAGGTGGGTCTTTAGTTCCACATTCTCCCGGGCGGCGCGTTCCGCCGCTTTCGCCAGGTTTTTTCCGTAGAAAGCCTGTGCCCGCGAAATCATCTCGTCCACTTCGGAAACGGTCGCGGCATAATCGGGCAGGTGAACCGCGGTAGCGGCGTGCAGTTCGGCGCCGCTGCACCTGGCCAGGGCAATCCCCGCCGCAAGCGCCTTCTCCGCGTCGGGAGAACCGTCGTAGGCTACTAAAATCTTTTTGTACATATCTTCTCACCTCTTCAATGCGAAATATCAATGTTTAAGGTTTTAGGAATTTGGTTTTCCGGGTGGGATCTCCGGCTTAAGATGGTGCGTCCGGGCACGAAAAGCCTTTTCTTTCTGCACGGCGGGTTTTATTTGCGGGCGGAAGAAAGCCTGGGCAACAATCGTTGGGATAACCCCGCTGGCAATTACCACCGTAACGAGCACGGTATACTGGTGCTGATCAATCAAGCTGCGACTTAAACCGTAAAGAGAAGAAATAGTTCCGAAAGTCAGTCCCGTAGACATCAATAAGGTAGTATACATTCCGTTCCGGGGCGAATACCGGAAAAATCGCGTCAACGGCCACACACCCGCAAACTTGGCGGCCACCTTGACCAGCAGCAGAATGGTGATTAAACCCAGTCCTGTTCCTACCGCGGGAAGAGAAACATAAAGGCCAGCCTTTAGAAAATAAAAAGGAGTAAGGAAAGCGAAAGCCGCCGCGCGAATGCGGTAGAGCAGCTCCTTCTCCGCCATGAAAAAGTTGGCCAGCGCCAAACCAATAAGGTAGGCGGGCAAAACCGCCTCACTCCCGGCTTTGACGGCCAACCACCCCAGAAGCAAGAGGACGAAGAGAACGTATTTGACTTCAATTTGGCTCACCCGGTTGCCATAGGTTTTCTGGAACGAGGGAGTAATTTTCCAGAGTATGCCCATGGCAAGCACCGTCGCGACGAGAAAAATAAGGAGCCAGGAATCGTAGTTGGCAAATAAAATTCCTAAAGCCACTACCGTGCCTAAATCGGTAATAAAGCAGGCGGCCAGGATAATTCTTCCTAACTCAGTTTCATTAAGACGGGTTTCTACCATCACGGCATAAACTATCGCTACGGAGGTAGTGGATAAGGCGATGCCGGCAATCTGAGCCGCCTGCATCGTCCAACCCGCCACGTAATACGCGTAAGCCCAGGCGGCTAAAAACGGAAAGAAAAAAGAAGCAAACCCGATGGAAACACTTTCTTTAAATTTTGTTTTTAATACTTCCGGATCGACTTCCGCACCGGCCAGAAAGGTCAGGACAACAGCCCCTAGCGCGGCCAAAAAATTCGCCCAGGGAGTAATTTCCAAGCCCAAAAAATTGCCCCCGAGCACCCCCATCATAATTTCTACCATCGCCACCGAAATCCCCAGGTGCACAGAAACCAGAGATGCGGCCAAAGCCAGACCCACCCAAGTGGCTGCCACCAGCCAGGTGTCCAATCTGCTCCCCTCCCTTAGATTTTTCTAAAGAACATAAAAAGCTCCTACCCGGACCTTAAAAAAGGTTAACCTGGTAGGAGCTATTAGCCTAAAAAGGCGGTAAGCGAGCCCCATCGCTGTTTATAAAAAAGACACTTGTTATTATAACCTGACCATATATCAGCTGTCAACATTTTTTTCTAACGAATGTGAAAAAATGTCTTTTGCTGGCGAGAATTTATGTTTTGAGAGGACAGTTGTTTCATGAAAATTAGTTTTTTTTGCCTTTGCCCCCTTTTAGCCTGGTGAAAAATGCCGCCAAAATGATTGCCGTAAGCACGCCCGAAACCATGGCGGCAGTCTCGGAGAAGCCCATTTTCACGCTCAGCAGATAATAAACGTATACGGCGCCGGCCACGGTGACGGCCATCGGAAAAAGGCCGCTGCCCACGTTTACCAAACCCTTCTTTGCTCTTTTCTTCTCGTCATTTTAACACATTCCACCGCCGGTGGCACCAAAAAAATGAGCGAAAAAGATAATCCCGCCGGGAAGAACAGGGAGCAGGAATAAAAGTTTTTTTGCGGAACTATACAAATATTATGACTTAAAGAAGACTACTTCTTAGACCGGTCAAGAGGGAATTTTTATGCAAATGAAGGACATGATGACCACTGGCGTGCCCTTTTTGCACCCCGGCGACACTTTGCGCCGGGCGGTGGAATTGTTTCGCGCCACCAGGCTGACCAGCCTGCCGGTGGCCGATCAGGAAGGAAGGCTTTTGGGCATTTTTACGCGTTTTAATCTTTTCGATAGCCTGCTAAGTGGGCATGATCTAGAGCAGGCCGTCGACTATTTTTTCACGCGCCAGGTGGTGACGGCATCCCCGGACGTTCCGTACCGGGAAGTGGCCGAAATAGTAAAGAAAAGCCCGGTAGGGATGGGCGTTGTTGTTGACGGGCAAAAGCGCATTCTCGGGGTTTTTACCAAGGTGGACATGATTATGGCGCTTTTCAAGCAGGCGGATTTGCTCAACGCCCGGCTGCAGGCCGTCTACCGGGCAATGCACAACGGGCTTGTGCTGGTGGACTTCCAGGAACAGGTGGTCCTGCTCAACCCCGCTGCCCAGAAGATGCTGGGAGTAAAGGAAGAGGAAGTTTTGGGCAGGCCCCTGCCGGAAGTTTTTCCGGAGCTGCGCTTGAAAGAAGTAATCAGCACCGGAAGAATAGAAATCGGCAAAAAATATATGTTAGGCGGACGGGCCGTGGTGGTAAACTGTACGCCCATCATCTGCGGCGAAGAAGTGGTGGGGGCCGTTGCCATTTTGCAGGATTTAACGGAATGGGAGCATTTGGCCGCGGAACTGGAAACGGTCGTCCAGCTGCACAACACTTTGGATACGGTTCTGGAAATTGCCTACGACGGAATAGTGGTCGTTGATCAGGAAGGGCGGGTGACTCTGATCAATAAAGCACTCGCCGAATTTTTAAAGGTCAGCCCGCCGGAGGTAATCGGCCGGCACATTACGGAAATAATGGAGAACAGCCGGCTGCATATCGTAGCCCAGACGGGCATCCCGGAATACGCCGACCTGCAGACGATCAGGGAAAACCGCTTTCTGGTCTCCCATTTGCCCATTGTTAAAAACGGTGTCGTTACCGGCGCGGTGGGCAAGATCATGTTCCGGAAGCTGGAGGAAGTAAGGGAGCTCGCCCGGCGCTTAGACGCGGTGGAGAACCAGTTGTCTTATTATAAGGAGCAGTTAAATAAAGTGGGCGGAGTGCGTTATACTTTCGAAAACATCATCAGCGTCAGCGCCAGCATGAACAACCTGAAAAAAGAAGCTTTAAAGGCCGCCTGGGGGCACTCCACCGTTTTGCTCCAGGGGGAAAGCGGCACGGGGAAAGAGCTTTTCGCCCAGGCCATTCACGCCGCCAGCAGCCGCCGGAAAGGGCCTTTTGTGAAAATTAACTGCGCCGCCATCCCCGACAACCTGCTGGAGTCCGAGTTTTTCGGCTACGCCCCCGGGGCCTTCACCGGCGCCCGCAAGGGGGGCAAGCCCGGAAAGTTTGAAATGGCCGACGGCGGGACAATCTTTTTGGATGAAATCGGCGACATGAGCCCCGCCCTGCAGGCCAAGCTGTTGCGCGTCCTGCAGGATAAGGAGTTCGAGCGCGTAGGAGGCACGCGCAGCATCCGGGTGGACGTGCGGGTCATCGCGGCTACCAACAAAAATATTCAGGAATTGGTGGAGAAAGGCAAATTCAGGGAAGATCTCTTTTACCGGCTTAACGTCATCCCTCTCTTCATCCCCCCTTTGCGCGACCGGAAGGAAGACATTTTGCCCCTGGTCTACCATTTTTTGCAGAAATACAGCGCAATTTTTAATACCCGGGTGGAGCGGGTGAGCCCTGACGCCCTGCAGGTATTGCAAAACTATCACTGGCCGGGAAACGTCCGGGAGCTGGAAAACGTCTGCGAACGGGCCGTTAATTTCGCCACGGGGAAAGCGATCGGAGTCCAGGACCTCCCCGCCTACCTTCTCAACTACACCGGGAAGCCCAAAAACGCCGAACTGGAAATCTCCATGCCTTCCTACCGGCAAAAACTGCGCGCGGCGGAGGAGGATATTATCCGGGCCGCCCTGGAGGCAGCCGGCGGCAGCAAAACGAAAGCGGCCAGCATCCTCGGCATAAGTCGTTCCCGTTTATACGTAAAGTTAAAGAAAATCGGGTTGATGGATTAAAAAGTGTACAGTCTGTTCTGTTTACAAGACATCTTGTAAACATTTTGTCTCGTTTTCAGGACAGGTTGAGCCCTGATTAAAATTTTAAGAATATTTTTAATGCGGATTTAATCTTTTATTTACCTCAATAATTTAACTTTAATTTACCGGCTTTATTATGATGGTACAGTTTTTGCAAAAAAAGTTCCTCAGCAAAGAGTTTTTCCGCAAACAGAGATATCGGCAATCACTATTTTCGGACAGAAAACAAAAATCGAAACCGAAAGGAGCGAATGATGATCTATGGCCGGTATCGTGTCTTTCGGCGCCTATATCCCCTGGTACCGCCTGAGCAGGCAGACCATTTTGTGGACGATGGGATGGTTTAATCCCGCTGTTTTGCTCCCGGGAAAAAAGGCGGTCGCCGGCTATGACGAAGACAGCATTACGATGGCGACGGAAGCGGGCGTGGATTGCTTAAACGGCTTCCCTCGGGAAAAAATCGACGCTTTATATTTCGCCACCACCACGGCGCCGTACAAAGAGAGGCAAAACGCCGGGATAATCGCGGCGGCGCTTGATTTGCGCGAAGATATCCGCACCGCCGATTTTACCGATTCCGTGAAGGCGGGCACGACCGCCCTGCTCAGCGCTTACGAGGCGGTTCTGGCGAAAGGCGCCGCACAGGTACTGGTGGCGGCTGCGGACACCCGCCTGGGCAAAATGGGGAGCGCCCAGGAGCACTACTTTGGCGACGCGGCGGCGGCTTTTCTGCTCGGCGAGGAAAATGTGATCGCGGAATTAAAGGGTTTTTATTCTCTTGCTTACGATTTTGTCGACCACCGGCGCGCGCAAAAAGACGTTTTCGACCGCAGCTGGGAAGAGCGGTGGATGCGGGACGCGGGCTACACAAAATTTATTCCCCAGGCCATTGCCGGTCTGTTGAAAAAGTACGGCCTGAACATTAGTGATTTTGCGAAGGTTGTTTACACCTGCCCCTACAACCGGGAGCACGCCGCCATCGGCAAAAAGCTGGGGCTTTCCCCGGAAAAAATCCAGGACAACCTGATGTCTGAGGTGGGCGACGCGGGGGCCGCCTACGCTCTGCTGATGCTGGCGGCGGCCCTGGAAGAAGCCCGGCCGGGGGACAAGATCCTGGCGGTCAGCTACGGTAACGGCTGCGACGCGCTGTACTTCGAAGTTACTGAAGAAATTCTCAAGCGCTGGGATTGCAAGGGCGTGCGGGGCCACCTGGCCGAGAAAAACGACCTGGGCAGCTACGAAAAATACGCCGTTTTTAAAAATATGCTTCCTCTGGAAGTGGGCATCCGCGGCGAAGAGATCGCCCCCACCCAGCTGTCCACGCTGTTCCGCGAGCGCAAGTCGGTTCTGGGTCTTTGCGGCGTCCGCTGCCAAAAATGCGGCACGCCCCAGTTCCCCGCCCAGCGGATTTGCGTCAACCCCGGGTGCGGGGCCGTCGACAAGATGGAGGAATACCGTTTTTCGGATAAAAAAGGGCGCCTGTTCACCTACACGGCGGACCGCCTGGCCGCTTCTTTGAATCCGCCGGCCATTTACGGGATCGTGGACTTTGAAGGGGGCGGCCGCTACATGTTCGACCTTACCGACTGCGAGCAGGATGCGCTCAAAGTAGGCATGCCGGTAAGGATGAGTTTTCGCCGCAAGTATATCGACGAAGCAAGGGGAGTCTACGGCTACTTCTGGAAAGCGGTACCCTTAAGAGAGGAGCGGTAAAAAATGGCGGAAGGAATTAAGGATAAAGTAGCCATTGTCGGCATGGGCTGCACGCAATTCGGAGAGTTGTGGGAGAAAAGCGCCGAAGATTTGATGGTGGAAGCTTTTCTGGAAGCTCTGGAGGATGCGGGAATTGAAAAGAAAGACATTCAGGCGGCCTGGCTGGGGACTTGCTTTGAAGAGATCAACGTGGGAAAGAGCGCTCTGCCGCTGGCCATGACCTTAAAGCTCCCTTTTATCCCCGTTACCCGGACGGAAAACTTTTGCGCCACCGGCTCCGAAGCCTTCCGGGGGGCCTGCTACGCCGTGGCTTCCGGGGCCTACGACATCGTTTTGGCCTTGGGTGTAGAGAAATTGAAGGATACCGGCTACGGCGGACTGCCGGAGTTCGGTTCTGCCCTGGGGGGAAAGCCGCGGCTGATCTTTCCCAACGTCACGGCGCCGGGGGCGTTTGCCATGATGGCCACCCGGTACTTTGACAAGTACGGCTTAGACCCCCAAGAAGGAAAATTGACCCTGGCGAAAATCTCCGCGAAAAGCCACCGCAACGGGGCGCTCAATCCGAAGGCCCACCTGCGCCGGGAGGTTACCGTGGAGCAGATCATGAAGGCCCCCATCATCGCCTGGCCTCTGGGGCTCTTTGACTGCTGCGGGGTGAGCGACGGAGCGGCGGCGGCCATCATCACGCGGCCGGAGATCGCCAAAAAGCTGCGCCCGGACCCCGTCTACGTCAAGGCCCTGCAGATCGCCGCCAGTTCGGGGGAAGAGCTGATGTACACCGGCTGGGACGGCGCCCACGTGGAAACCACTTACCGCGCCGCGGCCAGGGCCTACCAGGAGGCGGGCATCAAAAACCCGCGGGAAGAGCTGAGCTTAATTGAAGTGCACGACTGCTTCTCTATTACGGAAATGGTCACTTACGAAGATTTGCAGATTTCGCCCCGGGGGCGGGCCAAAGAAGACATCGACGCCGGGTTTTACGAACTGGGCGGCCAGATCCCCTGCCAGTCCGACGGCGGCTTAAAGTGCTTCGGCCACCCCATCGGCGCCTCCGGGCTGCGGATGATTTACGAGGTCTACAAGCAGCTGCAGGGCAAGGCCGGCCCCCGGCAGATCAAAAACCCCCGCCTGGGCTTAACGCACAACCTGGGCGGTTTTCCGGGGATGAGCGTGTGCAGCATTGTGATTCTGGGTAACTAGTGTCAGGCGTTAAAATTTAAACGGGCCTGTTGATGGGCCCAACGCTAAAAAGAGGGGATGTTGATGAGCAGCCTGAAAGAAAAAGAAGGAATGGAAATGCCGGCTTACTCTTTTGTTGTCGAGCGCGGCAAGATAAGGGAGTTCGTGCAGGCCGTCGGCGATCCCAACCCTGTTTATGTGGACAGGGATTACGCCGCGAAAGAGGGATACGCTGATGTGATTGCGCCGCCTACTTTCGGCATCTGCATCGACTTGTGGGGCGGATCGGATTTTGTCCAGCTTTGTCAAATGCTGGAACTAAACCCCTTTAAGGTTTTGCACGGCGAGCAGGAGTACGAGTATTTTTCGGAAATTTACCCGGGAGACGAAATCACCGCGCGCCCGAAATTAGCGCGGGTGCTCAGCAGGGAGGGTAGGTCCGGGGCAATGAAAATCATTGTTCTGGAAACCACCTATTTTAACCAGCGCGGCGAGCGGGTGCTTTTGGCCAGAAGCACCATCGTGGAGCGGGGGTAAAGGGGGAGAAAGCAATTGGCCAAAACCATTTATTTTGAAGATGTTCAGATCGGCGATGAAATGCCCCGGCTGGTGAAGGAAGCCGTTACGGAGGTGCAGCTGGTCAAATACGCCGGGGCCTCGGGAGATTTTAACCCCCTCCACACCGTCGACGCGACTGCCAAGCTGGCCGGCTTTGGCGGCGTTATTGCACACGGCATGCTGATCATGGCCTTTGTCGCCCAGGCGGTCACGGCCTGGATTCCGAACCGCTGCTTAAAAAAGCTCAAAGCGCGCTTTACGGCGGTGACCAGGCCGGGGGATGTCATCACCGTAACGGGGAAGGTCATTGACAAGAAAGAGGCGGAAAGCCTGATCGTTTGCGAAGTGCAGGCCGCCGACCAGAAGGGCGAAGTAAAAGTAAAGGGCAGCTTTGAGGCGGTTTTGCCCAAGAAGGAGTAAGGTTATTTAAGGAAGATAAGGAGGAGTTGGAACATGGGAATGCTTGACGGAAGAGTGGCGGTAATTACGGGCTCCGGACGTGGCATCGGCAGGGCCGCCGCCCTGATGATGGCCCGCGAGGGCGCCGCGGTGGTAATCAGCGACCTGGACGAAGCCCCCGCCAGGGAAACAGTGGAGGAAATCACCGCCGCCGGCGGCAGGGCGGTAAGCTGCGTAGGCGACGTAACCAAACCGGATTTCCCGGAAAAACTCATCGGCGCCGCGCTCGACTCTTTCGGCGGCCTGCACATCATCGTCAACAACGCCGGCTACACCTGGGACGCCATGCTGCACAAAATGACCGACGAACAGTGGCACGCGATGATCGACGTGCACGTCACCGCCCCTTTTCGCATCGTACGCGCCGCCGCCCCCTACATCCGGGAAGCGGCGAAAAAAGAGATTGCCGAAGGAAAACGCGTCATGCGCAAAATAGTCAACGTCATGTCCATCGCCGGCACGCGGGGGAATACCGGCCAGGCCAATTACGCTTCCGCCAAGGCGGCCCTGCGCGGCCTGACCAAAACCATCGCCCAGGAGTGGGGGCCGTTGAACGTCAACTGCAACGCCGTGGCCTTCGGCTTCATCACCACCCGCCTGACTGAGGAAAAAGAGAAAGGAATCAAAATTTTCGACGATAAAATCGCCGTCGGCATCCCGAAAAATATGCGGGACTTAATGCTCGCCTTTATTCCGCTGCGCCGGCCGGGCACTCCGGAAGAAGCGGCGGCGGGTATCTTCTTTTTGGCCTCGCCGCTTTCCGATTACGTAACGGGCCATATTTTGCACGTCGACGGCGGAATTGACATGTAGGAAAGAAGGGGGAAACGTGGGCATATATACCGAGGAGCACGAAGTCTTCCGGCGCGCTTTTAAAAAATTTGTCGAAAAAGAGATAGGACCATATATAGACGAGTGGGAAGAAAAAGGAGAGGTGCCCCGGGAAATCTGGAAGAAGCTGGGTGAACAGGGCTACCTCTGCCCCTGGCTGGAGGAGAAGTACGGGGGATCGGGAGCCGACTTTTTGTATTCGGTAATTATCAACGAAGAGCTGGCCTGGGCGGGCGCCAGCGTCGCCGTGGGCCTGCACAGCGACATCATCGCCCCTTATATCGCCAGCTACGGGACCGAGGAGCAAAAAGAGAAATGGCTGCCGGGCTGCGCCAGCGGCGACATCGTCCTGGCCATTGCCATGACCGAGCCCAACGCCGGCTCCGACCTGCAGGCGATTAAAACCACCGCGGTAAAAGAAGGAGACCATTACGTTTTAAACGGCCAGAAGACTTTTATCAGCAACGGGATTTCCGCCGATCTGGTCATCGTCATTTGCAAGACCGATCCCAAAGCGGAGCCCAGGTACAAGGGGATCAGCCTGATTGTTGTGGAAGACGGCACCCCCGGCTTTATCAAGAGCCGGAAGCTGAAAAAAATGGGCCTGCACAGCATGGACACCGCCGAATTGTTTTTTGACCACTGCCGGGTGCCGGCCGCCAACCTGTTAGGCGCAGAAGGGGCAGGTTTCTTTTACTTGATGGAAAAGCTCCAGCAGGAGAGGTTGATCTCGGTGATTGGCTCCCAGTGCGGCGCCGAGCGCATGCTGGCCGACGCCATACAATACGCCAAAACCAGGGAAGCCTTCGGCAAGCCCATCGGCAAATTCCAGCACAACGCCTTTAAGATTGCCGAAATGGCTACGGAGGTGGAGATCGGGCGGACGTTTCTGAACAGCCTGATCGCCGACCACATTGCCGGCAAGGATATCGTGACGAAGGTTTCCATGGCGAAGTGGTGGATCGGGGAAATGGCAAACCGGGTGGCCTACCACTGCCTGCAGCTTCACGGCGGGTACGGCTACATGGAAGAATACCCCATCGCCAGGTTTTACCGCGACGTGCGGGCGCACACCATCTATGCCGGCACATCGGAGATCATGAAGATGATCATTGCCAAAAGGCTGGGGTTTTGAAGAAAACAGCCCGGGGCCGCCTTACGGGCAGGGCACCGGAGCTGCGGTTAATTATTAAAAAATTTTCTCAAGGAAAAGTTTTGTAAAAAAATTATGCAAAATCTTATGCTTTTTGCCCGGCTCAAAAAAGGTTCTTTCCGAAAGGCTGATGGCAGGGAGGTGAGGGAAGGATTCGGGTCAGACAAGCAAAAAAATGTTCAGCGGGCGTTCTCTAAATTATTAATTATTATTTTGCTTAATTGTTGTAAAAAATACCAGGAAAAATTAATATAGGGGGTTTTTTGCAATGATGGAATATCCCTTAACTTTAAAAAATCTTCTGGAAAGAAACCGGCTCCTGTTTGCGAAAAAAGAAGTGTTTTCCAGGCTGCACACAAAAGATTTCCGGTACACCTACGGTGACTACCAAAAGAGGGTGCGCCAGCTGGCCAACGTTTTAAAAGAACTGGGCGTAGGACCCGGCGATCGTGTAGGCACGCTGGCCTGGAATAACCACCGGCACCTGGAGCTTTACTTCGCCATCCCCTGCACGGGTGCCGTCATGCACACGTTAAACCTGCGCCTCTTTCCCGAGCAGCTGATTTACGTCATTAACCACGCGGAAGATAAAGTAATCTTTGTTGATGTAGACCTCCTTCCTCTTCTGGAGGGGATCAGCGGCCAGCTGAAAACGGTTCGTCATTACGTGATCATGACCGACGAGGATAAGCTCCCCGACACCAGGCTCCCGTCCGTCCATTCGTACGAAGAACTCCTTAAGGGGGCGCCGGAGACTTACGACTTCCCTGACCTGGACGAATGGTCGCCAGCGGCCATGTGCTACACCACCGCCACCACCGGCAACCCTAAGGGGGTCGTTTACACCCACCGGGGGCTTTTCCTGCACAGCATGGCCTGCGCCAGCGCGGACATGATGGGCTTGCGCGAAGAAGACGTGGTCATGCCGGTCGTTCCTATGTTCCACGCCAACGCCTGGGGTTCCCCCTTTGTTGCCGTCTGGGTGGGGTCCAAGCTCGTGCTGCCCGGGAGGAGGCTCGATCCGAAAAGCCTTTTGGAATTGATTGAGCAGGAGCGCGTAACGGTTTCCCTGGGCGTGCCGACGATCTGGATGGGCCTTTTGCAGGTGCTGGAAAGCGGCGCCAAGTATGACTTGAGCAGCGTGCGCTGCTTTATTGTAGGCGGTTCGGCGGCGCCCGAAATTATGATCAAAACCTTCAAGGAGAAGTACGGCCTGCACATACAGCACGCTTACGGAATGACGGAGACCACTCCGCTGGTTACCCTCACCCGGATTAAGTCTTACCTCAAAGATTTGCCCGCGGATCAATATTACAGGCTGGCGGCCAAGCAGGGGGTGATCGCCCCCGGCCTGGAAATGAAGGTGGTGGACGACAGCGGCAGAGAAGTTCCCTGGGACGGAAAAACCATGGGTGAGCTGTGCCTGCGGGGGCCCTGGATCGCCAGGGAGTACTACAAAGAGCCGGAGCGCAGCGCAGAGGCCATTAAGGATGGCTGGCTGCATACCGGGGACATCGTCACCGTGGACGAGGAAGGCTACATCTTGATCATGGACCGGGCCAAAGACCTGGTGAAGAGCGGCGGCGAGTGGATTTCCTCGGTCGATCTGGAAAATACCATTATGGCTCACCCCGCCGTGGCGGAGGCAACAGTCATCGGTATCCCCCATGAGAAATGGCAGGAAAGGCCCCTGGCCTGCGTTGTACTGAAGGATGCCTACAAAGGAAAGGTGAGCAAAGAGGAGATCCTCGACTTTTTACGCGATAAGGTAGCCAAGTGGTGGCTTCCCGACGACGTCATCTTTATGGAGGCCATCCCCAAGACCAGCGTGGGCAAATTCAACAAGAAGCAGCTGCGGCAGATGTACGCGGAAGGGAAGCTGACCGCCCAATAGCGCCGGGCGACGTTTTTGCCCCTGGAAAGTTAAATTTTTTGAAAATGCGAGGAGGGTTTTTATGATCGACAGCATTGGCGATACGCTTACGCTTACGGCCGGAAAATATCCGGACAAGGTTGCGCTGGTTAATTACGGCGGGAGCAGGCTTACCTACCGGGAACTGAACGAGCGGGTGAACAGGCTGGCCAACGCCCTGATCGGCCTGGGCGTGCGCAAAGGGGACAAGGTAGCTTACCTCTTTTTTAACTGCAGCCAGTTTGTGGAGACGCATTACGCCGTGGCCAAGGCGGGAGCGGCGGGCGTGCCGCTCAACTTCCGGCTGGTGGGCAGGGAGCTGGCCTACCAGATCAATAATTCCGACGCCGGGTGCGTTATCTACGCCCCCGAGTTTATCCAGACCCTCAACTCCATCCGGCCGGAAATCCCCGGCGTGAAGCTTTTTATTTGCGACGGCGACGGGGGCGAGGGGGTTCTCCAGTACGAGGAACTGATCAAAAAGGGCGATCCCGCCGAACCCGGGGTGGAGGTAAACCTTTACGACGATAACGTCATCCTTTACACCGCCGGGACTACCGGCCTGCCCAAGGGGAGCGTGCTGACCCACAAAAACAGCCTTTTCAACGGGATGGCGATGCTTATTGATTACGGCTTGAAGTACGATGATATTTTTCAAGTAATCCCCCCTTTATACCACAGCGCTTCCTTAAACGGTTTTACGGTTACCGCCATCCTTGCGGGAGGAACCCTGGTCATTCACAAGCAACTCAGTCCGCAGCAGATGCTGCAGGCGATTCAGGAGGAAAGAATCACCGCCACCTGGGGGCCGGCCACGATGTGGCGGATGGTGATCAGCTACCCGGAGATCGGCAAGTACGACACCTCCAGCGTGCGCCTGGTGGTCAACGGCGCCATGTATATGCCGGCGGAAATGCGCAGGCAGGTTTTGGCGCACTTTCCTAACGCAGTTATGGGGGACACCTACGGCATGACGGAAGCCTCCCCCTGCACCACGATCTTGCGGCCGCAGGACGCGCTCCGAAAGCCCGCTTCCGTCGGCGTGCCGCTGACCATCTGCGACGTGAAAATTTTCAACGAGCAGGGCGAAGAAGTGCCCCCCGGCGTGGTAGGGGAAATTGTCAATCGCGGCAATTTTATGAAGGGCTACTACAAAAACGCGGAGGCGACGGCGCAGTCCATCAAGGGCGGCTGGTTTTACACCGGCGATCTGGGGATGAAGGACGAGGAAGGGTTTATCTACCTGGTGGACAGGAAAAAGGACATGATTGTTTCCGGCGGAGAGAACGTCTACTCCAAGGAAGTGGAAGAAGTTATTGCTGCTTACCCCGGCGTTTTTGAAGTGGCGGTGATCGGCCTGCCCGACGAGAAGTGGGGAGAAGTGGTCACGGCGGTGATTGCGCCCGTGCCGGGAAAACAGCTCACCGAGCAGGAGATCCTGGAGCACTGCCGGAAAAACCTGGCGGGGTACAAGTGCCCCAAAATTGTCAAATTCACCGAGATGCTGCCGAAGAACCCGGCCGGCAAGATTTTAAAGAGGGAACTGAAAGAGCTTTTTAAATAACAGCAAAGTTAAATAACAGCAAGAAAAATAGAAAAAGTTTAGTTTGCAAAGGGGGAATGACGTATGATCCTGGCGTCTGTCGAGAGGATCAGGGAGTATACGGAAAAAGGTTACTGGGGCGAAAAAACCCTGCTCGATTGTTTTTTTGAGCACGCGGCGAAAAACCCGGAGAGGGTCGCCCTGGTCGACCCGCCGAACAAAGAGCAGCTGGTGGGCCTGCCGCCGGAGCGGCTCACTTACGCAGAACTGGCCCGCGCCGTGGATGCGGTGGCCACGGCACTGGTGGAAATGGGCCTTCAAAAGGACGACGTGGTCGTCGTCCAGATGCCGAACACCTGGGAGCTGGCCATGCTTTACCTGGCCGTTTGCCGGGCCGGGGGCATTATTTCTCCCCTGCCAGTGCAGTGGCGGGCACGGGAATTTGAATATATTGCCAGGCTCACGGAAGCCAAGGCGTTTATCACCGTTGGTGAATTCCGGGGCTTTAAGCACGCTCAAATGGCCAAAGATCTGGAGTCCGCCCTGCCGCACCTAAAGCAGATAATTTCCCTGGAAGAAGTAAGAGAGATGGCGAAAGGCCGGGGATCAAAAGAGAAATTAAACGAAATAAAAATTGACCCCAACGATATTTTCTCCATTTGCTGGACGTCGGGGACCGAGGCGGAGCCCAAGGGCTGCCCGCTGTCCCACAACAACTGGCTTTTCCAGAGCGGGCAGTGCGCGAAAACCAGCGGGATCAGGGAAGGCGATGTCCAGCTGTGCGTCGCGCCGCTGGTGAACATGACGGCGGTGGGGGTAAATTACGTTACCTGGTTGATTAACGGCGGGACGCTTGTTTTGCACCACCCCTTTGATCCTGAAATCTGCCTGCGGCAGCTCATTACGGAGAAGGTCAACTACACTATTCTGGTGCCGGCGGTGCTCAACATGATCCCCAAGCACCCGCGCAGCAGCGAGTTTGACTTAAGCGCGGTCAGAACGATCACCACCGGTTCGGCCCCTCCTTCGCTGTGGTCGATGCAGGAATTTAAGCGCCGCTGGAATATCGACATCGTGAACATTTGGGGACAGAACGAGGGAACGGCGCTGGTTTCGGGACCCCTGGACGTCCCCGAGCTGGAGCGGAGGGTGGACCGCTTCCCCAACTGGGGGGACCCGCGCCGGGAATGGTCGGTGAAGGGGATTCAAACGAAGCTCGTCGATCCGGAAACCAGGCAGCTCGTCACCGAGATTGGAGGGATCGGAGAGCTTGCCTACCGCGGCCCCAACGTCATCCCCTGCTATTACAAAAGGCCCGATTTGACTGCCAAGGCGTTTGACGAAGAAGGGTACTTCTACACGGGGGATCTCTTCCAGATCAAGGAAGAGCACTTTATCGGCTTCTTCGAGCGCTGCAAAGACATTATCATTCGCGGCGGGTTCAACATTAGCGCCCAGGAAATAGAAAATATCCTGCAGGGCCACCCGAAGGTGCTGGACGTGGCCGCTGTGGCCATGCCCGACCCCATCATGGGCGAAAAAGCCTGCGTTTACGTGGTGCCCAGGCAAAAGGAAGACCCGCCGTCTTTGGAAGAGCTGACCGCCTTTATGAAGGAGAAGGGCGTGGCGGTTTACAAATTGCCGGAAAGGCTGGAGATCGCCGAGGCCATCCCTAGAAACCCGGTGGGGAAGATTTTGAAAAAAGAGCTGCGTGAGGACGTAAAAAGAAAACTGGGGATTACTTCTTAAAAAGCTTACGGGTCCTTTATCCCGGCTAAGGGCGTTTGCCGGGATAAAGGACTTGTTTTAAGCCTGCCCCGAGGATTGCCCGGGGATGCCCCCGCGGCGCGGGAATCCTTTCGCCGCTCCCGAAGGGACGAACGCCGCCCTTTTGTTCCTCAGGAGGTTTTTCGCGACAATCTCCTATCGCAAGATTTGTTTCGCGATGACGATTCTCTGGATCTGGTTGGTGCCTTCGTAAATCTGGGTGATCTTGGCGTCGCGCATGTAGCGCTCCACCGGGTATTCCTTGCAGTAGCCGTAGCCGCCCAGGATCTGCACGGCGTCGGTGGTTACCTGCATGGCCGTGTCCGTGGCGTACATTTTCGCCATGGAGGCTTCTTTTGTGTAGGGCAGCCCCATGTCGCGCAGGCGCGCCGCCCGGTATACCAGCAGCCTGGCCGCTTCCACGCGGGTGGCCATGTCCGCGAGCATAAACTGAATTGCCTGAAATTCGGCGATCGGCCGGTCGAACTGGATCCGTTGCTTCGCGAAAGAAATGGCTGCCTCCAGCGCCGCCTGCGCAATGCCCACTCCCTGGGCGCCGATCCCCACCCGGCCCCCGTCCAGGAGTTTCATGGCCACCTTAAAGCCTTCCCCTTCCGTGCCCAAAAGATTTTCCGCGGGCACCCGCGCGTTCTCAAAGATCAGTTCCGCCGTGGCCGACCCGTGAATGCCCATTTTTTCCTCCACCCGGCCGATGGAAAAGCCAGGAGTGTCCTTTTCGATGAGCAGGCAGCTGATTCCCTGGTGGCCCCTGCTGCCGGGGTCTGTGCGGACGAAGGTGACGTAAAGGTGGGCCTGGCCGCCGCTGGTAATGAAAAGTTTACTGCCGTTGACCACGTAGTGGTTCCCTTCCAGGCGGGCCCAAGTGCTTAAGTTGGCCGGGTTGGAACCGGCGTTAGGCTCGGTTAAGGCGTAGGCGGCCAGCCACTGGCCGCTGGCCAGCTTAACCAGGTACTTCTTTTTTTGCTCCTCCGTGCCGAAATTAAGCAAAGAAAAGCAGCCTAAAGAAGTGTGCACGGCCAGAATGACGCCGGTGGAGGCGCAGGCCTTGGAAATTTCCTCGAGGGTGATGATGTAGGAAAGAAAGTCGCACCCGGCACCCCCCCATTCTTCGGGGATGGGAACGCCCATCAAGCCCAGTTCGGCCAGCCTCTTCAGGTTTTCCCACGGGAAGGCGTGCGTGCGGTCGATCTCTGCCGCCCGGGGAGCGATTTCGTTCTGACAGAGCTTGCGGACCATGTCGCGCATCATTTTTTGCTCTTCGGTTAGCAGGTAAGGCATCCTTTTTCTCCCCCTTCTTGCTTAACTTAAATTATACGCTGGTTTTGGCCAAAGTCCTGTTGCCAAGAAAGCTTTCGGGAACATAATTTAAATTAAATAAAGGACCGGATAAATCCAGGACTGCACTTGCGGCGTCCAAAGGCGGCACGGTACCGGTTTTGTTTTGGCGATTTTTGGCGCTCGTTATTTTTGCGAAACCTTGAATTACGAAAGAATACAGGTGAGAAAAGTGGCTTTTCGGAAAACCTGGGGCCTTGCGCTCGGCGGCGGTTTTTTGCGGGGCGCGGCGCACATCGGCGTTTTAAAAGTGTTCGAGGAGGAAGGTTTGCGACCGGACCTGGTGGCGGGGACCAGCGCTGGCAGCATCACGGCTGCCCTTTACTGCGCGGGCTGGACCCCTGCCCAGCTGGAAGAGCTTGCCCTCCATTTGAAACCTTCTGCCATTTACGACTTCTGTTCCTTAATAGTTAATCTGGGAGCGATGATTACCAAAACAATCTTTGACCTGTTTAATTTTCCTATTTTTATCCGCACCCCCCTGGGCCTTACAGCGAGCAGAAAAATGGAGCGGTGGCTGGAACGCCTCTTGAACAAGTGCACATTTAGCAATCTCAAGACTTTCCTGGCGATTTTGGCGGTGGATTTAAACACAGGAATGCGGATCGTCTTTACCGACAAAGATGTCTATTTTTCCGAACCGCCGGAAGATATTGTCTTTATTCGCAACGTGCCGGTGGCCCAGGCGGTGGTGGCCAGCTGCGCCGTTCCGGGTGTTTTTGAACCGAAAAAAATCGGCATCCGCCTTCTGGTGGACGGCGGCTTGAAAGAAAACGTACCCGTAGAAGTATTGTCCTTGCTCGGCGCGGACGTGGTGGTGGGGGTGGACGTGGGCTACGACGGCGAGCCTTATAAAGACATCGGGAATCTTGCGCAGGTGTTGGGCCAGTCCCTGGATATTATCGGATCGGCAGTGACGCAGGATAAACTTAAAAAATACGCCCGGCTGGTGGTGCAGCCGGTTTTAAAAGACGTCGCTCCCTGGGATTTTAAGAAGATCCCTTACTGCATAAAGCAGGGGGAAGAGGCGGCAAAAGAGGCGCTGCCGGCGCTAAAAAAGGTGATCGGAGGAGGAATTGGCTAGCCGGCAGCTAAATAAAAAATGTTAAGTATAAAAATTGCTATTTTTTCCCCCATAATACTATTTGGGAGTCTACTTGTCGGCTTATTTCAATGGGACTGCCCTGCTCGGGCCGGGGCCGTTTAGAGAATCATCTCTTTTTAGCAGGATTGTATATGCCCTGGTTGGCCTGGGCGGCTTGTATCTGATCCCGCAATTTTTCCTCAAAGAAAACAGAGTCAAAGTAGATTAACCTTAAGTAGACTAATCTTCCCGGTTTAAGCCTTGCGTGGGTTTGCCGGGGGAAGGAGCAGGTTTTAAAGTTAATAAGCCTAAAACCCTTTTACGCTTTGCGTGGGTTCTCCTGATCAGGCCCACGTTTTTTTATTTTTTCGAGCCGTTTTTTGTTTTAGAACCAAAAACATTCCGGAACATTTTTGCCTTTGCCTTCGTCTTTTTAGGATAGAACGGCCAGCGAAAAAGGAGGGTTGGGCTAAAGAGAGCGGAGGGTTGAGGATTGGAGCCGGGGGTAGGGGACTTAACCGATTTTTTAAAGTTGGCTAAAAGAAAAAGGACGGGAGGGGTTTGATGTATAAAAAATCTTTTCTTATTTTAACTTTAGCCGCATTGGTCTTGCTCGTTTTCACTGCCGCCGCTTTTGCCGGCGAGAATGCTCCCGAGCCCAACGTGATCACCGTAACGGGCAGCGGGGTGGTGAAGGCGGCGCCTGATGTGGCCGATATTACTTTTGCGGTGATTACTGAAGCGGCGGAAGCCGAAGGTGCCCAGGCCGAAAACGCCCGGCTGACGAAAAAAGTTATGGAAGCCTTGCAAAATAGCGGCATCGCCAAGGAAGACGTTGTCACTCTAAATTACAGCCTTTTTCCTAAGCATGTTTACGAGGAGAAAAAGCCTCCGCAGATCAGCGGTTACGAAGCGCGCAACGAAATCCGGGTGACTGTGCGGGACACCGCTCTGGTGGGCAAGATCATTGACGTAGCCGTAAAAAACGGGGCGAACCAGGTGCGTAGCGTGGTGTTTCGCGCCGAAAACAGCCTGGCTCAAAAAATTGAGGCGCTGCGCCAGGCGATTACGGAAGCCCGAACAAAGGCAGACGTCATTGCCGCCGCCCTGGGCAAAAAAATTGTCGGCGTGAAGTCGGCCACCGGAAACTGGTACGATGATTCCCCGCCGCCCATATTTTATGAAAAGGCGGCCGGAGCGGGAGGATCCGTCCCGATTAGCCCCGGTCAGGTGGAAGTGAGAGCCACGATTGAGATTGTCTATATAATTGAATAGGATAGTTGAATAGGATTACACGTCTCCTTCTTCGGGCACAATGCAGATGAATCATACTTTACTAAAGAAGCGCAAATCGAGTATAATAGCATAAATTTTTCATGCTTATTAAAAAGCGCTTGCCGGAGGTTGATTGACTATGGATTTTTGCCCCGCCGGGCTGGCTACGGGAATCGGCAGCCTGCCGTTTGCCGAACCGGAAGAGGCGCTTGCACTGATCTGGGAAAACGTGCCTGATGTGCCGCACTGGCCGCAGCTGCCGCAGCGGGGCGCTCAGGAGGGGCTTGTCTACCAGTTTTTAACCCCTTTGGTGAACAAGGGCGTTTTGACGCTCAGCGCCGATCGCGCTTTTTTTGACACCGCCCACCCTGAGTGGGCGGCCAGGCTGACCGTCTTTTACGAACTTTACCTGGGTGCTGCGGAGGGAGACAGCCGGGCCCTGGAGGAATTTGCTTTCCCCCCGGAAGCAGCCGCCGGTTTTTACGCCTTTGCGGAACAGGTGGAGCGCCGGGGAGCGCAAACCGCCCTTTATTGTAAAGGCCAGCTGGCGGGACCGCTGACCGTCGGCTTTCACTTTAAAGACGAAGGGGGGCGGCCGGCTTATTATCACCGGCAGCTGCGTGATCTGCTGGTGAAAACGCTGGCCCTGCACGCCCGCTGGCAGGCGTTGGCCCTGGGCAAGCTGGGCCGCCCGGCGATTGTTTTCATTGACGACCCGGGCATTAACGTTTACGGCCAGTCCAGTTTTATCACGGTAACCAGGGAAATGATCACCGCCGACCTGGGGGAAATTGTGCGGGCGATTCACGAGGCGGGGGCCCTGGCCGGCGTGCATTCCTGCGACGCCATCGACTGGTCCCTGCTTTTAGAAAGCGAGTTGGATATCGTTAACCTGGACGCGTACAATTTTGGGGAATCCCTGTTTCCCTACGCGCGGGAGGCAAAGGCATTTTTAGAGCGGGGGGGCGTGCTCGCCTGGGGGATTGTACCTACTTCAGAGAGCGCCCGGGAAGAAAACGAGGACAGCCTGCTGGCGAAATTATTTTCGCTGTGGGCGGAGCTGGAACGGCGCGGCCTGCCGCGGGAGCTTTTAAGAAGGCAGCTGTTGATTACTCCCGCCTGCGGCACGGGGCTTTTGCCCGCGGAGCTGGCCCGGCGCATTTACCGCCTGACCCGGGCGGTGTCCGAAGCAATCCGGTGCGGCTGCTGAAGACGTAAGTTACGTTTTTAATCCAGAACAACGGGAGGCAACAGGCGGGGATGCAAAAGAAATGCTGGACGCTGCCGGATTACCATCTCCACACCTGGCGCTGCGGCCACGCCGCGGGAAAGATGGCAGAATATGTAGAAGCCGCCCGTGCCGCCGGGATCAGTGAAATCGGTTTTGCCGACCACGTTCCCATGTACTGGCTGCCCGCAGAAAAGCGCAACCCCACGCTGGCCATGAAGGAAGAGGATTTGCCGGTATACGTGGCCGAAGTGGAGAAACTGCGAAAGGAAAACCCTGACCTTGTAATCAGGCTGGGCATCGAAGCCGACTACATCCCCGGCGGGGAGGAGGTTCTGGCCCGCCTGCTTTCCACTTACCCGTTCGACTACGTCCTCGGTTCCATCCATTACATCGACGGCTGGGAGTTCGACCACCCGGCCGAAGTAGAAGGATATTCCCACCGGGACATTGATGACGTCTACGACAGGTATTTTGCGCTGCTCCAGGAGGCCGCCCGCTCCGGGCTGTTCGACATCATGGCGCACCCCGACCTGGTGAAAAAGTTCGGCTACCGCTCCAGGGCGAACCCCGCCCCCTGGTACGAGCAGACGGCCCGCGTCTTAGCCGGGTGCGGGGTCTGCGTGGAAGTGAATACGGCAGGCTTGAGGGCGCCCGCCGGCGAGATTTACCCGGCCGTGGATTTTTTGAAGGCCTGCCGGAAGCACGGCGTGCCGGCGACGGCGGGCTCGGACGCCCACTCCCCCGCGCAGGTGGGATACGCCCGGGAAGAAGCGCGCAAGCTGCTTTTGGCGGCGGGCTACCGGGAAGCGGCCATTTTTCAGGGGCGCCGCTTAAGCCTGGTGCCGCTGTTTTAAGGGATTTCTTCGGAAAGGTCGTGAGCCGCGCCGATGAGGTGGACTTATGACTGGGGAGTTTACGAGATCCGGGACGGGGAAGTGGTCTGGTCTCTTTTTATTCCCGGAAGGCCGTACAACGTCCAGAAAGAGCCTACCCGTTACCGGGTCCTGGCCGAATACAGGCCCAAAGACGACATTCCCTTTTGTCTTACCTACGTGAAGGTTCACGTCATCCCCGGGCGCGACCGGGTCACGGCGCGGGAAAGAGAAATTGTCGGGGAGTTCGTGAAAAGAGAACTGCTCAAGGATCTTGACATCCCCATCATGTTTTGTTAATCCAGCTGCTTCGTTCATATAAGAAATTAACAACGACCCTTTTTTCTTAAAATTTAAAATCAAACCCTTGTCAGACCCGTTAAGAAAGGTTGTTTTTATGATGTCTTCGGAATGCCCTGCCCAAAAAGACCTGGCTAAAGGTTGCCCGAAGGAGCTCGACAGTCCTGAAGCGCGCCTGAAAAAGGACGCCCTGGCCCGGTTTTTGGGGATCAAGCTGCTGGAAATGAGGCCCGGCTACGCCCGGGCAACCATGGAGGTAAGGCCGGAGCTGCTCAACGGCGTGGGCGTAACCCACGGCGGTGCTATTTTCAGCCTGGCAGACGTCGCCTTTGCCGCCGCCAGCAATAGCCACGGCCCGGTGGCGGTGGCCTTGAACGTGAGCATCCATTTCTTAAAAACCACCACGGTGGGCGCCCTCCTTACCGCCGTAGCCCGCGAGGAGCACCTGACCAGAAAGACAGGCCTTTACCGCCTGGAAGTCAGAAACGAACATGGCGAGCTGGTCGCCCTGGCGGAGGGCCAGGTCTACAGAATGAGCAATGGTTAAGATCCTATTCTTTAGCCCGCGGCAAGATCTTTTGGGAGCATTCGGATATTGACCTGGCCGTTGCCGGGTTGCCCCGCGGGGTTGACTTTTGGAGGGAAGGGATTGAGTTATGACGGCGGAAACAATTATTTTAGAAGCCAGGATCAGGCAGGAGTTATTTCAGTTGCAAAAAATTACCAGGGAATTAAAGTCTAAACTGTTTATGAACATATTCCTGAGGTGTAAAAATAGGGATGGCTGTTTTCCCGAGAAAGTGTTTTTTGTTCCAGGTAACAATGGCCGCGGCTTTGTACATTTCTGCTTCTCTTAAAAAGATAGCGTCGCCAACGGTCATTTTCTTTGTAATGTACGCTGTTAATTCTCCAAAATAATCTACGATGCCTGCCGCTCTCTCTGGGCGTTCATAAGGGTCAAGGATATCAACGGCATAAACTTCCGGAAACGAATATAACCATTTTTCCTGCTCCTCAACAGACAGGTTAAAAGATGCGATCCCGCAGATTTCCAAAAGTGTATAAAACGGCAGGGCTGCTCTTATCCCTGCTTTGTTTATTGTCTTTAGGAACTGTTTATTGCTCTCGTGGTTGTTGTCCCTGGGAAAAAAGCGGTCTAAAAGAAAAATGTTGCTATCGAGAAAAACCATAAAAATCACCTTTGGCTGCCCTGTCCATTTCTTGCCAGGAAGAGAATCCCTTTACTTTTCCGGATATTTCGTCGTTTAATTTCCGTAATTCTTCTTTTGACATGGTAAGTAATTGCGGGTGTTTTTGTCCAATTTGACTTCTAATTACCTGATAAAGCGAACTACGGCTTTGCTCTTTTAAGTCGTTTTCCTGGAAAGGTTTTATGGTCGCAACCGGCTTGCCGTAACGGGTCACTATAATAAGATTACCTTTTTCAGTGGCGTGAAGAATTTCGTTTGTTTTATTCTTTAATTCCCGTGTGGTGATAAAATTAATGTTTTGCATTCCGTATTACCTCACTATTATGTTTGCTGTAATATATTTGCTATAATTGTTGTTGCTATAATTATAGCTACATGTTTCTTTTATTGTCAAGAGGAAGTCAGAGTTCTTTGTTGTTTTGGAAACAAGGAAAAAATTTTTTCGCTCCGGATTCCGGACTGATCACCGTTGGCGACATTATTTTCCAGCTCAACAGCGACAAGAATTGCCGGTCTCGAAATTAGCCCTTTCGCTACTATCCCTAAAATTTGCTGAAAAGAGGGTTGAGAAATTTCGGTGACACTATATAGCTGCAATTAAGTACAGCAAGAAGATTGGTGACAAAACACAACAGACCATTTCAAAAAGCTTACGGCGGTTGCACATGAGGGTGCAGTTCGATAATTCTGGAGGGGGAGGATCATTTTTGTTCTTTTGTAGAAAATTAACCTAAAAAAGGAGGAGTTAGCCTATATTGGTTCGAATTATGTTCATATGTTCCGTTATTATTATGCCCACACACCAAACGCGCAGGGGGACTGGCACGATCTGGCCTCTCACCTGCAGAAAGTAGCTGAGCAAGCGTCTGCCTTCGCCCGGCCCTTCGGCGGTGAGGCCCATGCTGCCTGGGCCGGCCTCTTTCATGACCTGGGGAAGTTCAATCCCTCCTTTCAAGAATACCTGCAGGCGCAGTACCGGGGGGAAAAATATCCCCGCGTGCCGCATGCCGTGTGGGGGGCCGCCCTGATTTACTGTCTTTTATGCAAAGGGGCAAAAGACCCGGAGGGCTGGAAGGATATTGCCCTGCCCGTCTGCGGCCACCATTCCGGGCTTGCCGCTGCCGGCCTCCTTGCTCAGGATCTGGAGGAATTCTTGCAAAAGAACTCTGAGTCTCTCTCGATATTTTGCACCCGGTTTTTACACTGGGTGAGGATTAAAACGCTGCCCAAGCCGCCGCATCTTCGTCTGCTCCCCGCCCGGGACACCCGCCGCGAATTTTTCATCCGTATGATCTTTTCCGCCCTGGTGGACGCGGATTACCTGGACACGGAGGCGCACTTCGCTCCGGGGCCGGCACAGGTGAGAAGAGGCTGGCCGGAAATCCCCGAACTCTGGACCCGGTTTGTGAAAAACCAGGAGTCGTTTCTTGCGACCCGGGATGTGGATACTCCCACAAACCGGGTCCGCCGCGAGGTTTACGAGTCCTGCCTGCGGGCTGCCGAAGGTCCGCCCGGCGTCTGGCGCCTTACCGTGCCTACCGGCGGCGGGAAAACGAGGAGCGGCCTGGCCTTCGCCCTGAAGCACGCCGTGTTGCACGGCAAGCACCGGGTAATTGTGGCTATCCCTTATACAAGCATCATCGAGCAGACGGCGGATGTTTACCGGAAAATACTAGGGGATGAAGCCGTCCTGGAGCACCACAGCCAGGTGCCCGTACCCGAAGACGAGGGACAGGACCCATTGGCTTTGCGGCTACGCCTGGCGGCCGAAAACTGGGACGCTCCGCTGATAGTTACCACCACAGTTCAGCTTTTTGAAAGCCTTTTTACCAGCTACCCTTCCCGGGCACGCAAGCTGCACAACCTGGCCCGGAGCGTCATCCTCCTGGACGAAGTGCAGGCCCTGCCTCCCGAAGTTCTCAAGCCTACCCTGGATGTTTTGAGGGCACTGGTGGAGGACTACGGGGTAACCCTGGTCCTTTCTACTGCTACCCAGCCAACTTTTGACGATACGCCCTACCTCCGGGAGTTTGGTGACCTGGAGATCCGTGAGATTGTACCGCAATACGAGAAGCATTTCCAGGAAATGAAAAGGGTGCGCTACGAATTTTATGAAGGTTTGCTTTCCTGGGAGGACCTGGCAAAAGAGGTGCGGGCTCTGCAGCAGGTTCTGGTGGTGCTTAATTCCCGCAAAGACGCCCTGGAGCTGTTGGGAGCTCTGGGCGATGATCTGCCCGACGTGTTTCACCTCTCCACATTGCTCTGCGGGGCCCACCGGCGCAAAATACTGGCTGAGGTGTCGCGGCGGCTCGAAAGAGGAATGCCGGTGCGCCTGGTCAGCACACAGGTGGTGGAGGCGGGGGTAGATCTGGACTTCCCGGTGGTTTACCGGGCGGTAGGGCCCCTGGACCGGGTGGTTCAGGCGGCCGGGAGGTGCAACCGGGAGGGGCGGTTGGCCGAGGGGCGGGTGGTGGTGTTTGAGCCGGCTAAGGGCAGGGCCCCCCGGGGACCGTATAAGGTGGGACTGGAAAAAGCCAGGCTCTTATTGAAAGAACGGTTCCCCGAAAGTTTCCACAACCCGGCGCTCTACCAGAAGTATTTTCAAAAGTTATTTGCGGACATAGACCTGGACAAAAAAAAGATCCAGGAGCGTCGTTTGGCTTTAGATTATCCTGGGGTTGCCTCCCTGTATCGTCTTATTGAAGAAGAGACCGTACTGGTCCTGGTTCCATACGAAGAAGCGGAAAATGCGCTCGACGACTGGAAAAAGCGGCCTTGCCGCCTGACCTGGCAGAGATTGCAGCCTTATCTGATAAACCTTTTTTGCTACGAGGTGTCAAGGTTATCCCGCGAGGGATGGCTTGAGCCTATCTCCAGAGGGTTTTACCGCTGGCGGGGAATGTACGATGAACGTATGGGAGCGGTGGGAACTGAGTACGACCCAAGCGATTTAATTGTATAAATGGCGAAAAGGGAAGGCAAAAAAGGAAAGGCGAAAAACGTTGCATCCGGCTTTCGGGCCGGATGGGATTGAAACAAAAAAGAGGGCCTGCTGGAGCCCCTCGGGGAGGGATTCTACCGCTGGACCGGGGGATACGACGAGAGCCTGGGGCTGGTGGGGCCCGTTTACGACCCCGGCGACCTGATTGTCTAGGAGGTGGTTTTCTCCGGGTAAGGATTAAAACGATTGCCATTTGCTTTGCGCAATGACCTCTTGTTGCACCCGGCTTACATGCCGGATGAGGATTGAAACAAGGAGGTATTCAGGTGGAGCGGACCGGAGTGGTTACGGTTAAAGTGTGGGGGGACTATGCATGCTTTACCCGCCCGGAATTTAAGGTGGAAAGGGTGAGCTACCCGGTCATGACCCCTTCGGCGGCACGGGGGGTGCTGGAGGCCATTTTCTGGAAACCGGAGTTCCGTTATGAGATTAGAGCTATTGGCGTCCTCAATATGGGGAGCGAAATGGTAATTCTGCGCAACGAGGTAGACCGGCGCCAGGGAAGCAGCCCATTCTTTGTGGAGGATGCCCGCCAGCAGCGTTGCAGCCTGGTGCTTAAGAACGTGGCCTACCTGATCCGGGCGGAAATGTCCCTGCAGCCCTGGGCCACCGATCCGGTCTACAAGTACCGCGACCAGTTTAACCGCCGCGTGGAGAGGGGTCAGTGCCACCACCGGCCCTATCTCGGCACCAGGGAATTTGCGGCCTTTTTTGCGCCTGCCGATGGGGAGAGCCCCGACCCGGCCTTAAACCTAGACTTGGGAATAATGCTCTTCGACATCGCCTTCGTGGCAAGTAAGAAGCGGGTAGATTTCGAGTTCATGCGGCATGGTCCGCAAGGCGCCCGGCGGGTTCAGGGCTATACCCAGGCCTTCTTCTTCCCGGCGCGGCTGGAACAGGGCTGGCTTAAGGTGCCGCCAGAGAAGTACCAGGAGCTTTACCGGTTGGAGGGGGGAGAAAATGCTTAGAGCCCTGGTCGATGCCGCGGAGCGTTTTCGGCGGGAAGGCGAGTTACCGCCCACAGGGTACAAGCCGAAGGTGCCTAAATGGATTGTGAACCTTGAGAAGGGCGGGCCCTATCTAGAGGGGCCGTATACGCAGAAAGAAGTTCGCGCTTTCTTGACACCAGATCGGCAGCGTTCCGGCACCCCATCGAAGAAGAACCTCAAGCCCTACCTGCTCTCGGACGATGCTCGCTACGCCCTGGGTAAGGCCGAGCCCGGTAAGGATGAGGAAGCCAGGCTCCTGCATGAAGGCTTTCTGGCTCTCCTGGAGGAAGCCTATCGAGAGACCGGGCTCCTGGAACTGGCACAACTGCTTGCTTTTCTAAAATCATCCGATGTAGAGCAGATTAGGGAGCGGGTCGGGCCTAGGGATCTTGTGCAGTTCCGGGTGGAGGGAAAGAACCTCACCGAGGACGGGGCGGTGCAGGCCTTTTGGGCAGAGTACCTCGCTCGGGAGCTGATGGCAAAAAATAGGGCTTATTGTGCGATATGCGGTAAAGAAGGACCCGTGCTCCGCATCTTGCCGCGTGAAGTGGTTGTTCTGGGTCAGAAGTGCCAGGTGAGCTCGTTTAACCGTGACGCCTTCACCTCTTTTGGCAAGACCCAGACCGAGAACGCTCCAACCTGCTTTGCCTGTGGGAGCGACGCGGTGGATGCCCTCGACTACCTGATCCGCGCCGAACGACACCGTCGTGCCTTAGTAAGCAACCCCGAGGCCAGCGGTCTGGAAAACCAGCTTGCGGTTTTCTGGCTGGACAGAAAGGTGGAGCTTTCCTACGAAGACCAAACCTACGATCTCGAAACTCTCCTGGGCTCAGTGCTGGACAATGCTGGTGGGCAAACGGGACCACCCACAGAGCTTTCCCAGCTTGATTCTTTACTGGTCGTTCCCTGGACGGCAAGAACAAGCGCTCTGAACATTGATCAAAGCTACTTTTACCTGGCAGTGCTTTCGGCCAATAAGGGGAGGTTGGTGGTGCGGGAGTGGTTTGAAGCCTCTGTGGGTAGGCTTAAAGAGAATCTCAGGGCTTTTCTAGAGGGGCAGAGGATAGTGGGCCCTCTGGGAGAGGAACCGCAAGTGTTCCCCATCCCAGCCCTTCTGGATGCTCTGAAAGCCGGTGATCCTAACCTCACCCAGGACCTCCTGCGTGCGGCCTACTTGGGCCTAAGACCGCGTGAGGGACTCCTGGGAGTTGCGTTGCGCCGCTTTCGTAATCCCAGGGTACTACAGAACCCCCGGGCGCTCCACCCCCTGGCGGCCCTGCTCAAACTTGCCCTGACCTATGGAAGGGAGGAGGCGAAGAGCATGGAAAGACTGGATTCCGGTCGCAACGAACCAGCTTACCTTTGTGGGAGGCTCCTTGCAGTGCTGGAAGAAGCCCAACAGCGCGCTTCTGGATGGAGCCTGAATAGCACCCTGACTGACCGTTTCTATGCAGCTACAGCTGCAGCGCCTGCGGCGAACCTCGCTCTCTTGCTTGCTCGGGCCAAGGTGTCCCATCTTCCCAAGATCCGTAGGGAGGGACGCGGTTACCGGGAGATCGAGGGGTTTTTGGAAGAGATTCTCTCCTACCTGGATGCCCAGCAAGGTTTTCCCTCGATCCTAAACCTTAAGGCTCAGGCTGAGTTTGCCTTGGGCTACTACCACCAGCGGGCGGAGTTCCGCCGAAAAAGCTGAGGAGGTGCACAGTGAGCGTGGAAAAGGCACACCTAGAACCCAATAGGCGGCACGAATTCATACTGCTCTTTGACGTTAAGAGCGGTAACCCTAACGGTGATCCTGACGCAGGCAACCTGCCCCGCATCGACCCCGAGACTATGCATGGCCTGATAACCGATGTGGCCTTGAAGCGCAAAGTGCGGGACTATGTGGCCTTGGTTCTCAAGAAGGATATTTTTATTAAAAGCGAGGTAGCTCTGAATACCCTTATTTTTGAGGCCTTCAAGGAGGCCGGAGTAGAGCCCTTGCAGGTACCTCTTAACGAGACTGAACAGGAAGACGAGGAACTTCTGGCCTGGCTACAGCGCAAAGCAGAGGCGGGCTTTCTGGTAGACGGGGGTCAACTCATCTACTCGGCCGAGGCTTTAAAGCAAAGGGAGATTGCCAGGTTGCTCGCAGAGGGCCTGGAAGAAGAGCGGAAGGATCTTGCCAGAAAGCTTCAGCAACTAGCCCAGCGCTTGGCGGAGGCAACCAAGGGCTACAAAGGCAAGGCTATCACCCGTGAAACCCGGGAGGAAGCGCGAAAGCGGCTGTGTGCTAAGTACTTCGATATCCGTATGTTTGGGGCCGTGCTTGCCACGGGCTTGAATGCTGGGCAGGTGAGAGGACCAGTGCAACTCACCTTTGCCCGCTCCCTGGATCCAATCTTTCCCTTGGATATCTCCATAACCCGTCAGGCTCGCACAACGCAGGAACGGTTGGCAACTGGAACCACTGAGATGGGCCGGAAACCGATTGTACCTTACGGCCTTTACCGGACTCACGGCTTCTACAACCCTTTCCTGGCCCAGCAGACCGAGGTGAGCCAGGAAGATCTCGAGGCCCTTTGGGAGGCCCTGGGAAACCTTTTCGAGTACGACCGCTCAGCTTCAAGGGGTGAGATGCATGTGCGCGGCCTCTGGGTTTTCACGCATGAGAATGCTAAGGGCAATGCTCCGGCGCACAAGCTCTTCGAGTTGGTCCGGGTGAGCCGGAAAGAAGGGGTAAGCGTGCCTCGCAGCTTCAATGACTATGAGGTTATGGTGGAGGAGGGGAACGTGCCCCCGGGTGTTACCCTCACCCGGCTGGTCTAACCGTGGAAGAACCTATCCCCATCAGTGCGCTGCAGCACTACGTATACTGTCCCAGGCAGTGCGCGTTGATCCACCTGGAACAGGTTTGGGAGGAAAACCTCTTCACTTTACGGGGGCGGCGGGTCCACGAGAATGTGGATCTGCCCCACGACTATACTGCGGAAGGAGTTCGAGTTGAGCTGGCTGTCCCCCTTTGGTCGGAGCGTCTGGGGTTAATCGGCAGGGCGGATGTGGTCGAGTTCCTGCCGGACGGCACCCCCTATCCGGTCGAGTACAAGGCCGGTCCCCGGCGGGCCAGGAGGGCCGACGAGGTGCAGCTCTGCGCCCAGGCCTTGTGCCTTGAGGAAATGCTAGGGCAGTCCGTGCTCCGGGGAGCCCTGTACCATCACGGATCACGCCGGAGGCGGGAGGTTCGCTTTACGCCCGAACTCCGTTCGCAGGTGGAAAGAGTGGTCCTGGACGTGCGGCGGCTGCTCCAAGCCGGTACCATGCCCCCGCCGGCGGCAGATGAACGCTGCCGGGAATGTTCCTTGGTGGACGCCTGTATGCCTTTTGCTCTGCGGGATCTCCCTGCCTGGCTGGAGCGTGAATGGAAGTGATGCATCAACTCCTAAATACCCTGTATGTCCAAACCCAGGGCGCTTATATACATCTGGATCACGATACGCTAAAGGTGGAAGTAGAGCGGGTTCAGCGGCTCCAGGTGCCTCTGCACCACCTGAGCGGACTGGCCGTTTTTGGCAACGTAATCTTAAGCCCATTTTTGATTCACCGTTTTGCCGAGGACGGCCGGAATATCGTCTGGTTTAACCAGAGTGGCCAGTTCCGGGCCCGCCTCGCCGGACCGGTATCCGGCAACGTTCTTTTACGGCGGGCCCAGCACGAGGCCTACGGAGATGTGTGCCGCCGTACGGCCCTGGCACGCCGCTTCGTGGCCGGCAAAATTAGAAATGCCCGCCACGTGCTGCTCCGGGGAATGCGCGATAACCCGGAACTAGCCTGCCGGCTTGAACCGGCCGCCCGGGAACTGGAAACGGCCCTGAAGGAAGCGAACAGGTCGGAAGACCTGGATGAAATGCGCGGAATCGAAGGCCGGGCCGCCGCTGTATACTTTTCGGTGTTAAGTTCGCTCATCCTGGTGGACGATCCCGTCCTGCGCTTTGAGGTAAGAACGAGGCGGCCGCCCCGGGACCCGGTGAACGCTTTGCTCTCCTTTGCCTATGCCCTGCTGGTCAATGACTGTGTATCGGCCTGTGAAGGGGTCGGTCTTGATCCCCAGATCGGCTACCTCCACGCTCTGCGCCCAGGCCGGCCTGCCTTGGCCCTGGACCTGATGGAGGAGTTCCGAGCCGTGCTGGCAGACCGGCTTGTATTAACCTTGTTGAATCGCCGGCAGATTACAACAAAAGATTTTATCGAGCGCCCAGGTGGAGCTGTTCATCTAACCGACCAGGCTCGCCGTACTTTTCTTGAGACCTACCAGAAAAGAAAGCAGGAGGAGGTTACCCATCCCTTGCTGGGGCAGCGGGTCCCCGTCGGGCTGCTTTCCCATATACAGGCTCGCCTCCTGGCGCGACATTTGCGCGGAGACGCGGCGGAATATCCGCCGTTTGTTGCCCGATGAGGCGGTTGGATGTTGTCGTAGCCTACGATGTTAATTTAGAAACCAGGGAGGGCCAAGTCCGGCTACGGAAGGTCGCCACCATCTGCAAAAACTTCGGCCAAAGGGTGCAGTATTCTTTGTTCGAGTGCCGGGTAACGCCTGCCCAACTGGAAGAATTAGTCCATAAACTACGGAAGGTTATCGATGAAAAAAGAGATAGCTTGCGTATTTATATTTTGCACGGTGGCAGAAAAGAGGCTTTGAGAGTATATGGTCGAGATAGGTACGTTGACTTTGACGAACCACTTATTCTGTAATAACCGTTGCGCGGATCTATAGTGGCCTCATAAGACCTGGCAGATCCACGCATGAGTAAAAAAGGGATTACAGCCAGAGAAGGGGGTTTAGGTGAATTCTATAGAAATGAAATTCCATCTGAACCGCGCAAAATGGTTCTGAAAGCCACACTAATTAAAGGTTTTATCGCGGTCTGTTGCACCCGGCTTCCGGGCCGGGTGAGGATTGA
>DYES01000042.1 GCA_020725585.1 Desulfovirgula sp.
GGCAAAACCGCTTTCGATAATCAGCCCCTTTATTTTATCCGGGTAATGATAAGCCAGTTCCAGGGCGGAAACGCTGCCTAGAGACCTTCCCATCACCCACAAATCCTGCCGCAAACCTTTTTTGGCTAGTTCTTCCCTTACCGCCTTCAACAAACAATGGGCATCTTTGATCAGGTTAGCGAAAGTCGGGGTTCCCCCGCTGGCGCCGTAGCCGCGGTAGTCCACCACCACCAGGTTAAGCTCTTTTTGATGGTAAAACGGCGCGAGATCATCATAATCGCTGACCACTTCCCCGTTACCGTGGAAATACAAGATCCAGGGCCAGGTGTTCTTGCCTGCATAAAAACGGCAGGAGATGAAGACGTCTTTTTCAACGGGGACAAAAAGGTCGAATGCATTTTGGGGACAGGCGGTAAAATCTTTGCGGGGAAAAAAGAGAAACCTTAAAAACCCTGGCTGGTCGAGCAAAGAATAATCGGGCACGGCTATTTTCCTTTCTACTGGTTTTTTCACCAATAGAGTAATAAAATAGAACAAAGGATGCAAGTGGCAGATAAGAGATTGGTAAAACCTTCCCCGCGCGGCTTTAAAAAATTAAACGCGCCGGGCTGATCTATTCGCCGGATTTAAAATTTGCTGTTTTAAGGAGCGCGTTAAATAATGTTAAAATTCAGAGGCCACCACCTGATTTGCCTGCATTTTTTCCAGGGAGAAGGCTACAACCAGGAGTTCATCCGCAATCTTCAGGATCTCACCGGCAGGGCGGAAAAGGGAGAAATAATCGAAGTGGTTGCCGGCGCCGACGACGTCTGCCGGGCCTGTCCGCACCTGCGGAAAGAACGTTGCTGGCATAAAGATGATGCCGAGGCGGAAATAACAAAACTGGATCACCTGGCTTTGCGTTATCTTGGCGCTTCGGCAGGAGAAAAGGTAACCTGGGACCAAATAAAAAAGAAAGTAAGCTCTGCTCCCCAAGAATGGTTTTCTGCTTTTTGTTCGGGTTGCGAGTGGGCGCCGGTTTGTAACAGGGGAAGATAAATGCTATGCAAACAAAACCCATTGTTCTGCTGACCGATTTTGGCTGGAGCTCCTACGTTGGGGCGATGAAGGGGGTTATTCTTTCCCACTGCCCCCACGCCCAAATAATCGATTTGACCCACGACGTAGCCCCCCAGAACGTGCGCGAAGGAGCCTGGTTCCTTTTGGTTAATTACCTTTACTTTCCTCCCGGGAGCATCTTCCTTGCCGTCGTTGACCCCGGAGTAGGGACAAGGCGAAAAGCCTTAGCGATTAAGACAAAAGACTATTATTTCCTTGGTCCAGATAACGGCCTTCTCTCCCCAGCCGCCGCCAGGGCGGGCATCGTGGATACGGTCGAACTTACGGTGCCGCCGGAGGCCAGTCTCACCTTCCACGGCCGGGATGTTTTTGCCCCCGCTGCGGCAAAGCTGGCTGCCGGCCTGCCTTTTCGCGAACTGGGAAAGCCGGTCGTACCCGAGGTTAACTTCGCGTTTTACTTAAACGGAAGGGAAGGGGAAGTAGTCACCATCGACCGGTTCGGCAACGCAATCACCAATATTCCCCCATTGCCCGACCGCCGAAAGTATGCGGTGAGCCTCGCCCGGGGCGGAAAGAGTTATTTCCGGTCTGAATTACCCTTTTGCCCGGCGTATGCCCTTGCCCCGGAAGGGGTTTTGTTTTTGATCACTGGTTCCAGCAGAACCCTGGAGATCTCCGTAAAAAACGGATCGGCGGCCTCGCGTTTGGGTGTGGAGGTTGCCGACAGGGTGGCGATTGTATGATGTAACGCCGCATTTCCTCACCCTGTTTTCTACGGAGGAAGAGAAGCCGGCTCAACAGCGCCGTTCCTGGCGGGAGCTTTTGCGGCAAGCTTACCTGGACACGGATGCCCTCCTGCTTAAAAAAGGAATCGCCAGCGGCGCAGCCGCAGCCACTTTCTACATTCGGGGAGAATTTTTTTTTTTTGGCTGCAAACGTTGGGGACGTGCGCGTCGTCATCGGCACTGCTCAAGGGGCGAGGGTTTTAACGTTGGATCACAAGCCCCATCTTCCCGAAGAAAGGGCCAGAATTGAGGCCCTCGGCGGCCGGGTAATTTACTCCGACGTTCCCCGGGTGCAGGGAGAACTGGCCATCAGCCGGGCACTGGGAGATGCGCATCTTAAGCCGTACGTTACCGCCGAACCCTGGGCAGTAGAGGGAATTTTGGGCAAAGAGAACGATTACGTCGTACTGGCCTGTGACGGCGTTTGGGACGTGCTGGAACCGGAAGAGGTTCTGACTTTAACAAGAGACGTATCCTGCCCCCAAAAAGCGGCTGAACTGATCCAGGTAAGGGCCATCGAAAAAGGAAGTACAGATAATATAACAGTTATTGTGGTCGATTTATCTTAAAATGGTAGCCATCTTTCTGCTGATCCTGCTCCTGAGAACACTGCTCATGCAAGCGGTGAACATAATCCTGATGCCGAAACTGGGCACCCGAATTTGGTGCAAGTACTTCTGTCCCCAGGGGCTGCTGATCGGCCTGATCTCGCGTATTGGCAGGTTTGCTTTGGTCAAGGACGAAACCCTCTGCATACGTTGCGGCATATGCAACCAGCACTGTTCCATGTCTATAGACATTACCAGCGGCCCTGCGGTTAACCGCAGCGGGGAATGTGTGGGGTGCGGGGTGTGCGTTGAAGTATGTCCTCAGAAAGCTCTTTCCATGACTACCGGCACCGTTTCAGGCGTTGAAAAAAGTGATAAGGTAGGGGTTTAGTCCCGCTCTTTTTAACCCCCTTTTTCCTGCAGCGGGTGATGGGTTATTCCGCCGGCCGGGCGGGGGCGATCATGACCGCCTTCCCCCTCACGGTGCTGGTGGTTGCCCCCCTGGCCGGAGCGTTATCCGATAAAATCGGTCAGCGGGGGCTAGCCTTTCTGGGGTCGTTGCTCTGTACCTTCGCCGCCTGGGCCCTGGCCGGTTTAAACCAGCAGGCCGCCCCGCCGGACGTGGCCTGGCGCTTAAGCGTGTTCGGCCTGGGCACGGGGTTCTTTCAATCCCCCAACAATAGCGCCGTGATGGGGGCGGTGCCCAAATTCCGCCTGGGCATCGCCGGGGGAGTGCTGGCCACCACCCGCAATGTGGGCATGGTGTTGGGGATCGCCCTGGGCGGAGCGGTGCTGGCCGTCCGGCAGGCCGCCCATTGGCAAGCCGGTCGGACCGATGCTTTTTTGGCGGGATTGCAGGACGCTTACCTGGTGGCGGCGCTCCTTTCCCTGGCCGGTACGCTGGTGTGCTGGCTGGCGCGGCCCGCCCGGCAGAGTGAGGGGCAGGTTCAAAATCGCCGAATCGGGGCTTGAAAAAGACAGCGAAAAGGTAGAGGGGAGCTTGCAAACAAGACCTGTTTTTGTGGCCGGGCGAAAACAGGCCTTTGCAACGTTCACCACCAGGTGATCGTCCCCGTAACAAACGGCAAGTTAGATTTAGGGCCGTGTCAGCAGATCTACTATGCTGAGTTTGACGGAAACTTGGGTTAATTTAACAGATAGGAGGTGTCTTGATGAACATCCACATTAACAAAAATACCCGGTTGCAGTCGTGGGAAGGAAAAACCATCTTTAATGAATACCCGGTGCACATCCGGCCCGGCAATTTCACGGTCACTCTTTTGTTTCATGACCGGGAGGCGATCAACAACCTGCGCGAGATCCTGACGAAAACCTTGTTTGAAATCGAACCCAGCGAATTCGAAAGTTTTTTAGATGATCCCCTGGACCCGGTGAAGAACAAAAAATTCTAACGGCTCTTTCCTGACCGGAGGATAGGGCAATGCTGGGAAGCAACCCGAGCGCCGGCCAGATTTCTATAAAAGGGCGGAGTGGGGTGGTCATGGTCACCTAGCTTCTGTTTTTAAATTCCCTTTGGAGAAACTAAAGCGATAAATCCCAGGGGTTTGGGGACAGCGTCCACGGTTGCAGGCCGAAAGCGGGCGGGAACGGCGAGAACATTTATAAAGGGTGCGGCTAAATAAAACACGCCTGAATGAAATCTCAGGCGTGTCCATAACCATGCCTTGTATCCTCTGGTGAAAATAAATGGTGCGCTTTGTGCGTCGCTTTAGAACAAAACAATGAGGATACCAAGAATAAATGCTATAAGACTCAAGATGCCCAGTACAAAGCAAGGAATGGGGAAAAGACCGAAACTTACGAGAATGGCGAAGGTAATAAGACCGAGAGCGGCGATCAGGGCTCCTGCAACTATGCCGGTTACGTTACCGGGAAAGGGACAGCCGATGGCCATTTAAGATTCCTCCTCCGTATTGAATTTTCATGAGCATGCACCCGGGCGCATCATCCATTTACATAATATGAGTCTTAAGGCGATAATGTTAATATAAGGTTGCCTAATCTTACCTGAAGATGAAAATTACCCGTTTCCCGTCTACAGCCTGCATAAGCGGTGCAGCTTCCCTTGCTTTTACTTCCTTTTTCGCCTTCGTCAGCCGGCCAGGCGCAAGAGCACCATTGCGGCCATGCCGCTACCCATGGCCAGGAAGACGTTTTTCCACCGGGACGCCGCCAGGGCGGAGACCAGCCCGGCCACCAGGTAGTGGTTGCTCCAGGACAGGCTCATGTGGCCCTCGGGAACCAGCAGGCCGGGAACGACGAAGGCCGTAAGAATGCCGATGGGAATGAACTTTAAACCGCGGGGCAGAAACCCTGGAAGGTTGATTTTTCCCACCAGGACGAGAAAGCTAATCCTGGTCAGGTAGGTTACCAGCGCCATGCCCGCGATAATGCCCAGCACTTCTGTGCGCATGTGCTTCTCCCACCACCCCTGCCGCTGCCGCCGCCAGGGCGGCAATGATAATATACCATTTCCCGGGCAGCGCCTGGCCGGCCAAAAGGGCCGCCACCGCCGCCGCACCGAAGGCCAGCCAGCTTACCTTATCTTTTAGCTGGGGAATTAAAAGGCCGATGAAGGCCCCTAGAAAGGCAAAATCCAGGCCGTACCAGCGGGGATCGCCGAAAGCGTTGCCGACGGCGGCGGCCAGGGCGGAACTCCCCAGCCAGGCTAAAAAAGTAACTGCTCCCGCGCCGAGAAAATAGGCCGCGCTCCCTCCGCAGCGCCGGAAACGGCTGGCGGTGAGGGCGTAAGACTCGTCGTTTAAGCCGTGGGCCAAAAGGGCCAGTTTCCACAGCCTGGTTCCGGAGAGATAGGGGGCGAGCGAAGCCCCCATCAACAGGTGGCGCAGGTTCAAAAGCAGGGTGGCCAGGACGATCTGCCCCGCACCCGCCCCGGCGCCCATCAGGCCCACCGCCACAAACTGCGCCGACCCGGCAAATACGGCGGCGGACATGATCACCGTCTCCCCATAGGTGAGCCCGGCCTGTCGGGCCAGGACGCCGAAAACCAAGCCGTAGGCAAAAATGGAAAGCGCCAGGGGAGCGCCCTCCTGCAGGGCGGCCCGGAACTCCTGCAGGTTCTTGACCGGCCATTTTTCTTCCTTCATCTTCGCAAATCCCCGCTTTAAGGCTTTGTGGTCGGTATCGTGGTTTTCCACTGTTTTCCGTTTTTCTTTTTTTCGTATTCCTGTATTCCGTATAATGCGTTTATTCTTTAAAAGTTAATCCTTTTCTGCGGCGGTTTGTCAAACTCGCTGCCAGCTTTTAAAGGCTCCTTCCTCAGGCTTTTAAGGGCTTTTCTTGGGGCCCTTTCCTTTTCTTTTAAAAATTTTTTTCAAAAAAAGAGGATTTTTTCATTCTTCATAGAAATGAAAGTGGTGTAAAGTGGTGAATAGTGGGGGAGGGATAAAAAGCATGTTTATGGGCGAATATCAACATACTATTGACAGCAAAGGCAGGCTGTTTATCCCCGCCCGCTTTCGGGAAGGCTTGGGAGAAAAGTTTGTTTTGACCAAAGGCCTGGACGGTTGTTTGTTCGCCTACCCCCCCCAGGAATGGCTAAGCCTGGAGAATAAAATGCGTGCTTTGCCCTTTACCAGGTCTGACGTCCGGGCCTTTGTTCGTTTCTTTTTTGCCGGTGCCTGCGAGTGCGAGGTGGACAGGCAGGGCAGGATCTTGATTCCAGCCAACCTGCGCAAACACGCGGCCCTGGATAAAGAGGTGGTCATTATCGGCGTTTCCAGCAGGGTGGAGATCTGGGCGAAGGAACAGTGGGAAAAATATAACGAGGAAGCTGCGGCTTCGGTGGAGCAGATCGCGGAAAAAATAGTGGATTTTGACCTGGGGATTTAATTTTTCAGTCCGGCCGGGAAAATCGCCGGCGGGCGCCGAAAGAAGGCTTAATCAAGGTTGACGGTTAGAGGTTAATGGGGCTATTGCCATTATAATGTTCTTAAAAACGTTTGCAGCGGTGGTGCCTTTTGGAAGACCAGGAGTACACTCGCCAGTATGGCCACCGGCCGGTGATGCTCGACGAGGTATTGCAGGCGCTCAACTTAAAGCCCGGCGGTGTTTACGTGGATTGCACCGTAGGCGGCGGCGGCCATGGCCGGGAAATCCTGAGGTTAACGGCTCCTGACGGCGTTCTCATCGGGCTGGACAGAGATCCCTTTGCGCTGCGGCAGGCCGCCGCTTCCCTGGCCGAGTACGGCACGCGGGCCATGCTGTTGAACGAAAATTTCCTCAATTTACCCCGCGTTTTAGAAACCCTTCGCATCTGCGCGGTAGACGGTTTGCTTTACGACCTGGGGGTAAGCTCGTTCCAGCTGGACGACCCGCAGCGCGGCTTCAGTTATCAGGCGGACGGCCCGCTGGACATGCGGATGGACCCGGCCGGCCCGGTGAGTGCAAAAGACCTGGTGAACGAGTTGTCCGCGGAGGAGCTGGCGGATATTTTCTGGCGGTACGGGGAAGAGCGTTGGGCAAAGCGCATCGCCACCTTTATCGCGGCCGAAAGGGAGCGCCGCCACATCGAAACCACCGGGCAGCTGGCGGAAATCATCAAAAAAGCCATCCCGGCGCGCGCCCGCAGGAGCGGCCCGCACCCCGCGCGGCGCTGCTTTCAGGCTTTGCGCATTGCCGTGAACCGGGAGCTGGACGCTTTGGCCAGATCCTTAAAAGAGGCAGTTCCTTTTTTAAAACTAGGGGGGCGAATATGTGTCCTTTCTTTTCACTCTCTGGAAGACCGCCTGGTGAAAGAAACTTTTCGAGAAATGGCCGTTGGTTGCAAGTGCCCGCCCGGTCTGCCCGCGTGCGTTTGCGGCCAGGGCGGCAGCCTGCGCATCATCACCAGGCGCCCCCTGGTACCCTCGCCGGAGGAGATTGCGCGCAACCCCCGCGCACGCAGCGCCAGGTTGCGCGTTGCCGAGAAGGTTGGATTAACTCAGGTTTAACTTGACTTGGTTGGTGGCTTAGTTCTAAAGACGGGAGAAGGTGAATAACTTTGGTAGTAGCACAGGAACAACCTTATTATTCCAGCCTGCCCAAAAAAAGCCGTCGGACGCGCAAAAGAACCAGGGTTCATTATTTTCCCCGGCGTGAACGCCTGGTTCTCACCGGTATGGTGCTGCTCGTTTTTTGCGCGGGAATACTCGTCGTTTTCTTCTACGCGCAGGTTTTGGCCGCCGGGTACCAGCTCAACCAGGTAAAAAAACAGCTCAACGATTTAAATATCGAGACAAAAGCCCTGACGGAAAACGTTGCCCGGCTTTCTTCCCTAGAAAGGGTGGAGAAGGTAGCGACCACCAGGCTCGGCATGGTCAAGCCGGATACCAGCCAGATGATTCTGGTGAAGGTGGACCTGCCGGCTGCGGATTCAGGCGGCGGCGCGCGTTTAGAAGAGCGGTCCGGACCGCCGCCGGAAGCGGTGGCCGCCGCACAAGAAAAAAATAACTGGATAATCCAGGCTTTGGTGCGTCTGGTGGCAGGCCGGGGGGACCCGGGGCCAGGCTAAATCGGTCGTCGGCCGTCGGTCGTCAGACGTCAGAATGAAAACGTTAGGCGCCGGAAATTAAAGAAGGGACGGCTGGCGACAGACGAGGGAGGTCCTTTTTTTGCCGCTGACGCTTACCGTTATCCGCAAAAGACTGGCCTTCATGCTCATTTTCGCCAGCCTGGCATTAATCGCCTTAACCGGCCGGGTGGCCTGGATCCAGTTTGTGCGGGGCGAGGAGCTCCAAAAAAAAGCTTTGGAAATCCGGACGCGCGACATTCCCGTAGAAGCCAGGCGGGGAAACATCTACGACCGCAACGGCAAAGAGCTGGTTGCCAACGCCAGCGTCGATTCTCTTTACACCATCCCGCTTTTGGTCAAGGACCCCCAAAATACTGCGAAAAGGCTCTCCTCAATCCTGGACGTGGAAGAAGAGCGCCTTTTGAAAATCCTGACCCGGAAATCGTGTTTCGAGTGGCTGGCCCGCAAGCTGGATGCCCAGACCGCGCAAAAGATCAAGGCTTTAGAGCTGCCCGGCATTTTTTTCGTGGAGGAAAACCGCCGGTATTATCCTTTTCAGACGCTCGCCCCGCACCTGTTGGGGTTTACCGGCATTGACAACCAGGGCTTAACGGGCATTGAAAAGACTTTTGAGAAGGACTTAAAAGGCGTTCCCGGACGCATCATTATTGAACAGGACGCCACCGGGCAGGATATTCCCGAGCCGATCCACCGGTATATCTCTCCGCGCCAGGGGCGCCACCTGTATTTGACCGTTGACGAAACCATCCAGCATTTCGTGGAGAGGGAATTGGATAAGATCGTGGCCAGGTACCAGCCAAAACTGGCGGTGATTATCCTGATGGACCCGCGCACCGGGGAAATCCTGGCCATGGGCAGCCGGCCCACCTTTAACTCGAACGACTGGATGAACGCCCCCAGGGAAACCTGGGACAGGAATCCGGCGATCTGGTACAACTACGAACCTGGCTCCACCTTTAAGATCATCACCATGGCGGCCGGGCTGGCCGAAGGGGCGGTAAAGCCAGAAGACACCTTTTTTGATCCGGGTTACATTAAAGTGGCGGACCGTTACATCCGCTGCTGGTATGACGGCGGGCACGGCAGTCAAACCTTTGCGGAAGTGGTGATGCATTCCTGCAACCCCGGTTTTGTGGAAGTGGGTTTAAGATTAGGGGTGCAGAAATTTTATCATTACGTCAAGGCCTTTGGTTTTGGCGAGGTGACGGGGATCGACCTGCCCGGTGAAGCCGCGGGCATTCTAATTCCGGAAAAAAAGGCCACGAACCTGAATATCGCCACCATGTCCATCGGCCAGTCCATTGCCGTTACGCCCATTCAGCTGCTGACGGCGGTGGGGGCGGTGGCCAACGGGGGCACCCTCTTGCGGCCCCAGATCGTGAGGGAGATCCGGGACAGTTCCGGGAGCGTGGTGAAACGGTTTCAACCCGAGCCGGTGCGCCGTGTCCTCACCCCGGAAGCGGCCCGCCAGGTGGGCAGCCTGCTGGAAAACGTGATCCTCAAAGGGACGGGCCGCAACGCCTTCATTGACGGGTACCGGGTCGCGGGTAAGACAGGCACGGCGCAGGTGGTGGGAGAAGGCGGCGGTTATGTGACGGGGCGGTATGTGGCTTCTTTTGTGGGCTATGCGCCGGTTGAAGACCCGCGCGTGGCGGCGCTGGTCATGGTGGCCGAGCCGCAGGGAGGCATTTATTACGGCTCGCAGGTGGCCGCGCCCGTTTTCCAGGCCGTTGTGCGCGATGCGCTGCATTATCTGAAGGCGCCCAAAACGCCCGGCCTGGAAAAGCCGAAGGATCCCTTTGTTTACGAGGAGCCGAAATTTAAAGTGAAGGTGCCCAACGTCGTCAATTACCCTGTCAACGAGGCGATTTCCCGGCTCGTTGGCGCGGGTTTGACCTACCGGACGCAGGGCGAAGGCCCAGAAGGCGGAATTGTTTACGGACAAACCCCCGGACCCGGGGCGGAGGTGTGGAGCGGTACGGCCGTGATCTTAAATCTGGAGCCCCCACGGATCCGGGGCGTCGGCGAGGTAACCGTGCCCAACCTCCAAGGCCTGACCGTTGTTGAAGTTGCAGATTTGCTCAAAAAACTGGACCTGCACCTGGAATTGAGCGGAACCGGCCTGGCCGCCGAACAGGACCCGCCTCCCGGGCACAGAGTCACGCGCCGGAGCACCGTGAAGGTCTGGTTCCGGCCGCCCGGCCAGGCTTCCCAGGGGCCGCCCGCGCCCGCTGATCCCGAGGCCCCGCCCGCCTGGGGAGAGCCCCGCCGGGGCGACTTTGTGGAAAGGCCGTAGGACACAGCTGTAAATCTTCAGCGAAACCGCTTGCTTTAGCTGAGGCGTGGCGTTGTCACAAGCGAACGACTTGCGCAGCGCCGGCAACAGCACCAGGCGAAGCCTTGGCTAACCGAAGATTTAAATAGCCTCATTATGGCTATAATACCATAATAAGGTTAGAATTGTGAACTGCACCTGGCAAATAAAGGTTGTTGCAAAGTATTTAATCCGGTGATACGATGTTTAATTGGCGAGGAAGGGAGTTTTTGCCCTTGTTATTCAGTGAGTTGATCGCCGAACAGCCAGTTTTATATAAACAGGGCGACCTGGAAGTCCCTGTGCGGGGAATTGCCTACGATTCGCGAAGAGTAGAGCAGGGGTATGTTTTTGTCGCCATCGAGGGCTTTCAAACCGACGGGCACCTCTTTATTGACGAGGCCGTCGCCAGGGGGGCGGCGGCTTTGGTGACGCAAAAGCCCGTTGCCGCGCCCCCGCCGGCGGCCTTGGTGCAGGTGCCCAACACCCGCCTTGCGCTGGCTCTGCTTTCCGCCCGCTTTTACGGCTACCCCGGCCGCCGGCTCCGGCTCGTGGGCGTGACCGGGACTAACGGCAAGACCACCACCACCTACCTTTTGCGGGCCGTTTTTCAGGCCGCCGGCTCGCGGGTGGGGCTGATCGGCACCATCGCCAACTGGATCGGGGAGCGTAAAGCGCCCGTGCAGCACACCACTCCCGAATCGCTGGACCTGCAAAAGCTTTTGGCCGAGATGGTCTTGGCAGGGGTGGACACGGTGGTGATGGAGGTAAGTTCACACGCCCTGGCCCTTCACCGCGTGGCGGGATGCTCTTTTGACACGGCCGTGTTCACCAACATCACGCAGGACCATCTTGATTTTCACCAGGATATGCATGACTACCTGGAGGCAAAAAAGATTCTCTTTACGATGGCGGAGCAGTATGCCGTAATCAACAATGACGATCCCGCCGCATTGGAGCTGCGGCGCGCCGCCCGCGCCAAAGTAATTACCTACGGAATAAAACAAAAGGCCGACGTGGTGGCCGCCGGGATAAAAGTGCACCGCAAGGGGGCTTCTTACCGCGCGCGCACGCCCTGGGGAGAGGTTCCGGTGAATTTAAAGCTCACCGGTTGCTTTAACGTTTACAATTCCCTGGCCGCCCTGGCGGCGGGCGGGGCCCGCGGGCTGCCCCTGGCGGCGGTGGCAAAGGCGCTGGAAGGGGTGCCCGGCGTGCCGGGGCGCTTTGAGCTGGTCGACCGGGGGCAGGATTTTACCGTTGTAGTCGATTACGCGCACACGCCGGACGGGCTGGAAAATATTTTAAAAACTGCCCGGGAATTGACCCGCGGCAGGTTAATTACCGTTTTTGGCTGCGGCGGCGATCGCGACCGCACCAAGCGGCCGCTGATGGGAGAAATCGCCGCCCGCTGCAGCGACCTGCCGGTGATTACTTCGGACAACCCGCGCACGGAGGACCCGCTGCGCATTATCGCCGACATTGAGGAAGGGGCAAAAAGAGTGCGCCGGCCGGACGAGTACGTTGTACTTCCCGACCGCCGCCAGGCCATCGCCCACGCCATAAAGACAGCCTCCCCCGGCGACGTGGTGATCATCGCCGGCAAGGGGCACGAGGACTACCAGATCGTGGGGACCGAAAAGTTCCCCTTCGACGACCGGGAGGAAGCGGGCAAAGCGCTGGAAGAGAGGCTTTTAAAAGAAGGCAAACAGGTGATTAGCCATGAAAACCATGACCCTCGCCGAGGTAGCCAGGGCCACCGGCGCTAGAATCGTCCAGGGGGACGGCAGCGTGCGGGTAAGTACGGTCTCTATCGATACCCGGACGCTTGTCCCCGGGCAGTTGTTTTTTGCCCTGCGCGGCGAGCGCGCCGACGGCCACGATTTTCTCGACCGGGCCGCCGGCGCCGGGGCCGCCGGACTGGTGGTAAGCCGCCTCGTGGCCGGCCTCCCGGCGGACATCCCCATGCTCCTGGTGGATGACCCGCTGCTGGCCCTGCAGCGGCTGGCCAGGTACAACCGGGAGCACTATGCCGTTCCGGTGGTGGCCGTTACCGGCAGCTCCGGGAAAACAACCACCAAAGATATGATTGCCGGCGTTTTGAGCGCGGCCTTCCCCACTTTAAAAACGCCGGGCAACCTGAACAACGAAATCGGCCTGCCTTTGACCCTGCTGGAGTTAGACGGCCGCCACCGGGCGGCGGTGGTGGAAATGGCCATGCGCGGCCCCGGGGAAATCGATTATTTATGCCGCCTCGCCCGGCCCACGGCGGGCGTGATTACCAATATCGGCGAGGCCCACTTTGAGCGCCTGGGCTCCCTGGAGAAGATCGCCCAGGCCAAGGGAGAGCTGCTCGAGCACATCGACCGCGCGGGTTTTGCACTGCTCAACGCGCACAGCCCGCATATCCGGGAGCAGGCTGCCCGCTGCCGGGGGAAAGTTTACTTTTTCGGCCTGGCGGAAGGAGTAGATATACGCGCGTTAAACATCCGCCCGGAAGGGCGGACGACGCGCTTTGAGGTGGAGCTGCCCGGCGCGCGCTTTGAGGTGCACTTGCCCCTGCCGGGGCGGCACAACGTTTTAAACGCCCTGGCCGCCGCCGGGGTGGGGTGGGCGCTGGATCTATCCGTCGAGCAGGTGAAAAAAGGCCTGGAGCGCATTGCCCTGTCCGGCATGCGGGTTGAGATAACCGAGCATAAAGGCGTTACGGTAATCAACGATGCCTACAACGCAAACCCTTCGTCCATGCGGGCCGCGCTGGACGTGCTGGCCCAGGTGGCCGGGCCCCGGCGCAAAATTGCCGTTTTGGGCAATATGCTGGAACTGGGTGAACTGGCCGGGGCGGGCCATTACCAGGTGGGGGAGGCCGTGCCGGCAACTGGTGTCGATTGCCTGGTGACGGTCGGCGAGCTGGCCCGCGAGATCGCGGCCGGCGCCAGGAACAGGGGTTTACCGGCGGATAATATCTGGGAGTGTTCCGGAAACGAAGAGGCGGCGGCTATTCTCAAGATGCTTCTGGCTCCCGGCGACGTAATGCTGGTGAAAGGTTCGCGGGGCGTGCGCATGGAAAAAATTATCGAAGCATTATTAAAAGACTAACATAAAATGGTAGTTATAGACGATGTGTAATTTTTCAATGGAGTAGCAAATCTATGGAAGCCTTTTTTCTCCAGATGCTCAAACCTTTTCTGCTCTCTCTTGTAGTGACCGTGTCGCTGGGGCCGCTGGTGATCCCGCTGCTTCGGAGGCTGAAATTCGGGCAGAGCGTGAGGGACGACGGACCCAGCCGGCACCTGCAAAAAAGCGGCACCCCCACCATGGGCGGCGTGATGTTTCTGGCCGGGATAACGGCGGCCGGGCTTTTGTTTGCCGCCGACTCTTTAGAGGGCATGCTGGTGCTGGGGATGACCCTGGCCTTTGGCTTCATCGGTTTTTTGGACGACTTTCTTAAAGTGGTGCTGAAAAGACCGCTGGGGCTGCGGGCGCGGGAAAAGCTGCTGGGACAGATTCTCTTCAGCCTTTTGGCGGCGGCGCTGAGCGTGTCCGTGCTGGGCCGCGGAACCGACCTGATCCTGCCTTACAGCGGGTTTGTTGCCCCCGGGGGGTTCAGCTGGGAATTAGGCGCAGCAGGCTTTTTCGTTTTTGCCGTGCTGTTCGTTACGGGCATGGCCAATGCCGTTAATTTAACTGACGGGTTGGACGGACTGGCCGCCGGAACAACGGCGCTGGCGGCGGCGGCTTGCCTGCCCATTGCCTTTGTGATGGACAAATCCGGGGCGGCGGTTCTGCTGGCGGCGGTGAGCGGCGGCTGCCTGGGCTTTTTGTTCTACAACCGCCATCCGGCCCGCGTGTTCATGGGCGACACCGGTTCACTGGCCCTGGGGAGCGCCCTGGGGACCGCAGCGTTAATTACCAGGAGTGAATTGTTTTTGCTGCTCATCGGGGGAGTCTTCGTCCTGGAAACGCTGTCGGTAATCCTGCAGGTGGCCTCTTTTCAATTGTTTGGACGGCGCATCTTGAAAATGAGCCCGCTCCACCACCATTTTGAACTGTGCAACTGGAGCGAAAACAGGGTGGTGGTCACTTTTTGGGCGGCGACAGTTCTCTTTGCCGCCCTGGGCTTAGCGGGGTTTTACCATTTATAAACATTCAGGAAGGAAGGAGCTTTTTGTGGATTTCAGCAGCGTGCTGGTGGTGGGCGCAGGAAAAAGCGGCGTTGCCGTGAGCCGCTTTTTGGCCGCCAAAGGGGCAAAAGTGGAGCTCACCGACGTGAAAAGCCCGGAGGAACTAGGTCAGGACCTGACTTTTTTATCCGCCGGCGGGCGGGTAAAGCTTTCGCTGGGCGCCTATCCGGGCGTCGAGCGGGGGAAATACACGCTGGTCGTGGTCAGCCCCGGCGTCCCTTTAACCGTTCCCCCGGTGAAGCGCGCCGGGGAGTTGAAAATTCCGGTCGTTGGGGAGCTGGAGCTGGCTTGCCGCTTCGCCCGGGCGCCCGTGGTGGCCATTACCGGGACGAACGGCAAGACCACCACCACCGCCCTGGTAGGGGAAATTTTTCAAATGGCGGGCCGGCGCACCCTGGTGGCGGGCAATATAGGGAAGCCCTGGATTGAGGAAGTGGAGCGCCCGTACGACGTCATCGTGCTGGAAGTGAGCAGCTTCCAGCTGGAAACGACCGTTGCATTCAGACCCCGGGTCGCGGCCATCCTGAACATAACACCCGACCACCTGGACCGCCACCTGAACATGGAAAATTACATTCTGGCGAAGGCGCGCATTTTTGCCAATCAGGACGCCCGGGACTTCGCCGTGTTAAACTGCGACGACCCGCGCACAAGAAGCCTGGCCCCGCTCTGCCCGGGAAAAGTGGTCTATTTCAGCAGGCTGCAGGAGCTGCCGGAGGGAGTGTTCGTCCAGGACGGCTGGATCACCGTTGTTGGCGAAGGGGAACGCGTTTGTGTCCTGCCCGCGCGGGAATTAAAGATACCCGGCGCGCACAACCTGGAAAACGCCCTGGCGGCGGTGGCCTGCGCCCGCGCGCTGGGAGTGGGGCAGCAGGCTTTGGCTGAAGCCCTGCGCACCTTCCCCGGCGTGCCCCACCGCCTGGAATTGGTGGCCGAAATTGACGGGGTGCAGTACGTAAATGATTCCAAAGGCACCAACCCCGACGCCAGCATAAAGGCGCTCGAGGCTTACCGGCAGCCGATTGTTTTAATTGCCGGGGGCAGAAATAAAGGCAGCGATTTTACGCAATTCGTTCGTTTGGCCAGGAAGAAGGCGCGGGCGCTGGTGTTGCTGGGCGAGAGCGCGCCGGTGCTCGAAAGCCTGGCCCGCCGCGAGGGGATTGCCCAGATTTTACGCGCCCGCGACCTGGAAGAAGCGGTGCACCTGGCCAGGGCCGCTGCGCGGCCCGGCGACGTCGTCCTGCTCTCGCCCGGCTGCGCCAGCTGGGACATGTTTAAAAACTACGCAGAGCGCGGCGACCTCTTCAGGCAAATCGTGCTGGGATTAAAGGGGAAGTAGGGGAAACTTTGGAGTCTAAATATTTAGAGGGGGGAGAACACTTGCCGGCTCGACGCCCGCCCGACTTCATCCTCTTTTTAACGGTGCTGGTGCTGCTCAGCGTAGGGGTGATCATGGTTTTCAGCTCTACCCTCTGGTTTGCCACCCTGCCCCCGTTTAACGACACCTTTTTTTTCGTCCGGCGCCAGCTGATCTGGGCCTTCATCGGGCTTGTCGCCATGGTTGTCCTGATGAACTATGATTACTGGCGGTTGAAAAAGTGGGCCGGGCTGCTGTTGATATGCGGGCTGTTCCTGCTCGCGGTGGTCTTGATCCCGGGCGTGGGCGTGTCCCGCCTGGGCGCCCAGCGGTGGTTGAACCTGGGGCCGGTAAGCTTCCAGCCGGCGGAGTTTGTGAAGCTCTGCCTGGTCATCTTCACCAGTTACGGGCTCTCCCGGCGTCTTCATCTGATTCAAAATTTCTGGGTGGGCGCACTCCCCTTTTTGCTGCTGGCGGGCCTTGCTTCCGGGCTGGTTCTTCTGCAGCCGGACCTGGGCACGGCCGTCACCATCGCAGGGATTGTTTTCGTGATGGTTTTTGCGGCGGGGGCGCGAATCGGCCAGTTGCTCCTTGTCGGGCTGCTGGGGCTGGGCGCCGTGGGGCTGGCCATCTGGCAGGAGCCTTACCGCCTGCGGCGCTTTCTGGCCTTTCTGGACCCGGAAAAAGATCCGCAAGGGGCGGGCTGGCACATTTTAAACTCCTTGATGTCCTTGGGGTCGGGAGGTCTTTTCGGCACCGGCCTGGGGCAGGGGCACTCGAAGTACCTGTGGGTGCCGGAAAGGCATACGGACTTTATATTTGCCATTATCGGCGAGGAGCTGGGGTTTATCGGCGCCAGCTTTGTCATTTTATTGTTTATTTTGTTTATCTGGCGAGGGTTGAAAATAGCCATCACCTCCCCGGATTCTTTCGGCACTCTGCTCGCTACGGGAATTGTGGCGGGGATCGCCATTCAGGCCATCATCAATATCGGGGTAGTGACCAGCACCCTGCCCATTACAGGCATTACCCTGCCTTTTATCAGCTTTGGCGGCAGTTCACTGGTATTTACGCTGGCCGGAGTGGGTGTATTGCTTAATATATCAAGATATAGTATACATAAATAGGCAAAACATAGACAAACCAAAAGAAAACAATTTTCTCTTTTAGCTTCTCAAAACCGGCCTCGAAAAGGCCGAAAAGAGGTATAGGCGTGAATTTTGTAGTGAGCGGAGGAGGAACCGGCGGGCACATTTATCCTGCCCTGGCCATTGCGAAGGGCCTGCAGGAAAAGTATCCGCGGGCGAAAATTTTATATATCGGCAAAGACCGCGGGCTCGAGGCGGACCTGGCCCCGGCTGCGGGCCTTTCCTTCCGGCCGATTCGCGTCCGGGGCTTCAAGCGCCGCGTGGCCTGGGAAAATTTGCTGGCCCTGGGAGAGGCCGGCCTGGGCTTTTTCCAGGCCCGGCGGATCATCGCCGATTTTCAGCCGGCGGCGGTAATCGGCACCGGCGGATACGTCTGCGGGCCGGTGTTGCTGGCGGCAATTTGTTTAAAGATCCCTACCCTGATTCACGAGCAGAATGTCCTGCCGGGAATCACCACCCGCTTGCTGGCGCGATTTGTCCGGCTGGTGGCGGTAACTTTTGCGGATTCGGCGCAATACCTGCCGCGCCGGGCGCGTGTGGAGCTTACCGGTTTGCCTGTGCGTCCGGAGTTTTTGCGGGCCAGGCGGGAAGAGTCCCGCCGGGCGCTGGGCATCCCGGAAGATTGTTTTTTTATTCTTTCCTTCGGGGGCAGCCAGGGCGCCCGGACCATCAACCGGGCCATGCGGGAAGTGATCAAAAGGCTGGGAGGAAGGCCGGACGTATGTTTTTTGCACGTTACGGGACCGGGGCAGTATAATGATTTTATGGAAGGGTTTACTCTCCCTGAAAATGGCAATACTACCATTAAACCTTATCTTTACGAAATGCCCCTTGCGCTTTCGGCTGCCGATCTGGTTGTCTGCCGGGCCGGCGCGGCCACGCTGGCCGAAATCACGGTGACCGGGGCGCCCGCCATCCTGGTTCCCTACCCTTATGCCGCCGGGAACCATCAAGAGTATAACGCCCGGGCGCTCGAGAGCAAGGGGGCGGCGATTGTCATCAAGGACGAGGAACTAAGAGGGGAGACGCTGGCTAATCAAATAGAGAAACTGCTGGCCGCGCCCCGGCGCCTGCAGGAAATGGCCGGCGCGAGCAGACAGCTGGGCCGGCCCGGCGCGCTCGAGGACATTTTGCAGTGTATAGAAGATTTAATTTTAAGGGGGGAGAAAAGCCGTCGCGGTTAGTTAGAAAAGCCGCCTGACGATATTTTAGCTTTTTGCCGGCCGGCTGCCCGCGACCGCCCCCCAGGCGGACAGGCCTTCGGGGCTGACCCGGAACACCTTCTTAAACTGCCGCATATTATAAGGTGTATTTACTCTCCGGGAGGTGAATAGCAGGGGCCTGGTCCAGATGTTGTCTTTTGATTTACACGGCCATGTAACGAGGAGATGAAAGTCATTGCTGGAGAGCATACCCAAGCAGGTCCATTTTATCGGGATTGGGGGCGCAGGGATGAGCGCCCTGGCCAATGTCCTGCTTACCCTGGGTTACCAGGTGAGCGGCTCGGATCTGGTGGCCACGCATGTCACCCAACGCCTTGAGGCCCTGGGTGGAAAATGTTATATAGGCCACAACGAAAAAAACGTTCAGGACGCCCGGCTGGTGGTCATATCTTCAGCGATTAATCCGGATAATCCGGAGCTGATTCGGGCCAGGGAAAAAGGCATCCCGGTGATCCACCGGGCGGAATTGCTGGCCTGGCTGATGAGCAGGCAAAAAGGAATCGCCGTCGCCGGCGCCCACGGCAAAACCACCACCACTTCCATGCTGGCGCTGGCCCTGGAAAAAAACGGACTTGACCCCACTATTATCATTGGAGGTGAATTGAACGACATCGGCGGGAACGCGAAATTAGGGCGGGGCGAGTACGTGGTTGCGGAGAGCGACGAAAGCGACGGCTCCTTTTTAAAGTTAAGACCGCTGGCCGCCATCGTCACCAACATCGAGGACGACCACCTGGATCATTACGGTTCGCTGGAAAACATTAAGGCCGCCTTTAAAACTTTTCTGGCGCAGATACCGTCCCAGGGGAAAGCGGTGGTCTGTCTTGACGATCCCCACACCAGGGAAGTGATCGGCGGTTTAAATACTCCTTTTATTACCTACGGCTTCCATGACCAGGCGGATTACACGCTTCAAGAAATATCCTTAAACGGAAGGCACACGCGCGGCGAAGTTTACTGTCAAGGCCGGCGTTTGGGCCCCCTGGAGCTTTTTGTGCCCGGGCGCCATAACCTGTTAAACGCCCTGGCCGTGGTGGCGCTGACGCGCTGGCTGGGACTGGACTTTGCGCAAATTACCGAGGCGCTCAAAGAATTTCGCGGCGTAGGACGGCGGTTTCAATTCATCGGCGAGGCGGGGGGAATCCGGGTTTTTGATGATTACGCCCATCATCCTACGGAAATCAAGGCCACCCTGCAGGCGGCGCGCACGTTGAACCCAGAGCGGGTGGTTGCCGTTTTTCAGCCCCACCGTTACACCCGGACGGCTTTGTTAAGTGAGCGTTTTGGCGACGCCTTTGCCGACGCCGACGTAATCGTCATGACGGAGATCTACAGCGCCGGCGAATCTCCCATAGAAGGCGTGACGGCGCACCTGATTATCGACGCCATCCGGAAATATGACGGCCGGCGGGTCAACTATTTACCCACCCTGGAGGAAACCGTAAACCATCTTTTAGGAATTGTTCAGCCGGGAGACCTGGTGCTGACCCTGGGGGCAGGGAACATCTGGACGGTCGGCAGAAAGCTTCTAAACCGCCTGGAGGAAAGGCGCTAAAACTCTTCAAGCACGCTTTCACGAACGCCAGGTGAGGTTTGGCTTAAAGCAAGGCAATAACCAGGTTAAGGAGAGAATAGGGTGCCGGACAGCGAACTTGCCCGTCAACTAGCTGATCTTTTACCCGGCCGGGTGCGCTTTCACGAGCCGATGAAACTGCACACCACCTGGCGGATTGGCGGCCCGGCGGATATTTTTGTGGAGCCGCAAGGCGTAGATGATCTTGCCCGGGCCCTTGCTTTTGCCCGCCGCGAAAATCTTCCCGTGGCGGTGATCGGCGGCGGGTCCAACCTGCTGGTGAAGGACGGCGGAATCCGCGGCCTGGTCATTAAGATTGGGGAAGGCCTGGCGCAGCTGGAAATTCTGGGTGCCCGGATAAGTGCCGGGGCGGGAGCGAAACTCGCGCGGTTAACCAGGGCGGCCAAAGAGGCGGGTATTGGCGGCTGCGAGTTTCTGGCCGGCATTCCGGGGACGGTCGGCGGCGCCGTGATCATGAACGCCGGCGCGTATGGAAAAGCCACCGGCGACATTTGCACGGCGGTTAAACTCATGGATGAAGCGGGCCGGCTCGCGGAGCGTTCCGGCGCTGCGCTTGGCTTTGGCTACCGGACAAGTAGTCTTAAAGGCAGTAAACTGATCGTTGTCGAAGCGTCCTTCCAGGGAGTTTTCCGTGAGCCGCAGGCCATTGAAGCCGAAATGAAGGGTATTCTAGAAAAGCGAAAACAAACCCAGCCTTTAGGGCATCCCAGCGCCGGCAGCGTTTTTAAAAATCCTCCGGGAACCAGCGCCGGTTTTTTGATCGAACAGGCGGGAGGAAAGGGAATGCGGGTGGGAGACGCGGCCGTATCCCATGTGCACGCGAACTTTATCGTGAACCTGGGAAGGGCCGCTGCCCGCGACGTATTGGAGTTGATGGAGCGGGTGAAAATGCTCGTCTGGCAAAAGTACGCGGTGGAGCTGGAGCCGGAGGTGCAGATTCTAGGCGAGGATTAGGCGAAAGGTGTGGTCTGCCGTGGATAAGCTCATGATTTTGGGAAGGACCCGTTTGCAGGGCACGGCGCGGGTGAACGGGAGCAAAAACGCCAGCCTCCCTATCTTAGCGGCCTGTTTGTTGTGTTCGGGGCAGAGCCTGATTAAAGACGTGCCCCGCTTGCAGGATATAACCACCATGTGCGACGTCTTGTCTTCCCTGGGGGCCAAGGTATCCCGGGAGGGTCCTAATATTGTGGTCGACACCAGCGGCATTTATTCGGTGGAAGTAGAAGAAACCCTCATGCGGCGGATGAGGGCTTCCAACCTGGTGCTGGGTCCTTTGCTGGGCCGCTTTCGCGAAGCGAGGATTTCCCAGCCGGGAGGGTGCAACATCGGCTCCCGCCCCATGAACCTCCATTTAAAAGGGCTGCGCGCTTTAGGGGCGGAAATAACCGAAGAGTTCGGTTACATTACAGCTCGGGCCGGGGAGTTAACGGGTGCGGAAATCCAGCTGGACTTTCCCAGCGTGGGGGCCACGGAGAATATCATGATGGCGGCCGTTTTGGCCCGGGGCGTAACAATCATCAGGAATGCCGCCAGAGAGCCGGAGGTGGTGGATCTCCAGAATTTTCTAAATTGCCTGGGGGCGAAGGTTACCGGAGCGGGGACAGATATCATTAGAATTGAAGGAGTTTCCAAAATACACCCTGCCGAGCACCAGGTAATCCCGGACCGCATCGAGGCGGGAACGTATATGGTAGCGGCGGCAATTACGGGTGGAGAGGTAACGGTGACCAACGTTATTCCAGAGCATTTGCGGGCGCTGATGGCAAAGCTGGAGGAAGCCGGCGCCGTAATCGAAGCGGGTGACGATTACGTCCGCGTGCGGGGCGCGGATCGGCTTTTCGCCGTAGATTTAAAAACCATGCCTTACCCGGGGTTTCCGACCGACCTGCAGCCGCAGATGATGGCTTTGCTTACTCTGGCCGAGGGCACCAGCATCATCACGGAAACAATTTTCGAGAACCGGTTTAAGCACGTCAGCGAACTGCGGCGCATGGGCGCGGAAATTAAGGTGGAGGGCCAGACAGCGATCATTAAAGGAAAAAAGAAACTGTACGGGGCCCCGGTGGAAGCGAGTGATTTGCGGGCCGGGGCGGCCCTGGTGCTGGCGGGCATGGCCGCCGAAAACGGCACCCTTATCGAAGGAGTCGAACATATTGACCGCGGTTACGAGCGCATCGAACGTAAATATAACGCCCTGGGGGCCCGGATTATGCGGATCAGGAGTGAGGGAAGCCACTAAAGCGCAAGCGCTGGGGGACAAAAAGCCCGGAGGCAAAAAAGGTATAAAGGCACAAGGGAATCGAAGCTTTGTGCCTTTAATTAAAGTTTTCTCTTGGACAAGTAATGACTAATTGATATAATTATAAGGGTATTATGGATAAAAATGGCTGAGGTATTTAAAGGTGGACCAGGGAACAATATGGGCAAACGGAAGATAAATTTCGGAGAATCTCTTTTTTTTATCTTCTTCATTTTGCTTGCATCCTTTGTTCTTCTGGTTTCCCCCCTGTTTGAAATACGGGAAATTACGGTCGAGGGCAACCGGGAATTGACTCCGGAAAAAATTATCGCGCAATCGGGGATAACCGCCGGCGTGAATATTTTTAAGGTTAATTTAAGGGAGAGCGCCGCCGCCGTGAAGACACTCCCCATGGTTAAAGAGGCGGATGTTTTCCGGGACCTCCCCGGGCGGGTAGTGATTAAGGTGGCGGAAAGGAAACCTGTCGCGTTGGTCCCGGCTCAAGACGGGTTCGTTGCCGTAGATATGGACGGTGTTTGTGTGCGTGGCGCCCGGGTGGGCGAAAAGGGCCTGCCGGTGATAACCGGCATCGATGCCCAGGTTCCTTACCTGGGCCAATCCCTGCAGAGCGAAAACCTGGCGTTTGTTTTAAAGGTGATTGCGGAGCTTCCCGCCGAACTGGTGAATAATTTATCGGAGGTTAAACGGGACCAAAACGGGCAGATCATTTTATACACTCTCCAGGGAGTCCCGTGCCGCCTGGGGTATCCGGACGATGCGGCTAAAAAGGGGACCATTTTGATCCAGGTTTTAAAAGAGCTCAGAGGCAGGAAAATTGAGTACATCGATCTGTCCCTGCCGGGTGCACCGGTAGTCAAGTTCGAAAAATAAAATCGGAAAATAAAGAGAGAGAGTGACCATTGCAGATGAAGAGCTATCATTTGGCCCTCTTTTTGGCCGGGCTGGCGATCAGCCTTATGTTAACTTTTCAATTTCGAATTACGAAAGATGTGGCCAGATCTCCCTCCGTGCAGCAAAAACAGGCTCTGGTGGAACAGGTCAACGAAGCCCGGCAAAAGCGCGACGCTTTAAAAAAGCAGGTGAGCGAACTGCGCGCCCAGCTGGACCAGATCGCCGCCGGGCAGCAGCTGGGCCCTTTAAAAGAAGAGCTGGACAAAGCGCGCATTGAGGCTGGATTAATTGCCGTTGCCGGACCGGGCGTGGAGGTTACCTTAAACGATAGCAACGTGGTTATCCAGCCGGGGGAGAATCCGAATCTATATGTTTTGCATGACGAGGACGTGTTAAACGTGCTCAACGAATTGCGGGCTGCCGGGGCAGAAGCCCTGGCCATTAACGGGCAGCGGCTGCTGGCCACGAGCGAAATCCGCTGCGTGGGGCCGACCATCCTGACGAATAAAAGCTACCGCCTGACTCCGCCTTTCGTGATCAGCGCCATTGGAAACCAGGATAATATGATCAATGCGCTGCAAATGCGGGGAGGAATCATAGAACAGCTAAAATTTTGGGGCATCCAGGTAGCCATCAGGCGGGTGGATAATTTAACCATTCCGGCCTATGCCGGAAGTATAAGATTTGACTATGCCCGGCCGGTTCCCGGCACTCAGCCGGAGTTGGCCACCGGCTGAGTGCCGGGCGGCAGACAAAATAAGCGCACAGTCTATTCTGCAGTAATTGTTAGGGGGGACAGCCCGGTGAAATGGCCCATGTATATTTCCATAACGCTGGTGGCCCTGGTCACGGGCCTGTTGCTGACCTTTCAATTCCGGGTCTCCAGCCGCATTGAACAGGGCGTACCCACGGGCAGGGCGCAGGAGCTGGCTACGGAGCTGCACCAGCTGGAAACGGAAATCTCCCAGTTGCAGAGCGAAGTAAATGACCTGGGAGCCAAGCTTGCGCAGGCCACCAAAGGACAGCAGGAGGCGCTGGCGGCGATGGAGGGGGAGCTGGTCAAGGCGAAGATCGCGGCGGGCCTCACGGCGGTAAGCGGGCCCGGGGTTGAAATTATCCTGGACAACCCCCCTTTGCAGCGCCAAACCGGCCGGCCGGCAAGTCTTTACGTGATCCGCGACGAAGATTTGTTGCGCATCGTCAATGAGCTGCGCGGAGCCGGCGCGGAGGCGATTTCCATCAACGGGCAAAGAATTGTGGCCACCAGCGAAATACGCTATGCCGCGCCGTTTATTAACGTTAATCTTACCCGGATCGTGCCCCCCTATCATATTTTGGCCATCGGGAAGGTTGATCACCTGCAGGCCGCTTTAAGCATACCCGGGGGAGTGGTGGAATACTTAAAAGATCTTGGCGTGCGCGTGGATATTCAGACGCACGACAAATTAACGGTGCCTGCTTATACCGGTACGCGCCAGCATCTTTACGCAAAACCAGTGCAGAGAAGGTGAAAATATGTGGTTAGGGTTCTGGCTGGCAATATTTGGTTTAGCCCTGGGGGTGGTGATTGGCTTAAATATTCCGCTGCTGCTTCCCGGCGCTTATGCCAAATATCTATCCGTGGCCGCCCTGGCCGCCCTGGATTCAATTTTTGGGGGCATCCGGGCCGGGATGGAGGATACCTTCGATAATACGATTTTTATCACCGGCTTTTTTAGCAACGCCCTTTTAGCCGCCGGGCTGGCCTTTGTGGGCGAACGCCTGGGTATCGACCTGTATCTGGCGGCGGTGGTGGCCTTCGGGGTGCGCCTCTTTCAAAACCTGGCCATTATCCGGCGCCACCTGTTGAAAAAATGATGGCGCAAGAAAAAGGTGAAAAGAACCTTTTGTTGAATACTTTAAAGCAACGCGGGAGGTGTCCGCGCCATTAAAGAAGAGGCGGATGTGCTGGTTGGCCTGGATGTGGGCAGCGCCGTGGTTAAGGTTGTGGTGGCCCGCGCGCGCAGGCCGGGCCTGATCATCGGCGCGGGGATCAGCCCGTCGGCAGGGATCTCGAAAGGGAAAGTGGTTGACGCGCAGGCGGCCGGCCGTTCCCTTGCGGAGGCGTTGAAACAGGCTGCGGCAATGGCCCGGGTAAAGATAAACAAGGTTTGTTTGGGCATCTCCGGAGGCAGCGTGCAGGCACAAAAAACGCGGGCCAGGGTTGTCTTTAAAAAAAGGCGTGTGATCCGAAGAAAAGATATAGAGCACCTGAACGCGGCCGCGGGCGCATTTTTGCTCCCTCCGGGCCGCCAGGTGATTCAAATTCTCCCCCAAGAGTTTTGCACCGGCAGCTTCGTGACGGCCAGGCCCCCTTTTGGGGAGATGGTGGATTATCTTGAGTGCAGGGCGATCGTAATTACCGCCGATCAGGAGTTGATTAAGCAATTAAGCTCCATTTTAAACCTGCTGGGGGTAAAGGTGACCGGGGTAGTGTGCAATGCCCTGGCCGCCGCCAGGATTACGTTGGGAGAAGTGGAGAAGCAGCTGGGGGTGGCGATCGTTGACCTCGGAAGCAGCGCTACGGGCGTGGGGCTTTTTAAAAACGGAGCGCTGCTGGGGGTGAATGTTTTGCCGGTGGGAAGCGCCCATATAACTTCCGATCTGGCGATCGGCCTGGGGACTTCGCTGGCTTCGGCGGAAGTCATCAAGCGGCAGTGCGGGTTAAGCGGCGATCGGCAGTGTGCAGGGATCCTGCCGATTATCCGGGCAAGGGTAGAAGAAATGTTTTCTTTGTGGAAAGAAGAAATCGAAGAAAAGATCGAGCCAGGTGCTCTTTTACCCTGCGGGATTGTTTTAACGGGCGGGGGAGCTTTGCTGAAGGGCTTGCCGGAGGCGGCAGCACAGCGCTTCGGAGTCCCCGTTCGGGTAGGGTCTCCGCAGGTAAATAAATTTCCCGCCGGGATTGACCCCGGTCCCGTGTGGTGCGCGAGCGTGGGGTTAACGGCAGGCGAGCAAAATTAAAAATGGGGGGATCAATCATGCTCGATTTTGAATTGGAAACCGATCAGTTTGCCAGCATCAAGGTTATCGGCGTCGGTGGCGGTGGAAATAATGCGGTGAACCGGATGATTCAGGCCGGTTTAAAGGGCGTGGAATTTATTGCCGTGAATACAGACGCCCAGGCTTTGCAGCTGGTGCAGAGCAACATTAAAATCCAGATCGGCGCCAAGTTGACGAAGGGGCTCGGTTCCGGAGGCATCCCGGAGATTGGCCAGAAGGCTGCGGAAGAGAGCCGGGATGAAATCTATCAGGCTTTAAAGGGAGCGGACATGGTTTTTGTAACTGCCGGCATGGGCGGGGGGACCGGCACCGGGGGGGCGCCTGTCGTGGCGGAAATCGCGAAAGAAGTGGGCGCGTTGACCGTCGGCGTCGTTACTAAGCCCTTTACTTTTGAAGGCCGCAAGCGCATGACCCAGGCGGAGGCAGGAATTCAAAACCTGAAAGGGAAGGTGGACACGTTAATTACCATTCCCAACGACCGGCTGCTGCAGGTGATTGACAAGCATACTTCCATTATCGAGGCGTTTCGCATCGCCGACGACGTGTTGCGTCAGGGGGTGCAGGGCATCTCCGATTTGATCGCCGTCCCCGGACTAATCAATCTCGATTTCGCGGACGTGAAAACGATTATGAAGGATACCGGTTCGGCCTTAATGGGCATCGGCGTGGCCAGCGGCGAGGGCCGGGCCACGGAAGCGGCCAAAATGGCCATCTCCAGCCCTCTGCTGGAAACTTCCATTGAAGGGGCCAGGGGCGTCTTGTTAAACATTACCGGGGGGACTTCCCTGGGTCTGTTTGAGGTGAATGAAGCGGCGGAGATCATCGCCCAGGCCGCCGATCCCGAGGCAAACATTATTTTTGGCGCGGTAATTGACGAAACCATGGAAGATATGGTGCGGGTGACGGTCATCGCGACGGGGTTTGACCAGCGGCCGGCAAGAAAAGAGCGTCCCAAGACGGAACTGGAGATCAAGTCCTTCAGTAACCACGACGAACTGGACATCCCGGCTTTCTTGCGGCGCCGGTAGTTAAGACGCCACTGATATGTAAAGGATCGGTCGATCAGGAGGAAGAAGGGTGTTAGTTCGCGTTGCCGGATGGTTTTATTTTATAGGCCGGGCGTGACCTTGAACACGGGCAAGAGGGTTGGGCGGTTTTTTACGAAGGGGCTCCTCGCTTTTCGCGTCCGGCCCGGACCGCAAAGCAAAAAGCAGTTTTGCTTTTTAAAGGTAAAACTTTTTATAAGTTGCCGCAAATACCGGGAATGGGGCGGGGTGGCCAGTTATTCCCCTTTTGAGCCTCTTTATATTTTTATCTGGCTTTTTTGGCGGCAGAACTTCTCCTTGCTTCCCAGTTAAAAAGCTCTCTCTTATCTTCCCCCATATTTTTATCAATTTAATAATTTAAAATAAAAGTTGTCCTGTGTACCACATTATGACATATTTAGTAATGTGTGTCATTGTATAATTATGCTGTGCCGGCATTTTTGTTTTGATCATAAACTTATCAGGCGGGCCATATAATGGTAGGGGAATTAGTGACCGATATCTTTTTGGGGTTGGGCGCCCATGGCCGGGTACGTTGTTTACGTCGATCAGGTTTTTTTAGGCAATTTCTTGATGAACTATTTAATCTTGTGGTCGGCCGGCCGCCTGAGCAACGCCCGCGCCTCTTTTTTCCGGCTGGCGCTGGCTTCCGGCCTGGGAAGTCTTTATTCCCTGTTGACTTTTTTGCCGGGAACAAGTTTACTCTTCATTCTGCCCAGTAAATTGCTTTTTTCCCTGGTTATGGTGCGGCTGGCCTTTGCCCCCCTGACCTGGCGAGTTTTTGCCGCCTGTGTAGGTTTTTTTTACGTTTCCTCCTTTGCGCTCGGTGGGATGGTGCTGGGCTTTACTTACCTTTTGCACACAAATTCCGGTTTTTTTAGAGAAATAAGAGAAATTCCAGAAGTTGTCAACCGGCACTTCTGGTCGGGCGTCTGCCTGGCCCTGCTTTTCGGTTGGACAGCTTATCGCCTGGGGCTCTGGATAATCCAGAGGAATATCCGGCAGCGGGATTTTCAAATTGCCCTTTACTTTTTTGGCCGGCGGGTGGATGTGCGTGCTTTAATGGATACGGGGAACAGCCTTACCGATCCTTTAAGCGGCGATCCGGTGATTGTCGTGGAATACGAGGCGTTAAAACCGGTTCTGCCGCCCGAAGTGAGAAAATCTTTTGAAGAAGGCCAGTTGGCCGACCCCCGGCTGCTTGCCCATTTAACTAATACGCCGTGGGCCACGCGTTTGCGGTTAATTCCTTTTCAATCGCTGGGACAGCAGCATGGGCTGCTCATTGGCATTCGCCCCGACCTGGTAGAGATCAATCAGGGATCGAGGAATATTAAGACAGAAAAGGTAATTGTCGGGATCTACGGGCACCGCCTGCATTCCGGGGAGAGCTATCAGGCGCTTCTCCATCCTGCTCTGCTTGAGGCCGCTTGAGGTTAAACCAAATGACCCGCGACTTAAACTGGGGGGTTTTTGGCATGCTGCAAATCTGGCGGTTAAAATTGATTTTACGCTTGTTTATACTTAAGTTGACGATACGTTTGGGCTTTTCTCCGGGAATTCATTACGTTGGCAGCAGCGAAGCTCTGCCGCCCCCCCTTTCCAACGACGAAGAATGCTATTTGATCGATCGGCTGGAGGCCGGGGACGGGGCCGTGCGCACTGTGCTGATCGAAAGGAACCTGCGCCTGGTGGTTTATATCGCCCGCAAGTTTGAAAACACGGGGGTGGGTATAGAAGACCTGGTTTCCATCGGCACGATTGGCCTGATTAAAGCTGTAAACACATTCGATCCGGCGAAAAAAATCAAGCTGGCTACTTACGCTTCCCGGTGTATTGAAAACGAAATTTTAATGTACCTGCGCCGCAACAGCAAAACCCGTTCCGAGGTATCTTTTGACGAACCTCTGAACACCGACTGGGACGGCAACGAATTGCTCTTGTCCGACGTCCTGGGTACGGAAAACGATGTCACCTATAAATACATTGAAGAAGAAGTGGATAAAAAACTCCTTCATCTGGCCTTACAAAAATTGAGCCGCCGGGAGCGAATGATCATGGAGTTGCGTTTTGGTTTAAAAAGCGGGGTGGAAAAAACACAAAAAGAGGTGGCCGACCTGCTGGGCATTTCCCAGTCATATATATCGCGCCTGGAGAAGCGAATCATTAAAAGGCTCAAGAGGGAAATTCACCGGCTGGAATAAAAATAAACGCTTTTTAACAATGTATAAACTGTTCGTCCGGTGGTAATAATGAGACTACGACAGGCGCATAAAGGCAGGTGGAGGTAATCCATGCTGGTGAATAAGGTGGAGATTTGCGGTGTCAACACCTCCAAACTCCCCGTCCTCACAAACGCGCAAATGCGCAAGCTTTTCCAGGCCATGAAGAATGGCGATGCCTCTGCCCGGACACAACTGATCAACGGAAATTTACGCCTGGTTTTAAGTGTAATCCAGCGTTTTGCCAACCGCGGCGAGTATGTGGACGACCTGTTTCAGGTCGGCTGCGTCGGCCTCATGAAAGCCATCGATAACTTCGACCTCTCTCAAAATGTAAAGTTTTCCACCTACGCTGTTCCCATGATTATTGGCGAAATTCGCCGTTACCTGCGCGACAACAACCCTTTAAGGGTCAGCCGCTCTCTGCGGGACATGGCTTACAAGGCCCTGCAGGTGCGGGAGGTCCTGGTTAACAAATATTCCCGGGAGCCCTCTGTAAGTGAGATCGCCAGCGAGTTAAACCTTCCCCGGGAAGAAATCGTCTTTGCCCTGGATGCCATCCAGGACCCGGTGTCTTTGTTTGAACCAATTTACCACGACGGCGGAGATCCCATTTTTGTCATGGATCAGGTGAGCGATGAGAAAAATAACGATCAGCGCTGGCTGGAAGACATTGCCATTAAAGATGCTTTGAATAAATTGAGCGAGCGGGAGAAGCTCATCCTCACTTTACGTTTTTACGAGGGCAAGACCCAGATGGAGGTGGCCGAAGAAATCGGCATTTCCCAGGCGCAGGTTTCCCGGCTGGAAAAAGCGGCGCTGGCCCATATGAAAAAATACTTGTAAAAACTATTCTCCCGTTTACATTTAAATTTACCCTTCTCTATCCATTCCCCTCAATTTTAACCGAAAACCTTTTTTGATTTTTCTCCATTTCTCTTCTTTTTTTATTTCTCCATAGCCCTTCTATTGCCTTCTGGTGAACCTTGAATATTCTGTCCATCTTCTAATAACCTTCTTTTTTCTTCCCGTTTTTTAGCAAGTTTATAAAACGCAATGGATGGTAAAAATATTTATAGCAGTAATAATAAATAAATAAAAAACACTAAAAACAAAGCAGGCAAAAAGCCAAAGGCTCCAAAACATTTTTTGTTTTTAGATAAAGGCGGTGATTGATTTAAATGACGGATAAAAAACGTTTTCTGGTTGTGCTTGCGGTTCTTCTTTGCGCCGCCCTGGCGCTGGCCTGGCGGATGTCTTGCGGGGATGCTGTGCAGGCGTATAAAAACGGCAACCTGATCCGTTTGCACGTCGTTGCCAACAGCAACAGCCCTGTTGACCAGGCAATCAAGTTTCAGGTGCGCGACGCCATCGTCGGCGCCATGGCGCAAAAATTTGGCCAGGCTGAAGATGTCGGGCAGGCCAGAAAAATTGCGGAAGAAAACCTTCCTTACATTCAACAACTGGCTGTTCAAAAAGTTCGTGCCGCCGGGGAGGACTACCCCGTGGCAGTTGAGATGGGAGAGTTTGGGTTCCCGGCCAGGACGTACCAGCATAATCTTTATGCGCTTACCCTTCCGGCCGGAAATTATCAGGCGGTGCGGGTAGTTCTCGGCCGGGGGGCGGGCGAGAACTGGTGGTGTGTCTTGTTTCCTCCGCTTTGTTTTGTTGACCCGGGCAGCGTAATGTCTGCAGAGTCGGAAAAAGAGATGGAAAAGAAGCAGGAGAAAGAGCATGAAAAAATTCAGCTCGTTTCCAGGCCGGACTTGCCCGGCGACGATTGTGCATCCGGCAATGACTGTGCCGCGGTCCCCGCGTTCAAGCTCAAAGTGCCCGAGGCTCTGGTGGCCCTCGGTTCTCTGCAAAAGGGAGAGGACGGCTGGACAATGACGGCAGGCGGCGAACAGGTGCAATTCAGGTTGAAGGTTCTGGACGTTTTTCGCCATTCAGGTAGCTGGTTTAAACGCATCCTGGGGGAGGAAAAAACTCCCTGCCAAACATAGAGAATGCCAGGCGTAGAAAAGACAGCGGTCCGTCGACGGGCGAACGAAAGATGCGCCCGTTTTTTGTTTTTGGAGGACTCACCTGTAATCCTCTATCCTTTCCGGAACGTACAGATCCTGTCCTGGCTGTTGTCACTTGTGCAGGCTCTTTCCGACGTCGTCCTGGTATGCTATAATATATGCAGTATTAGCCGATTGTCAGGAGGTCAATTATATTACATGGAACAGGTACGTACAACAATTCGCATGCCGATCGGTCTTCTTAAAGCTATCGAGAAGGTACGAAATCCCGAAGAATTCCCTACCGTAAGCGATTTCATCCGGCGCGCCGTCGAACATTATGTAAGAGAACAAAGACGCCGAAAACTGATGGAAGAATGCCGCCGGCTGGCCGGCGAGGAGGATTTAACCGCCCTGGCAGAAGCAGACCTTGCCGATTATACAGAAAAAATGGCCAGGGCCGAGAGGGGTGAACTGTAATGCCCGGGGAACTACCGCGCCCGGGAGATATCTACCGGGTTAGCCTGGAAGGCACGGGTCACGTCCTGCGGGGGCCTCATTATGTAGTGGTGGTTTCCGACGAACCTTTTAATTATCTTTCCACGGTGGTTGTGGTTCCTCTTTCTACAGGTGCCCGACCCGCCTCCTTCCGTCCGGAAATGTCCCTGCACGGGAAGATAACCCGTGCCCTGCCCGACCAGATACGCGCCATTGATAAGCGCCGGTTGAAAGAGTTTCAGGAAAATGTGGCCGGTACATCCTTTTTTCTGGCACTTAAGATTGCCCTGGGCGAACTGCTGGCGTTATCGGAACCTTTACCTTTTTTATGATCTTTTCATTCAAAAAATAGACAAGGGAGGGAGGTCTTTTCTCTCATGCGTTTGACTCCTCGCGAAGAACTGGCCCGGCGGACCAGCCGTTTCCAAAAATTATTGCGGCAGCAAGGGATAGACGGCGCCGTGATTGTTCAAAACGCCGACCTTTTTTATTTTGCCGGGACGATCCAGCGTTCCCACCTTTTCGTCCCTGCCGAAGGCAAGCCCCTGCTCCTGGTAAAGAAAAGCTTCGCGCGCGCCAGGGAGGAATCGGCTTTAGAAGACGTCGTCCCCCTGGAGGCCTCCCGGGAATTGCCGGGCGCGCTGGCCGCCCGCGGTTACGGCCCCTTTTCCCGCCTGGGTTTTGAGCTGGATGTTTTACCGGCCAACGATTATTTCCGCTATCAAAAAATGTTTCCGGACGTCAAGATTGTCGACATCAGCCCGCTCGTCCGCACCGTGCGGGCGGTGAAATCGGCTTACGAACTGGAGCTGATGAGGAACGCCGCCGCCTTAAATCAGCTCATGTTTTCCCGGGCGCGGGAATTGCTGCGGGAAGGGATGACCGAGGTGGAGCTGGCCGGCCGGCTGGAAGCCTTTTACCGGTGCAACGGCCACCAGGGCTGCGTCAGGACGCGTAGTTTCAACATGGAAGTGGTTTACGGGCACCTGCTCTCCGGCGAAAGCTGCTTCGCTCCCGGCTTCCTGGAGAGCCCCACCGGAGGGGAGGGGCTTGGCCCCGCGTTTCCGCAAGGCGCGGGCAGGAAAGTTATCCGCCGGAATGAACCGGTACTGATCGATTACGTAGGGGTTCTGGACGGCTATCTGGTGGACCAGTCCCGGGTCTTTTGTCTCGGCCGCCTGCCGGATAGACTGGTCCGGGCCCACCGGGTGGCCTTGGAAATCCAGGAATTGCTGAAGGAGAAAGGCAGGCCTGGAGCAATGTGCAGCGAACTGTACGAGCTGGCCGTAAACGTAGCCGAGAAGAACGGTCTGCGCGAACATTTTATGGGCTGCCCAGAGCCGGTCGCTTTTGTCGGCCACGGTATCGGGATCGAGCTGGACGAACTGCCGGTGATCGCCCGCGGGTATAATGCGCCGCTGGAGGAAGGGATGGTGGTGGCCCTGGAGCCTAAGTTCGTTTTTCCGGAAGGAGCGGTAGGCATCGAAAACACCTTTGTGGTGACCCGCCGCGGGCTGGAGGTTTTAACTATTTTCGAAGAGGACATCATTTACGTTTGAGCGGGCCTTCCCGGCAGGAAGGCGGAAGGCAGGGTCAGGAAATGCCTAAAATTACTTATGAAGAGGTTGTACTGATCCAGCCCGATTTGGGAAGACCCCTTAGGCAAGGAGTGGTCAGTGGTGGAAAGCACCGGGTTAGACGCGGTCACCGGGGCTTTTGGCTACACGGGAAAATATATCACGCGGCGCCTGTTGGCGATGGGAAAAAGGGTGCTTACCTTAACGGGCCGCCCCGGACGCCCAAACCCCTTTGGCCCTCAGGTGTGCGCCTTTCCGTTTAACTTTGCCAACCCGGCGGAGCTGACGAAGAGTTTGCAGGGGGTTGCCACCCTTTACAACACGTACTGGATCCGCTTTCCCTACGGGGAAGTGACCTACGAAAAGGCGGTGGAAAATACGCAGACGCTGATCCGGGCAGCCGAAGCGGCGGGTGTGCGCAGGATCGTGCACATCAGCATAACAAACGCCTCCAAAGATTCCCCCTTGCCTTATTTTAAAGGGAAAGGGGTTTTAGAAAAGACGATCGCCAATTCCCGCCTGTCTTACGCCATTATCCGGCCCACCGTGATCTTCGGGCCGGAAGACATCCTGATCAATAACATCGCCTGGCTGCTCAGGAGATTTCCGGTGTTTGCTGTCCCCGGCGCAGGCGATTGCCGCCTTCAGCCCGTCTTCGTGGAAGATGTGGCCCGGCTGGCGGTAGAGGCCGCCGAAAAAGACGAAAACGTAATTATTGATGCCGTCGGCCCCGAGATCTACACTTTCAACGAGCTGGTCCGGCTCATCGCCCGCAAAGTGGGCAGCCGGGCCAGGATTATCCACCTGCCGCCGGGGGCGGTTCTTTTGCTGGGGAAAATAATCAGTTGCCTGGTCAAAGATGTTCTGATCACCCGGGATGAAATGGAGGGGCTGATGGCAAACCTTCTCGTTTCCAAAAATCCTCCCACCGGAAGGACCCTCTTTAGCGAATGGCTGGACCGGTACGCAGGCAGCCTGGGGGTCAGGTACGCCTCCGAGTTAAGCCGGCACTACCGCCGAGGGGCTTCGTGAAAGACCCACATGATGATCGGCGGAGCTCCAGGACATAGAGGGTTAGACTTTTACGAAGGAACTATGTCTTTATCTGGCTTTAGCTGAACGGTTGGTGGGGGATTCTCGATCCTTTCCGAGTTGGTTCACCGCAATTCCAGCATTACTTACCTTTTCAGTGTTTCCTGTAACCGGACCACTGCGCCGATGGCGACAAGCATAAGGAGGGCGGAATAGGACAGAATTGCCGTGAACAGGCCCCAGAATTGGGCGATCAGGGTGCCTGCCAGCGGCCCGGCGACCAGGCCCAGAGAATAGGCCGTGTTGGACATTCCGTAAGTAGTGCCGTAACGGCCGTTGGCCGGGGAATCGCCGGGTGTGGATTCGGCCAGCAAGGGCAGGGTGGGAGCAAAATAGGCCCCGGTGGTAACACCCAGGAGGATCAGCGCAGTCGTCTCCACTTGTATATTCGGAGCCAGGGCCAGCCAGGGAACCACGACCGCCGTACACAACAACCCGCCGACCAGCGGGGGCTTCCGTCCCAGGCGGTCGGAAAGGGCGCCGAAAAAGGGCTCGGCAAAGGCGAGGGAAAGGGAAAAAACGCCGAAAAGCAGCCCGATCCCGGCGCTGTTCAGGCCGAATCTTTTTTCGAGATCCAATGACAAAAGCGGCCGCTTAAGAAAAAGCCGGCTCTAACCAGCCGGCTGACTTTTTTTGCGAAAAGATTCATCCGGGAGGCGGTCATTTTTCCACCTTTTCTATTCCCCCGGCCGCCCGGGAGGATATCGCCTCCTCCTGATGCAGCAGCTCTAATTGCCGGCCGGTTGTTCCAATGGGCCGGGCTCCGGTGGGCCGGTCATCTCTTTGGCCTGCCGGGCTTCGGGCGGCAGCTCGATCTTGATTTGATCGTCATAAGCGTAATCCTGGACCCGGATGTGCATTTCGATTAGCTCCACCGGCACGGCCTCCTCCTGGAACCGGTCGCTGAAAGACAACACGACTTTCATTTCCCCGGAGCGGGGCAAATAATCGTCTGCGTTGATCTCCTCGCGGCCCCAGAAGGATATCGACTTGATCAATTTCCCGGCCTGGGTTAAGAATTGCTCGAGCTCCGGCCCGCCTAAGCTGCCGCGCAGCGATTCGGGCAGGGCTGCCTTTAAGAAGGCGGTCAGGTCGTCGATCCGGCCGTAATAGCCAAGCTCATGCACTTCGCGGCCGTTTTTCTCCGCGGTCCCTATGAGCTGGTAATGGAGGTAGGGCTTTAACTCTTCCGGGATCCCGACCTGCGCCTCCAGATTTTGTTTCAAGATGGCCTCCATGTCCGGGACGGCGCCTTCCGGCAGTCGCATCCATTCGGCCTTGCCGGTGACCGGGTCGGTCATTTTCATATACATTTTCCCGTCGACCAGGTACTGCTCTACCTCCACTTCCGGGATCTGCTGATCTTTTCCGGCGGCCGTGAACCGCCACCGGGCAACCTGGTGCATGGTGGCCGGCAGCACCATCTCCATGCTGATCCGTCCCGAGCCTTTCATCGGGGGCAATTTGCCGGCCATGGCCGCCCGCGGTTGCATCGTCATCTCCAGGTTTACCGCACAGCGCATGGCTTTCAAAGCTGCCTGCGCCTTTTGGCTTTTTTCAACAATGTCCACCGCCTGCGGGTCGCTGCCGAAAACGCGGGCCAAAAAGTCGGCCGCCTCGCTTACGGTCAGCAGGTTTTCCGGGTCAGCGCGCCCGGAAAGAAGGCCCTGGTTAACCAGCCAGTTGTACGTGGCGCTGCCCCAGTGGCCGGCCGGTAAAGGACCGGACTGGGATTCGTCTAACACTTTGAACAAACCCAGGGTGCGGGCCGTCAGCACCGCCGCCTCCACCCCCGTTAAAGGCTGGTTGGGCCGCAGGGTGCCGTCCGGATACCCGGCCAGAATTCCTTTTTCTTGAAGGGTGCCCATGGCCGGGGCAAACCAGCTTTCCGGATCGACGTCTTTGGCCCGGCAAGCCTGCCGGTCAACCGCCGGGAGATTGGCCGCCTTTACCAGCATGGCCGCAAAGGCGCCCCGGGTGACCGGTTCGCTGAGGGCTGGGGGTTCCGGATAAACACCCAGCAGTTCCCCCCTGTCCAGCGGCTGGGCAGAGGCCAGAGCTGCGCAAGCCGTCAACGAAAGGAAAAGAACCACCAAAATAAGAGCTGCTTTGCGCATTTTCTTTTCACCCTTTCTTTTGTTTGAACTCAGCTATAGAGTCTTTCCGCTTCATTTAAAAAATCTTCAAAAAGGGCGGGGGCCCTGTTGATAAGACCGGGCTCCAGCATGATCAACCCGGCGGCTTCAGCGCTGTAAATCGTCTTTAACTTCTCCCATCTGTACTTTATGGCGGCCAGCCTTAGGGTAATGAAGGATAAGCATTCCAGCAGGCGCCCTTTCCTTCTCTCGTAGGCCGCGGCCACATCCACCACATCCCTCGTCTTTAATGTTTCCGCCCGGTAAAAAAGTTTTTTCAGAATAATCTCCTCGGGGCTTTCCACCCTTACCTCCCGGCCCGCCACCCGCTTTAACTCGTAGTAATTTTCCGTCAGGTGGGGAGCGATAATAAAATCCACTTCCCCTTCTGCAAATTTTAGTTTTAAAAAATGGGAGCCCTCCACGTAATCACCGGTCAGGTTCCCTACCGCGTTGTTCAACCGGGGAGTAAGACAGGTCAGGTATTGGGCATCCCGCAAAAATATATCCACATCTTTGCTTTCCCGGTGTTGAAAATAAACGGTCAGGGCCGTGCCGCCGCCGAAGGTCCATTCGTCGCCCGGCACCCTGGAGGCGTCAAGGGCTTTCAGGGCCTTGACAAAAAGGTTCTGCCACATCGGCCAACATCTCCTCAAGCTCGCGACGAGCGTAAAATTCCTTGACGTACGTTTCGTAGTATGCCTTCAACGTAACCTCCGGTATCTCATATTGCATTAAAAACCTGGCCAGGTCCTGCAGGGGTACGTCCGTAAAAAAGTTAAAGATCTGAAGCGTGTACCGGGTGTCGAACTGCATCGTTTTAAGCATCCGGGCCAGCTTTTTTTCATCGAGGTAACTGGCCGCCTGGGCATTTATGGTGGTTTCAATCATTTATCCCACCCTCCTTAGAAGGTTTGCCGGGAAATTGATGCGACGCTCTTGCTTTCTATTATAAACAATGGAGTTCGGGCAGTACAGGGTCTTACCCAGAAAAAATTAACGGATAACCAAAATAAGGTAATGCCTTCCTGTACGGAAAGATATCCCGGTACTCTATCCGATTCAGATCCTGGCCATTGATAAGTGCCGGTTTTAGGAGTTTAAAGGAAAATGCAGCCGGTACGTCCTTTTCCCGGCCCTCAAGATTACCCCGGGCGAACTGCCGGCTTAGGGAGGGGTCTGAACTATGAAGAAGCATCATTTTATTCGTTAAAATCCTGTCCAGGCCAAACTTCTTCCATAAATTTTTTATTTTTTTGGTAAGACGTACCCCCAGCTTACGATTTGGGCCTCCGAGAAAAGTGAGGTGTGGGAAGTTGGAAGCTAAATCAAGCAGGCATCCGGTTAAAGCCGGATGCCAACCTTCATTTGGGCCACGGTAATTTTTCGCTTGTGAGCAAGGTGAACCTTTACAAGGTATCCCTTATCTTACCATACCATTTTTTATTGACCCCGGGTCCTTTTGCTGTTACTTTTTCCATAGTTTGTTCGTCTATTAGTCATAGAAATGCCAATGGGGGAACATCTGTGAACGCCCTTTTCCCGGTACGGAACGGGCAGAGGAGTGTTTTTGAATTGAAGGCTGGAAACGAGCAGGAACGGGGCGCCCGGGCTTCCTTTGCGGAGCTATACGACCGGTATTTTGACGCCGTAAACCGCTATTTACGCTACCGCATGGACAATCCCTGGGACGCCGACGACCTTACCGCGGCGGTCTTTTTGAAGGCGATGGAAAATTTCCCTAAATACCGGGGCGACGCTCCCTTTGCGGTTTGGCTCTTTCGCATCGCCCACAACGCCTATGTGGA
>DYES01000043.1 GCA_020725585.1 Desulfovirgula sp.
GCGTTCGTCCTGAGCCAGGATCAAACCCTCCGTAAAAACTTACGTGCAAAGTTTGATCTCGCTCTTGGAATTACTTTTTGTTGTAAGTAAGGATCGCTTGACGAGGTACATTCATCTTGCTCTGTTTAGTTTTCAAGGAACAGAGTGCGACGTACAAAAATACGCCGCAAATATTATCTTACTAAAGAGCACTTTTTTTGTCAAGGAGGTTAGTCTAGTACTTAAAAAGATTTTTTGAAAAACGGTAAAACGCTGCCTCCAAAACCTCCCTTTGTCCCCGTTGCCGGTGACAACGTTTTTTATGGTACCACTTTCACTCCCCGTTGTCAAGACCTATGGCTGCAATAAGTTCAGCAGCCGCAGAATCATACTGGCGGCCTCCGCCCTGGTGGCGGGTTTTTCTGCCCGGAAGGTGCGGTCCGGGTAACCGCCGACCAGGCCCATGGCCGCCGCCGCGCCCACGTCTCTTTTGGCCCAGGCGGGGATGACCGCCGCATCGACGAAGCCGGGCTCCACCGGCGCTGCCGGGCCGAGCCCGCGCTCCGCAAGGCGCGCCACGAGGGCCGCCAGCTCCGTCCTGGTGATGGGCCCGTCCGGATCAAAGGCAGGGGTGCCTTCTTTTTCCGGATAACTTTTTAATAATTCATCCCATGCCACCCATACCGCCGCAGACGGCAGGTTTCGCGCCCAAGCGGGAATGTCGTCGGCGCCGGCAAATTTCCAGCCAGGCAGGAGCGGATCACGCCTAAAAGCAGGCACCGACTTTAAGGCCCGCGCCAGGATAGCGCTTCCCTCCAGCCGGGTGACGGCCCTGTCCGGCCGGAAGGTGCCGTCGAGATACCCGGCAACGATTCCCATTGCCGCCAGGCGGAGCACCGTTTTTTCCGCCCAGTGACCGCCCAGGTCGGGAAAGGCAACCCGCGACTCGAGGTTCTCTTCGGCCACAGCAAACAGGGCAAACAGGGCGGGGCGGTCCGTTGTAAAGGTTACCTCCCCCCGCGCAGTACCCGCCCTGCCGCCCATCTTTACCCACCTGCCGGCCTTTTCGTCGTAAGTGAAGGCGACGGGTTCTTTATCTCCACCCGGTTGGCCCTGGTCATAGTAGAGGGTAACGATCAGCTCGCCGGTCAGCCTGCCATTTTTTACCGTAATTTCGACCCCCGGCCCCAGCAGCGGCATTCCGGCCCCTTTGAACCCACCCCCGTCAACCACTCCCACTCCTAAAACGGCATGGGAACCGCTAATAACGCCGGCGGGAGCTTCCACCCGGACTATGCCGGGAAGCTCCACAATGGTAACCAACCCCGGCTGCACCAATTTTTCCACCTTGTTTTTGTCGGCGGGTGTGCGAAAAGCCTCGCCGTCGACGTTGGCAGAGGAAATAGAGCAGGTGGTAAAGCAAAAGGCGTAATCCGCAGCGAGAGGATTTCCGGCCAGATCGCGCACCGCCCCCGCCGGGATGCTCACGGTGTAGCTGGTGCCGTAAGCCAAAGTACCCCGCGGTATAATGGTTAAAGTGCTACCGCTGGTGCTCTTCGAAATAGACGTACCCTTATCTCCAAGCCGGAGAACGATCTGTTCGCAGCTTTCGCCGGGCTCCACCGCCTCGCTGAAAGTGACGGCGATCACCAAATTTATCGGGACGTTCATCTCCCCGTCGACTGGGCTGGTTGATACAACCTCCGGAGGGATCACGTCGGGCGCCGTCGTGTTCTCTTCCGGCTCCTCCTCCGCGGTAACGGCCGCCGCTTCATTAGAATAACCGGAGTAGTTACCTGCCGCGTCAAAAGCCCGCACCCGGAAGGCGTAGGCGGTACCGGGGCGAAGACCGGCAGCCTGGTAAGCGGTTTCAGCGGTCGTGCCGAGCACCGCATAATTGCCTTCCTCCCCCTGGCGCATCTCTACACTGTACCCTTCAAGAACATCTGCGTCGCCCTCGGAAGCCTCCCAGTTCAGCTCGACGGCGGTAGGACTCACCGCCTCGGCCGTGAGGTTGCCCGGAGCGCCCGGCACGGTCGTAAAACCGCAAACGTAGTCCGCAACCATGGGGTATCCTGCCAGGTTCTGTACTGCGCCCTCCGGCAGGTAAACGGTATAGGCAACGCCCGGCCCCAGAGCGCTTTGTGGGTCTAGAGTCAGTACATTGCCCTCAAAGGAGTAGGTGAACGCAACCACGCTCGCTGGTTCATTAGTTTTATAGATTTTTATCCCGCTGGCAGCATCCCCTGATTGCACATCCTTGCTGAAAGTAATCATAATGGTTTTGTCGAGGGGCACGCCGCTGGCTCCATCAGCCGGATCGGTTGACAAAACCTCGGGCGGGAGAACGGTCGTGAAGCTCCAGACGCCCTTGTCCCCGATCCCGGCAAAGTCGTTCCCCGCCAGGTCCCGGAAAGCAGCGGGGTCAATCAGGACGTAGTAACGGGTGCCGCAATGCAGGTCGCCGGCGGGATTGACAGTAACAACCTGGCCGTTGACCGCAACCCGGTCGCCTGAGGCCGGGATCTCCTCCGCCACCGCGTCGTTTTCCCAGTTCTTGATGGTGATCAGCTTGCCTTCCTGAGCGACTACACTTTCGGTGAAGGTGAGCGCCAGGTTCGTGCCCACCGGGACATCTTCTGCTCCGGCCGGCGGATCGTACGCAATTGCTTCCGGGGGAACAGTATCCGGCCCCACGGCAAACAAGAAGGCCTCGCCCGCGTCAGACCCGGTGCGCGCCAGCACTATGCCGTTTCCGGCGATGACCGGCGAACCCGCACCATTAATCCCGGCGTCAAGGGCATGTTCCCACTTTAAACTTCCGTCGGGATCAAAAGCACAGAGCGTGAGCCCGCGGAGCAGGTACACAGTTCCGTCTCCTCCGATCGCCGGGGAGCCGTCTGTCGATTTGCCCGTGGGAGGGGAGGACCAGATCAGGCTGCCGTTTTCGGGGTTCAGGGCATAAAGACCCCCGCCCGCGTCGCTCACGTAGACCGTCCCGTCCGCGCCGACGGCCGCCGGGCGAAACGGACCCGCCCCTGGCAGGCTCCAACTCCACTTTAGGCCCGACCACACAGTATAAACCGCGTAAACTTTCGCGACATTCTTAAAGCAGCAGTACATCACTCTGCCGTCGGGGCTCACAGCAGAGGTAATTTCATCTGCATTCAAGGGTTCGAATGAACCCGCCAGAGTAGTCAACCACATGAGCTGACCGTCGCTGTCTGAAAGAACGTAAACGCGCCCTCCCGAGGTGACAAACATTACCTTGCCTTCGGCGACGGCCGGCGAGCAGTGGTTTTTGTTTCCATAAGTCAAACCTGTATAAAGCCAGTCCGTCTCTGCGGAAGGCTTAATCTTCCATAGGCCGTTCATCAAAGGTACGTAAATCCCGTCACTCATTACCGTAGGACTGGCGGTGATGGGGGTGTCGTCTCCTCCGTACAGCGGTGGGCCGCGCAACGACCACCGGAGGGTTCCCTCCCTGGCACTCAGCGAGCACAGCGCGAATACATCACCGCTGTCGTCCGTGCGGCCGTAAACAACATATACCACGGTGGAATCCACCGCGCCGGAATCTACTGCCGGGCTCCCGATGACCGGATAACCCAACGAAACAGACCACTTAACGCTGCCGCTTTCCCGGTCCAGGGCGTACACCGCTCCGGCGGTAGTCCCTATATAGATGGTTCCGTCCGGCCCTACCACCGGATCCCCGCTAAACGCACCGGCAGGGGCTTTAAACTGCCACAGAGTGCAGGGGGCAACGGCCGGGCCGCTTCCTGCCGCCCGCCGGTTTTTAAAGCTGTTCGCGCCGCTCATCGGCCACGGCAAATCGCCAGCCAAAGCAAGGTTCGCGGATAAAAACGCTCCCGCCAGGGCAAGGATAAAAGATAGACCAAAAATTATTTCCAGGCCAGAAATTATTTTTCGCATCTTTTACACTTGTGGTACAAATAATTTTGCTGTGTTGACAACCAATTTCAATTCATAATCTTGAGAGCCGGAAAAAAATCTCTGCCAGCCTATGTTTATTCAGTTTGCCGGCAGCCAGATCGATCATTGCCCCGTAGAGTTCACCCGCGGGGTCACGAACACTTCTTTCGTTCAGTTCTAAAAAAACTAGCGCACAGGCCAGGGCAGTGCGTTTATTGCCGTCCATAAAAGGATGGTTCCTGCAAATATGAAAGGCATAAGCCGCTGCCATTTCATAAATATCCTCGTGAAGAAATTCGCCGCCGAAGGTCGCTTCAGGCATGGCCAGAGCGGACTTAAGCAGGTCCATATCACGAACCCCCAACCGTCCGCCGTAGCGCTCAATTTGATCCCGATGAATTTCCAGTACCTCGGCCAGGGTCAAGAAAAGCATTTCGTCGTCTAAGATCCGCCATCACCGCTCTTTATGCGCCCTTATGCGCTTAATCAGCCAGTTTTTTCAGCGTTGGCCCGTGCTCGGCATTTACCTTCCGCAGGGCTTGCTTAAATAACTTTTCCCGCTCCGGACCGCGCACGGGAGAGATAATCAAGCTTTTGCCGTCGGTAGTGATTTTCAAGGGCGTGTCCATGGTTATATTCAGAAGCTCCAGGATCGGTTTGTCAATAATAATGGCTGCGCTGTTGCCATGTGCGGTCAGAGTCTTAATCATTGCGCTTCCCCCTCTGTAAGCATGTTGTACTTACATTGTATATAAACGGTTTAATGAAGTCAATCCTCGGCGTGATGATTACTTTTACTTATATTCAGTTCATCCTTTTCATCCATTGAGGGGGAAATTCTCGGCCAAAAACTTCACCAAACAGCTAGACAATTTTTCCGCCGGGATTTTTTGGTGATAAATCGTAGATCGCTTCCACCTTTACCTTCACTGCCGCTGCCGGCCGGGGAAGCTTCATCTCGGCAAACCTTTGCGCAAATTTTTCATAAAGCTCCCCGCCGGTTTCCAGTTCCACCGTGCCGACAAAACGATAACCAACCCGCTGTTCATAGTCCATCACGGCGATGGCCACTTTGGGGTTTTCCTGCAAGTTCGCGTACGTTTGTTTCCCCGTTACCTCCCCGAAGGCCAGCGTAGAATCGTCCACCACAACCACCGAACCCTTCGGTCCAATATTCGGCCACCCATCCTTGCTGGCGGTAGCTACAAGACACCTTCCGCTCTTTACCAGCTCTTTCATGTGTTCAGTCAACGCGGCCATTTTAAAACCCTCCCCAAAAAAATTCTTCTTTTAGATTCATTAATGAACAAGCAGTTATTTTACCGGCCATTTATTTTATAGGCCATTCGCCCCTTTCCTGAAGGACTTCCCGGTACACCTCCAGCGCCTCGTTGACGGCCGGCATACCGGCGTAGGTGCCGATCTGGAAAAAGATCTCGGCCAGCTTTTTCGGATCACAACCGACGTTTAAGGCGGCGTTGACGTGCAGCCGCAATTCCTTCGCGGCCCTTAAGGCCGCCAGCGCGGCGACCGCGATCATCTGTCTTTCCGGCAGGGTCAGGACTGTTCGCGAGTACAAATTGCCGGTGATAAACTTAGAAAAATCATTGGCCAGTTCCGGATCAAATTCCTTCCACGTCCGGTAAGGAGGGTCCATTTTAATTCCTTTGCCAAAAAGCTTCTCTGCCGTTTCCCGGGTCTTTCTCTTAATCTCCGCTTCATCCATAACGCATTATCCCCTTTGCCACATTTTTGTATCCTTCCCGTTGCCGCCCTGGTTATATTTTCTTGGCTCGCGGGGCGTTTTCCTTCTTTTAGCCCCTCAAATTCTCTAAAAAAGTCCTGATCAGGGTCAGTCTTCAAAGACCCGGTAGAGTGAGGTGAGATAGGTCTCTTTGCGCGGCTTCATTTTAAACACCTCTTCAAAAGTGCCCGTTTTAAACAGGCGGCCGTCTTTGAGCACAGCTACCCGGTCGGTCAAGTAGGGCACCTCCGCAAAGTCGTGGGTCACAAAAACAGTGGCCACCCCGGTGTCCTGTAACAGCCTGCCCAGATCATGAAGAAGAGTCAAACGGGTGGGAAAATCGAGGGCGGAAAAAGGTTCATCCAGAAACAAAACTTCCGGTTCCAGGGCAAAAGCCCTGGCCAGGCTCACCCGCTGGGCCTCCCCGCCGGAGAGATGGTGGGCGCGGCGGCCGGCCAGGTCCAGAATGCCCAGTCTTTCCAGCCAATAATTAACTCTTTTTTTTATCTGTGGCCCGGAAATTCCCCTCAGCTTCAAGCCGGCAGCTACATTGTGGAAAACCGTCGTGTTCAACAGGAGCGGCTCCTGGAACACCACCGCCATGCGCCGGCGAAAAGCCAGCGCGTTTGCGCGATTGGCCGGCGTTCCCCGAAACTCCACCACTCCCCGGTCGGGCTTTAAAAGCAGGGCCATGATCTGCAGCAGCGTGCTTTTCCCGGCCCCGTTGGGCCCAATCAGGGCGATCGTTTCCCCCTCGGCAAGAGAAAAGCGCTCAATGTTTAATATTTCCCGCCGGCCGCGGGTGAACTGGATGCCGCGCGCCTCTAAAACAACTCCGTTCATTGGCCCCCTTCCCTCACCTGCCCAGCTCTTCCTCCTTCTTGCCCGCGTCGGGAAAGAACAAAGGCTCCCCAAATCTGTCCACGCCGAACCTCCCGATAATCTCCTGGGCTTCTGGGGAAACCAGAAACTCTACAAACGCTTTCGCCCCTTGGGCGTTCACCTTGCTGAATTTTTCCGGGTTGACCTGCATCACGTGATAGATGTTCA
>DYES01000044.1 GCA_020725585.1 Desulfovirgula sp.
CGGACGGCTTCCGAAATAAGAAAACGAGGCGCCCCCGGCAGACTTAAGACGGTGGGGTGAAACTGGACAAACTCCATGTCCATCACTTCCGCCCCGGCGCGGTAGGCCATCGCAACCCCGTCCCCGGTGGCCACCGCCGGGTTGGTGTTGTGTTCGAACAGCTGGCCCAGCCCCCCGGTAGCCAGCACAACGACCCGCCCCCAGAAAATTTTCAAACGCCCCTCGTTAATGTCGTAGACAAGTACGCCCGAGCATGTATTTTCATGCACCAGCAAATCCACGGCAAAATGGTTTTCGCGCACATCAATATGCGGGTTTTGGCGGGCCTGTTCGGTCAAAACGCGCTGGATCTCCGCACCCGTGGCGTCTCCGGCCGCGTGCAAAATGCGCCGGCGGCTGTGTGCTCCTTCCCGCCCCAGGACCAGTTCCCCGTTTAAAGCGTCAAAGCGGGCGCCCATGGCAATTAGTTCCTTAACCCGCTGGGGGCCTTCGTTGACCAGAATGTTCACCGCTTCATAATCGCATAAACCGGCGCCGGCGGCCAGGGTGTCCTGCAGGTGCAGGCGCGGGGAATCCCCGCTGCCGAGCGCCGCGGCAATCCCCCCCTGAGCCCGGTCCGTATTGCTATCCACCACGGTATGCTTGGTTAAGACGACGACATTTGCGCCCGTCTCGCTGGCGGCGTAAGCAGTATACAACCCGGCTATTCCGCTCCCCAAAATCACATATTCCCATTCTTCTTGAGGCAGCTGCCGGGCTTCAAAGTTCACCAGGTATCTCTTCTGCAAAAAAACGCGCCCCCTCAAACGATCGCCAGCATTCGTTCTAAAGATTTAAGGGCCTTCTCTCTTATCTCCGGAGGCACCGTAATCTTCGGTTCCAAGGTTGCCAGAGAGCGGTGGAGTTTTTCCAGCGTGGTTGCTTTCATGTTTGGACAGATCATTTTCGGCGCGGCCGGGTAAAATTCCTTTCCCGGACATTGTTTGGATAATTGATAAAGAATGCCTGTCTCCGTGCCGATAATAAATTTTTTCGCCGCGCTTTCGCGGGCAAACCGCAAAATTCCGGACGTGCTGGCTACCTGGTCGGCCAGTTCCACTACTTCCGGCCGGCATTCCGGGTGAACCAGGACAAGCGCGTCCGGATGCTCCTGGCGGGCAGCCAGGATATCCTCCCTGGTCAATTTATCGTGCGTCGGGCAATAGCCCTCCCAAACATGAATTTTCCGGTCCGTCTGCCGGGCGATATAGGCGCCCAGGTTTTTGTCCGGAACAAAGAGGATGTTTTCCTCCGGCGAAAGGGCGCTGATGACTTTGACAACGTTTGCGCTTGTGCAGGCGATATCGCTTTGGGCTTTTACTTCCGCCGATGTATTGACGTAACAAACCACGGTAGCCCTTGGAAAACTGCTCTTCCAGCGCTCTAAATCGACGGCCGTAATCATCTCGGCCATGGGACAGCCGGCGTTTTCCTCGGGCAGTAAAACAATTTTCTCGGGAGACAAAATGGCGGCGCTCTCCGCCATAAAATGCACACCGCAAAAGACAATAACCTGCGCATCGGTTCGGGCGGCCTGCCGGGAGAGCTCCAGCGAATCGCCGACGAAATCCGCAACCTCCTGGATCTCCGGCCGCTGATAATAATGGCTTAAAATAACCGCCCGGCGCTGTTCCTTGAGCCGCTTTATTTCCTCTTTGAGCCGGTCATGCTTTCCAAGATTTCTTTCGTCCATGAGCATATTCTATCCACCGCTGGCCAGATTTGTCAAGGTGAGAAGGAAAAATGACCGCCGATGACCGGTCAAAATTTACCTGCGCGGCGAATTTCCGTGATCCGGTTCTGGCCGTCGACCATCACGGCAGTGGGCTGAAGAGCCCTGGCTTCTTCCGGCGTCACCAGGACGTAGGCGATGATGATCACCAGATCTCCGGGCTGCGCCAGGCGGGCCGCCGCGCCGTTTAAGCAGACCGTCCCGGACCCGCGCTCCCCTTCCAGCACGTAGGTTTCCAGGCGCGCCCCGTTATTGATATTAACCACCTGCACCTTTTCGTAAGGCAAAATCCCGGCCGCCTCCAGCAGCTCCGCATCGATGGTAATGCTGCCCATATAGTTTAAGTTGGCCTCCGTTACGGTAGCCCGGTGAATTTTGGATTTAAACATAGTTAAAAGCATCGCCGGCACCCCCTGAATTCCCTGGATTTAAAATCGTGTTATCAATTAAGCGGGTTTTGCCGATCCGCACCGCCAGAGCAAGCAGGCCCGGGCCCTGCAGGCGGGCGAGCGGTTCTAAATCGGGCAGCGAGCGAATTTCTGCGTAATCAATTTGCGCCAGCGGTTCAGACGCAATTTCCTGGCGAACAATTTCTAAGAGCCTGGCCACGTCCATTTCCCCGCCCGCCACCGCCCGCTCCGCCAGTTTCAAGCTCCGGTACAGCACCCGGGCCGCCTCTCTCTCCCGGGGCCCCAGGTAGACGTTGCGGGAGCTCATGGCCAGCCCGTCCGGCTCCCTTACGGTGGGCACGGTAACGATCTCCAGAGGCATGTTTAGATCCCTGACCATTCTCTTAATCACCAGCGCCTGCTGCGCATCCTTCTGGCCAAAATAGGCCCGGTCCGGCAAAACGATATTGAACAGCTTGGCCACCACGGTCGTCACGCCGCGAAAGTGGCCCGGGCGGGAAAGACCGCACAGGCACTGCGTCAGCCCCGCCACTTCCACGTGGGTGGAAAAACCGGCCGGGTACATTTCTTCCACCGGCGGGGTAAAGAGGGCGTCCACCCCCACCTCCGCGGCCAGTCTTTTGTCCCTTTCAAAATCCCGGGGATACTCGTTAAAATCCTCCTGAGGACCAAATTGCAAAGGGTTGACAAAAATGCTGACGACCACCACGTCACAGGCTTTTTTGGCCTCCCGCATCAGGGTAAGGTGGCCTTCGTGAAAGTAGCCCATGGTGGGCACAAAACCGATGGTTTGCGAGCGCGCCCGCGCCTGCCGGACAAATCCCCTGATCTCGCTAATTGTTCGGCAAACCAACACCAGCCCCACTCCTCGAAACGCAAAATAAAGTACTCTTTGAGCCCGCGCCTTTTCGCCCCTGCGCCCGGGACTTTCTAGCATAGCCTGGCGAGTACCTCTTCAGGCATGTGAAAGGAGTGCTCCGGCCCGGGGAAGGTTCCGTTTTGCACTTCCTCGCGGTAGGCCACGAGCGCCTTCATAATGTCTTCGTGGATATTAGCGTAGCGCTTGACAAACTTTGGCCCGGCGCCGCCGTACATGCCCAGCAGGTCATGGGTGACCAGAATCTGCCCGCTGCAGTACGGGCCCGCGCCAATGCCGATCGTGGGTACTTCCAGCATTTCCGTGACCATCTTGGCCAGCGCGGTGGGCACACATTCCAAAACAATCGCAAACACCCCGGCCTCCTCCAAAGCCTTCGCGTCGGCAAGCAGTTTTCTGGCCGCCGCCTCGTCCTTGCCCTGCACTTTATAGCCGCCCATTTGGTGAACGGACTGGGGAGTAAGCCCCAGGTGGCCCATCACAGGGATCCCCGCTGCGACCAGCGCTTTCACCGTCTGCGCCACCTCCTGGCCGCCCTCCAGCTTAACCGCCTGCGCCCCGCCTTCTTGAATAATGCGCCCGGCGTTCCGCAGGCTTTCCTCTACGGACAGATGATAAGAAAGAAAGGGCATATCGCCTACCACCATCGCCCTGGATACCCCCCGGGTGACGGCCTTGATATGGTGCACCATGTCGTCCATCGTTACGGGGATCGTGGAACTGTAACCCAAAACGACGTTCCCCAGGGAATCCCCCACCAGGATGCCGTCAATGCCGGCGGCGTCGACCAGCTTCGCCATAGGGTAGTCGTAGGCCGTGAGCATGGTGAGCGGACGCCCCTCTTTTTTGGCCTGGCGGAAGTAGGCAGTAGTTACGCGCTCACTGTTCATTCAATTTCTTCCCCCTTTAAAATTTTTTCCAGTTGGGCAGCCTGCCCGCGATCGATACTCCCCTTCTCGCAAGCTACACCCACGGTATACAAGCCCAGGGTACGGTAAAGGTTCAGCTCCCTCTCGCCGACCTGTTTTAAAGCCGGCAGGTGATCCTGAATGGTAGCGCCGTCACCCCTGGAGATGGGCCCGGTGAGGGCTTGCACCGGGCCCACCCGGCGCACGTTATTGATTGTACCCTGAACCAGGGGAAACAGCGCCCGGAAGGCTTCCTCCCGGGACAGGCCAAAATGCTGGTAAAGGCCGGTGGCCAAGTGGAGCAAAGAAACCAGGTAATTGGAAGCGATGCAGGCCGCCGCGTGATAGAGCGGTTTGTCCTGCGCACCGATCGTAAACGCCTTCCCCCCTAAATCAAGAACCACCTGCCTGGCCAGGGGAAGAGCCCGTTCATCTCCTTCCAGCGCAAAGTAAGATCCGGGCAAATTTTTTATGGCGCCTTCCACATCGGCAAAGGATTGCAGAGGGTGAATGGATACCCCCAGCGCACCTGCCTCTTTCACGCCGCGCAGCTCGCCGGCTGCGTGCGCCCCGCTGGTGTGCGCCACCACCTGGCCGGAAAAAAAGCCCCCCTCCTGGGCGATCCTTTCCGCCGTCCGGGCAATCTCCCGGTCCGGCGTGGTGATGAAAACAAGCCCGGCCCGCCGGGTAAGTTCAGAAGCGTTTTCGTACGCCGGGCACCGCAAAGCTTCGGCCAGTGCTTGAGCTGAACGCAGGCTGCGGCTGGCCACCCCGGCCACCGGATAACCTTTTTTCTGCAGTAAAATGGCCAGCGCCGAGCCGACTTTGCCGGCCCCGACAATGGCAAGGGCAGGTTTTTGCACGGTACAAATCTCCTTCTCCGTTTTCTAAAAAAGAAAACCTTCCGGACAGGCCAAATCCGAAAGGCTTCTTTTCTGTGTTCCTCCCGTCTCGGTCCATCCCGGCTCCAAGCGGTCGACTCATGAAGACTTAAAAAGCTAAATAAAAGGACACACCATAAGGTAAGGCTCCACGTGGATGCCAACCTTCTAAGTGTATTTTAAGTGTATTTTAAGTGTATTTTAACATATCCTGCCGGAGATAGCAACGCATAAAAATTACATTTTTTCGACCTCCTGCAATCTTACCAGTTCTTGACTTAAATCCGCAACCCGACCGTGACCCGGCAGACAAAGATCGGGATCAAGATCCGCCAGCGGCGCCAGGACAAAAGCACGCTCAACCATCCGCGGGTGAGGAACAACAAGATCGGGTTCGTTAACCACGGCATCCCCGTAAAGCAACAAATCCAGGTCGATTACCCGCGGCCCCCAACGCACGTCCCGCACCCGGCCCATTTTTTCTTCGATGCTCAGCAAAACAGCCAGCAGGCGCCCGGGCGGCAAAGCGGTTTCGATTTCCACCACCGTGTTGATAAACCAGTCCTGCCCTGCATAGCCCCAGGGCGCCGTTCGGTAAAAAGGGGCCACCTTTTTTACGGAAATACCCTCTTCGCCAGCCAACAAAAAAATAGCCCTTTGTGCGTTCGCCTCTTTGTCGCCCAGGTTGGAGCCAAGGCCAATAAAACACCGCACGCGATCCATATCCTGTACAAGCCTTTCTTATTTTTCCTTTTTAAGTTATCCACAGCCTAAAGCTTTTTAAAAAAGTTATTAACAGAGTTATTCACATTATCCACAGGTATTGAGCCAAAGGATCAATACTGCTCTTCGCCGAGTTTAAGGCCGGGCGAGGCGTTTAAGGTGAAAGGAGCGAAATCTCCCCGCATGTACTTATAGTAGGCCGCGCAGCCAATCATGGCGGCGTTGTCCGTACACAGCACGGGAGGTGGGTAAACTACCGGCAGCATCTGCCGTTCGGCGCCGGCCTGGAAAAGCTCGCGCAAACGTGCGTTGGCGGCCACGCCCCCGGCTAAAAGCACGGCGCTTGCCTTGTATTTTTTAGCGGCCTGGAAAGTTTTCTCCACGAGCACGTCCAGCACAGCTTTTTGGAAAGAGGCCGCCACATCCGCCTTGTCGAGCGCAACCTGCCGCTCTTTCGCCTGGCGCAGGTAATTAATCACGGCCGTCTTTAAGCCGCTGAAGCTGAAGTCAAAAGTTCCTTCCTCCAGGTAGGCGCGCGGAAAATGGATGGCCTCTTCGTCGCCGTAGGCGGAGAGCTGTTCGATTGCGGGGCCGCCGGGATAACCCAGGTCCAGGACGCGGGCTATTTTATCAAATGCCTCGCCTGCGGCGTCGTCGCGCGTGCTGCCCACCAGCCGGTAGCTCCCGTGGCGGCTGATGACCACCAGGTCGGTGTGTCCGCCGCTGACAATCAGGCAAACCAGGGGAAAGCAAAGCGCGGGCGCCGCTAAAAAATTGGCGTAAATGTGCCCTTCCAGGTGATTCACCGCCACAAGCGGGATATTTAACGCAAAAGAGATGGCTTTCGCCGCAGCCACCCCCACCAGCAAGGCTCCCGCCAGGCCGGGGCCATAGGTAACCCCCACCGCATCCAGATCGGCAAAACGCAACCCCGCCTTCTCTAAAGCTTCTGCAATCACCCTGTTGATTAACTCCAGGTGCTTGCGGGAGGCAACCTCCGGAACCACCCCGCCGAATTTTTTGTGGAAGTCAACCTGCGACGAAATAATATTCGACCTGACCAACAAACCATCTTCCACCACGGCGGCGGAAGTTTCATCGCAAGAAGTTTCAATCGCCAGTATTTTTACACTCATTCTCTTTATTCCTCAAGTGGCTCCCCCAGGGCAGCCATTAAATCGGTAAAAACCTGTCCCGCAGAATGGCGGATGACTAGCTCCGCGTGCTCATCCCATGATGTCGGGTCGCGATTAATAATCACGACCCGGCGTGCCAGCTGGGGCAAACCCGCAACCGGGTAAACCGTCAGGCTGCTGCCCACAACAATGAGCAGCTGGCAGCCGGAAAGAACCTGCGTAGCTGTAAAGAATTCATCGCTCATGCGGTCCTCGAATAAAACTACGTTGGGACGCAAAACTCCTCCGCATTTTTCGCACAGGGGAGGGTTTTGCCCCGATTTATACAAGTCCACCAGCAAGTCAAAGGGGTAAACACTTTCGCACTTTGTGCAGCGGCAGGTGCGCAGATGGCCGTGCACTTCCCAAACTCGCTGCGAACCCGCCTTGATATGCAGGCCGTCGATGTTCTGGGTAATGACGCCCGCCAGGTAACCCAGCTTTTCCAGGCGTGCCAGCGCAAGGTGGGCGTTGTTCGGCCGGCAGTCCCGGTAAGATGTCCAGCGTGTCAGGTTAAGTTCGTAAAACCTGGCCGGATCCCTGCGCAAGGCGGTAAGGCTGGCCGTTTTCATCGGATCGTACTTGGTCCAAAGTCCTGTCCCGGGGCTGCGAAAATCGGGTATGCCGCTTTCCGTGCTGATCCCCGCCCCCGTCAGGGCGTAAGCCGGACGGCAGGTTTTCAGCAAATCAGCAAGGGCAGCAATTTGCTCATGATAATTCATTCCTTTCGCCCCCTTTCCTTCCTACCTACCTAAAACCTTCCTCCCTACCGAAAATAAAAGAAGCAGCTGCCCTCAAAGGGTATTTAACAGGCCATCCTTTACTTCTTACACCCGTTTCCTATGCCGCCCAAGTCCCCACGTTCAATCACTTCAAAAATTTCCTCCCAGGAGGAACACCGCCGGACAAGGGGAGGGAGCTGACCCTGATTGTAAGGCGCGTCCAACAAAAGCACTGGAACTCCGCAGGAGCTGATCTGGTGAGCATTTTTCAAGCTGTCCTCAATAAACAAATCCACCGATATTCTGCTGCACGCTTCCCTTTTGTCGTGACTGCCCAGCAGGATTAATCCGTGGTAAGGAATGGCGTGCTTGCGGAGCCACTTTTCCGTTTGGGGGCGGTATTTTTCGTTGCGGGCGGAGACGAGAAAAATAGCGTGCTTTTGAGCCAGCATAGAGAGACATTGAGCGGCCCCATCCTTTAAAGCCGGGCCTTCCATTAAGGCCTCCTCTTTTTCGCGCAAAAACTTAAACATGTCGGCATCGCTTAAACCGTACACTTTAAATATATTATAATCGTTAATATCCTGTAAAGCCAGGTCGGCTTGAAAATAATTGTTGAGCTCGCGAACCAAAAGCACAAAGGTGTCCGCGATAACGCCGTCGATGTCCACGCCAATGCGCATAAGAGCTCCCTCCAACCACATGATTCAGATGATTGTAAAGAATACAAAAAGCCGACAATATAAGAAACCTCGTCGGCTTCATTGATGAGGGTTTGAAAACGTGGGAAGCTAGTTCAAAATGTTGCTGATGTCCACGTATAAAGCTCTCTCCTGCTCGTCAAACCTGGCTTCACATTTACCCCGCGGGTTTATTCCGAAATGCTTGAAAAACCCTTTGCCAAAAACTTTCGTCTTTTTAATCTGCATTCCGCCGTCATCCACGGCCCGGATGCGCACTGTTTTTGTTTCGCCGTCATAAGCCAATTCCACGTGCCGCGAGTTAAGTTTTTCCCTGGAAACATTATTTAAAACAATTGAACTCTTGGAGAAGGATACTATCGGCGCTTTTTCCACTTTTTCGCCGCGAGGTTTATAAACCTCAAAAGCCACTCTGATCATCTCCTCTATCTTTTGAAAGACATTATATAATAAATGAAATAATTATGTCAATAAAGTACTTATTCGAATATTTTCAATAAAACCATTTCATTTCTCGCTATTGTAAATTACAAGTTATCTCGTTATAATAATTGTTAAACATGACAAAATTATTTTATTACTAACCTGTCTAACCCGGCAAAGTTGAAAGTTCGGCTGCGAAGGTGAGTCTTTTTATGGATATGCAACAGGCTATGTTAGAAACTCCTAAGGGAAAAGTGTATATCGAAGGCCCCGCTTCGGGAGCCTACCTGGAAACGTTGACCATGAACAAGCTTTTATGCAACTTCCGTCCGCCCGACCGCCAACAGCAGGCCCTCATTAAAATCACCACTTTGCCTGACGGGATGATTTACCTGGCCCGCCACCAGCAGGAAATCGTCGCTTACGTCGCCTTTCACCGGCCGGACGATTATTCCCGCTGGAGCAAGCATCCCCGGATTTTAGAAATGGGGGGCATCGAAGTCAGTCCCGAGTGGCGGCAATGCCGACTGGCGGAGAATTTGCTGAAGCTGGCTTTTGCCAACGAACGGCTGGAAGATTTTATTGTCATCACCACAGAATACTGCTGGCACTGGGATCTGAAAAATACGGGCCTGGGCCTGTGGGCCTACCAGCAAGTGCTCACCAAGTTATTCGGGAAGGTAGGCTTAAAAAAAGTAACCACCGACGATCCCGATATTCTTGAGCACCCGGCTAACGTTTTAATGGCCAGGTTCGGCAAGAACGTCAGCAAAGAGGACCTCGAACTTTTTGAAAAAATGAGGTTTATGGGCAAGTACAACCAGGCGGCTAATCTTTTTTAAAGAGCGGGCGCACAAGATAATCGGCAAAAAACTCCGCGATTTCTTCCCTGTTCATACTCCCTTTTTCAGAATACCACCGTGGTATCCAGTTCATCGCCCCCATAATGATAAATACGGCCATCTTGCTCGCCAGCGGGCGAAAGACCCCTTTTTCTATCCCTTCGTCCACCAGCTGGCGGAAATACCTCTCGTACCGGTCGCGTTTCGCCACGATAATCTGGCGGTAATTATCCTCCAGCTCAAATTCCTGCCCGAGAGCGACGGTCACCAAAGACATCTCGCCTACGACCATTTCAATGTGGGCCTTAATTCCTTCTTTTAACTTAACCTCCACCGGCCAGTCCGCAGCCATGATTTCCTGCATGCGGTTAATCAACATATCCATGGCCAATTCGTGGCACTGAAAAAGGAGCTCCTGCTTGCTGTTTATATAGTAATAAATAGATCCCTTGGTATATTTGAGATTCCTGGCGATATCCTCCAGGGTGGCGTCATGGTAACCCTTTTCGCTGAACAGTTTGGCGGCCACTTTGATTATATTCATTTTCCTTTCTGCCGCTCTTTCCTCGCGAAAGCTCAACACCGGCACCTCCCTCAAAATTGAGATAATGAAAAATAAAATAATTAAATATAATAAATAACCTCTAACAATAGCCCTTTAGTGACACTATTAATACTCTATATTACTCTTAAAACACGGCAATTCCTTTTTTGTTTAAAAAATAACTTAGAATTAAAAGTTTAACCCTTGCCTAAAGATGTCTTTAGTTTTCACATGACCATTGAAAAATAAATATGGCTAAAAAAACAAAAATGCCCGGTGATTGTTTTACCGGGCATGACCTGCTCTTAGCGATATTTGCGCCGGCGAGCCGCCTGGGCTTTTTTCTTGCGCCGGACACTCGGTTTCTCGTAACGCTCGTGTCTTCTCGCTTCAGCCAAAACGCCTGCTTTTTGGCAGCTGCGCTTAAAACGACGGAGGGCGCTGTCCAGTGTTTCATTTTTTCCAACCCGTACCTCTGCCATCCATTTCCCCTCCCTCCGCCAGATTGATTTTTCTCACGCCTGCTCTACCCCGCTTTTGATTATTTTAACCAGGTGGCCACTGAAGAGGGCGACCGGCAAGAAAATGGTAATGAATGTGGAAGATCAGCTGCCCGCCATCTTCCAGGCAATTGCTCACCAGGCGAAAACCTTTTTTGGTCAGGCCGGCTTCCCTGGCGATCATGCCGGCAACGCGCTGCAGGTGACCAACTATGCCCTCATCTTCCTCTTTTAAGTCAAGAAAAGTAGGAATGTGTTTTTTCGGTATTAATAAGTAATGGATCGGGGCCGCCGGGCGGATATCTTTAAAAGCCATCACCTGGTCGTCTTCATAGATTATTTCTGCCGGAATGTTTCTGTTTACAATTTTACAAAAGATGCACTCTTGCATGCAGGCTTCACCCCCTCTTGAAGACCACATAATATTCTATTCAACAGCATTTATTTAAATCCTTCTTAAAAATTTTCTTCCCGCGCCTTTTCCACCAGGGTGCCTTTTAAGACCGTGCCGCAAAGCTCCGCCACCTGAACCTTCACCAGTTCTGCGCGCAGATCAAGGGCAGCCGGAAAGGCAACGCGCAGGTAATGGCCGGTCAACCCTTCGTAGCATCCGGGAAATTCCCGGGAGGGCTCTTCAGCCAGCACTTCTACCTGCCGGCCCAAAAAACGCGCGGCGAAGGCGCCGGCCAGCGCCTCGCCCAGGGCAATCATCCGCCTGCTGCGCTCCTCCTTAACCGGTGCAGGAACCTGGTTCGGCATCTTTGCCGCGGGCGTGCCCTTGCGTGGGGAATACTTAAACACGTGCAGCCTGGAAAAGGCCATTTCTTGAACAAAAAGGTAAGTGCTGGCAAACTGCTCTTCGGTCTCCCCGGGAAAACCGACCAGGACATCGGTGGTAATGGCCACCTCCGGGATATTCCGGCGGATTGTCGCGATTAGCTCGCGAAAATATTCGGCCGTGTAATGCCGGTTCATTTTTTGCAACACCGTATTGTCTGCGCTCTGCAGGGGAATGTGCAGGTGGCGGCAGATCTTCTCTTGGGCGGCGACGACGGCAATCAAGGAGGGGGTGAAGTCCAGGGGCTCCACCGAACTGAGCCGCAGGCGGACCAGGCCGGGCAGTTTGACCAGGGAAACAAGCAGCCTCGCCAGGTCTATTTCCTCCGGCAGGTCGCGGCCGTAAGCGCCCGTCTGGATGCCCGTAACCACGATCTCCTTGTAGCCGGCCGCGATTAAACACCTGGCTTCCGCCAGAATATTCTCCGGGCGCCTGCTTTTGAGCGGCCCCCGCGCGTAAGGCACGATGCAGTAAGTACAGTAGTTGCTGCAGCCTTCCTGGATCTTTAAAAAAGCCCGCACGCGTTCGCCCAAAGCCGGTGCAGGCAATTCTTCGAACTCTTTTGCCGCGCAAGCATCCTGAACAGCCACCCGGGGGCCGTTTCGCCCGCCCGCCGATTCAATTAAATCAACAATGCGCCCTTTTTCCCGCGTACCCAACACCAGGTCAACCCCGGGAACGGCCGCCACTTCCTCGGGGGAAACCTGCGCGTAACAACCCGTCACCACGATCAAGGCGTCCGGGTTGTTTTTCGCCGCCCGGCGGATCAGCTGGCGGGATTTGCGGTCCCCAATGTGCGTAACCGTACAGGTATTGATTATGTAGATGTCAGCCGGCTCGGCAAAATCAACTACCTGGTAGCCCCGGCGGGAAAAAAGGCTGGCCAAGGCCGCCGAGTCGTACTGATTTACCTTGCAGCCGAGGGTGGCGATGGCTACCTTTTTTATGTTCATCCCCCCAGATCGCCAAGTTCGTACAAGATCATGGCCACCGCCGCGATGGCCGCCGTTTCCGTCCGCAGGATGCGCCTGCCCAGCGAAACCGCCGCCACACGGCGGCTTTTCGCCAGCTCTACTTCTTCTCTCGCCAACCCGCCTTCCGGGCCGATAAAAAGAAAAATTTTATCCGGAATTTTTTCCCGGCTTCCTTCTTTCGATATTTTTAACACTTGCCTTAGGGAAATCGCGCCTTCCTCTTCCCAGGGCATTATTCCGAGGGCGTCAGGGGGCATGGCGGCAAAAACCTCTTTTAAAGACATGGGGACACTCACTCCGGGCACTTCTCCCCGTTGGCATTGCTTGGCCGCCTCGTAGGCCACCCGCCGCCAGCGGAGGACGCGCTGCTGCAATTTCTCGCCCGAAAGCCTTACCACCGCTCTGTTCGCGGTCCAAGGGATGATTTCTTTCACGCCTAGTTCGGTGCATTTCTGGATGATCATTTCCATTTTTTCACCTTTGGGGATCCCCTGAACGAGCGTGATCCGCGCCGCGGGCTCCGCATTGATGATAAATTCTTCTTCGATCGCCCCTTCTACTTCTGCACCGATTCTATCTAACCTGACCCGGTAGCCTTTGCCCTGCCCGTCCGCGACAATTAACCCGTCCCCCGGCCGCAGCCGCAAAACGCGGGTGATGTGCGCAGCATCAGGACCAGTGATCGTTACTTTTTGCTTTTTAATTTGCTTCGGCGAAACAAAAAAATACGTCATCTTACCCCATGAAGGCGTCCCTTACCTTTTCGAAAAAGCCTTTGGACTCGCCGGCCGGGTTTTCCCCGGAAAGGGCAGCAAACTCCCGCAGCAGCTGTTTTTGACGCTCTGTGAGCCTGGTCGGTGTGACCACCTTCACCCGCACGTACTGATCGCCCCGCCCGTAGCCGTTTAAGTCGGGGATGCCCTTGCCGCGCAGGCGAAACTCCGTGCCGTGCTGCGTCCCCTCGGGGATCCTGATTTTGGCCGTTCCCTCCAGGGTGGGCACTTCCAGCTCGTCGCCCAGCGCCGCCTGGGCAAAGGAAATGGGCATTTCGCAAATGATGTCGTTGCCTTCCCGCTTGAAAAGGCGGTGCGGCCGCACGTTAATGTAAACGTAGAGGTCCCCGCGCGGCCCTCCCCGGATGCCGGCCTCCCCCTCACCCGCCACCCGCAGGCGTGTACCCGTGTCCACACCCGGGGGAATTTTAATGTGAATGCTGCGCGCACGCCGGACCTGGCCGGCTCCGTGACACGCGCCGCAGGGCTTCTCGATGATCCTGCCCGTCCCCCGGCAGCGGTCGCAGGTGTAAGTCTGCATAATGCGGCCAAAAGGCGTGCTCTGGGAGAACTGCACCTGCCCGGTACCGCCGCACAACGGGCATTTGACCGGGCTCGTTCCCGGCGCGGCGCCCGTCCCGCGGCAACTTTCGCATTCCTCGACGCGCGGGACGCGGATGTCCTTTTCCACTCCAAAAGCCGCTTCCTTGAAGGATATTTCCACGTCCACGCGGATATCGGCTCCCTTTTGCGGGCCCCGGCGGGCGCGGGCGGCCCCACCGAAGAACATGTCGAATATATCGCCCAACCCGCCGAAATCCCCGAAGCCTTCGCCAAAGCCGCCGAACCCCTGGCCGTTGACTCCCGCGTGGCCGAAGCGGTCGTAGCTGGCTCTTTTTTCGGGGTCGCTCAATACCTCGTACGCCTCGGCGATTTCCTTAAACTTTTCTTCCGCGTTTTTATCCCCCGGGTTTGCGTCGGGGTGGTACTGGCGGGCCAGCTTCCGGTACGCCTTTTTAATCTCCTCCTGGCTGGCGTCGCGCGCCACGCCTAAAACCTCATAGTAATCGCGCTTTGCCATGGTGATCCACCACCTTCGTAAAGTTCACCCCGCCAGACAACAGGCCTTATTTTTTGTCGTCGTCTTTTACTTCGTAGTCGGCGTCGACCACTTTTTCATCTTTTGCCGGGCCGCCCTGTGCCTGCGCCTGCTGCTGCCATTGCCCGGCCTGCTGCTGGTACATGGCGGCGGTCAATTCGTAGAGCGGCCTGGTCAACTCCTCAGTTTTCCTCTTGATCGCCTCCACATCTTTGCCCTGCAGGGCGCTCTTTAATTCCTCAACGGCTTTTTTCACGCGCTCCACCAGGGATTGATCCGCTTTTTCCCCGAAATCGCGAAGCGCCTTCTCCGCCTGGTAAACGGCGCTGTCGGCCTGGTTGCGTGCTTCCGCTTCCTCCTTGCGCTTTCTGTCTTCCTCGGCAAACCGCTCCGCTTCTTTTACCATTCGTTCAATTTCCTCTTCGGAAAGGCCGCTCCCCCCGGTGATAGTTATGCTCTGGGCTTTCCCGGTACCCAGGTCTTTGGCCGAAACGTGCACGATGCCGTTGACGTCAATGTCAAATTTGACCTCGATCTGCGGCACGCCGCGGGGAGCGGGCGGAATGCCCGTCAGCTGGAACCGGCCCAGGGTCTTGTTATCCGCGGCCATCGGCCGCTCGCCCTGGAGGACGTGAATCTCCACCGTAGTCTGGCCGTCGGCGGCGGTGGTAAAGATTTGGCTTTTGGACGTGGGAATGGTGGTGTTGCGCTCAATGAGCCTGGTAAATACGCCGCCCAGCGTTTCGATGCCCAGGGAAAGCGGCGTCACGTCCAAAAGCAAAATGTCTTTCACTTCGCCGGCCAGCACGGCCGCCTGGATGGCCGCCCCGATGGCCACACATTCGTCCGGGTTAATCCCTTTATAGGGCTCCTTGCCCAGGTACCGGCGCACGGCCTCCTGAACGGCCGGCATTCTGGTTGCGCCGCCCACCAGGAGCACCTTGTGGATGTCCTTTGGTTCCAGGCCAGCGTCGGCCAGTGCCTGCCGGGTGGGACCCATGGTTTTCTCCACCAGGTCGGCGGTCATTTCTTCAAACCTGGCCCTGGTCAGGGTCATGTCCAGATGCTTGGGGCCGTTGGCGTCGGCCGTGATAAACGGCAAATTGATGTTCGTCGTGGTCAGGGTGCTGAGCTCAATTTTCGCCTTCTCCGCGGCCTCTTTCAGGCGCTGCATGGCCATCCGGTCGTTTCTTAAGTCGATTCCGGCCTCCTTTTTAAACTCGGCGACCATCCAGTCAATGATGCGCTGGTCAAAATCGTCGCCTCCCAGCCGGTTGTTGCCGCTGGTAGCCTTGACTTCAAATACGCCGTCCCCCAGCTCGAGAATGGAAACGTCAAAGGTTCCTCCGCCCAGGTCAAAGACCAAAATGGTCTGGTCCTCTTCTTTATCGAGGCCGTAGGCCAACGCGGCCGCCGTGGGCTCATTGATAATGCGCAAAACCTCCAGTCCGGCGATTCTGCCGGCGTCCTTGGTGGCCTGGCGCTGGGCGTCGGTAAAGTAGGCCGGGACGGTAATCACGGCCTTTTCCACTTTCTCACCCAGGTAGCTTTCCGCGTCGGCCTTTAGCTTTTGCAAAATCATGGCCGATATTTCCTGCGGCGTGTATTCCTTGCCGTCTATATTAACCTTATAATTTGAACCCATGTGCCTTTTAATCGAAGTGATGGTTCGCTCGGGATTGCTGATTGCCTGGCGTTTGGCCACCTGGCCGACCAACCGTTCGCCCGTTTTGGAAAAACCCACTACCGAAGGAGTGGTGCGGCCGCCTTCTGCGTTGGGAATGACGGTGACTTCGCCGCCTTCCATGACCGCCATGCAAGAGTTGGTCGTTCCCAGGTCGATTCCGATCACTTTAGCCATTTACCCTTTCACCCTCCTGAACTTCTTTTTGTTTAGCGCGTCCCACTTTAACCATGGCCGGTCGAATAACCTTATCCTTTAAATAATATCCCTTGCGTAATTCTTCTACAATAATATTATCATTGCCCGCTTCCTCTGTTTCCTCCCAGGCGACGGCCTCGTGCCGGGAGGGATCAAACTTTTCGCCTAAAGCGGGAATGGGCGCAAGCCCCTGGGCTTTAAGCAGATGACAAAGCTGCCTGTAAATCATCTCCACCCCTTCGTAAAAGGCATCCGCGTTTTCCCGCCCGAAAGAAAGCGCCCGTTCAAAGTTATCCAGCACCGGAAGCAATTGCGTGATTAATTCTTCCGCGGCAAACTTGAGCAATTCCTCCCTTTCCCGGAGGGCACGTTTCCGGTAATTATCAAAATCTGCCTGGAGCCGGACGAGGCGGTGGAAATATTCCTGCGCCTGGGCGGTAGCCTCCGCCAGCTGGCGTTTAAGCTCTTCAACGTCTGCTTCCGGTTCGGGAGCCGCCTTTTGTTCGGCTTGCGGCTCCGTTTGTTCCGCTTCTTTCTGATCCCGTTCTATTTTCTCCGTTTCGGAAGGAGCATCCGGGGGATTCTCCCCCGGGAGTTCGCTATTTTGCTGGCGCTGCGTCTTTTCCTCCTCCGGCTGGACAGCAACGATTTTTTCCTTCAAGTTTTCTTTGACGGTTTGTTTTTCTTGTTCCAGATGGCTACCCATCCCCTTCACCTCACAACAGTTATTCTTCCCCGTTTGGCCCTTGTGATTAAGTTTTTGCCTCAACCTCTCTTCCTTCGCCTACTTTTTCTTCCTTTTTCTTAATAATTGTATCTATCCTTAAAATGGCTTCCGCCACTTCTCCCGCTGCTTTAAAGGCGTAGCTTTTGACCAGGAGGGGATCGATTACGCCCGCCTGGTACATATCGCAAACCTCGCCCGTATCGCAGTCGATGGCCAGAGCGTCGTTGCCAGCCTGTACCTGGGCCGCGATCACGTCGCCCACCTTCTCCAGGGGGTTAAAACCCGCGTTGGCCACAATTTGCGCCAGGGGGCGCCTGAGTGCCTCCACGACGCAATCCACCCCGTAAGCGGCCATGCCGCGCACCCCGGCGCGCAGCTTTTCCACTTCGCGGGCCACGGCAATCTCCAGGGCGCCGCCGCCGGGCACGACGCCCCCCTTAATCGCGGCCTGGACGGCCGCGGCTGCGTCCCTGGCGATCCGCTCCCGCTCGCCGACCACTTCCCGGGTGGCCGCGCCGACGACAAGCGTTGCCATGGGCTTCCCGGCCCCCTCGCAGATCCAGACCTGCTCCAGTTTTTCGTCGTTAAAAACGCGGCGCGCCCGCCCCAAATACTGCTCGAGCTGGGCGGGATCTTTTTTCAAACCCGTGCGCTTGATCATGCGTGCGCCTACATGCTCGGCGGCCTTGCGCAGCTCCCGCGCCCGCACCCGCTGCACCACCATCACGCCCGCGTCGGTGAGCATTTCTTCGGCAAGATCGTCTACGCCCCGGTCAACCAGTACCAGCCCCACCCGCAGCTCGATTATTTTCCGGACATTTTCCCGAAACTGGTTCTGCAGTTCCAGGTAGCGCGCAAAACCGGACTCGGTGGAAAGGGCTTCGTCTTCTATTTCTTCCGGCTCCAGAGCGTCGTCAATAACCAGCACTTGCACATTTTCCAGCTCGCGGGGCATCTGGCGGTTAAGGCGCTCCTTGGTGATGATCACTCCCGATAAAACCTGGTTTTCGGCCCCTTCCTGGGCGACGACAATATCCGCAAATTTAAAGGAAGGATCGCTGAGTTTTTCCCTGCCGATCAGGCGCGCCGCCTGCACCACCAGGTCCGCTATATCCTCGTGGCCCCGGCCGGCGACCAGGGCGACCTGGCGAACGGCGGGATCGTCCAAACCCGCCACGGGGCGGGACTTTTCCTTCATCAACGCCAGCCCCTTTTTTAGGCCGGCCCGCAGCCCCTCAATAACCCTGGCCACGGGCACTCCGCGGGAAACCAGCTCCACGCCCGCGCCGACCATCGCTCCCGCCATGACGGCGGCCGTCGTGGTCCCGTCGCCCACTTCCTCCTGCTGGGCCTTCGCGATATTAATCAACATCCTGGCCGCCGGGTGGTTGGCTTCCATTTGGGTCAAAATGGTGACGCCGTCGTTGGTAATGATCACCTCGCCAAATTTATCCACCAGCATGGTATCCAGACCCTTGGGCCCCAACGTGTTCTCTACCGCCGAGGCAATGGCCCGGATGGCGTTTGCGTTGCTCACCAGGGCGGCCAGCCGCTCGTTAACCTCTGCGCCGCCGCTCGCCTGCTGTTTGAGGGTCAAATTCAACGACCTCCACCTTTAAATAAGCGTTCTAAAGCGTAGGATAGATTTTTCGTCATGCAGTCAACGACGCTGATTACCTTTGCGTAATCCATCCGAATGGGGCCCAACACCCCCAGGTAACCAATGGGCTGGCCCCCGATCTCGTAAGTGGCCGTTACAATGCTGCAGTCTTGAATTTCCCGGCAGCTCATCTCACCGCCGATGCGTACGTTGATACCGGGTTGATTAATCTGCGCCAGCAGATTGGCCAGCAGATTTTCTTGTTCCAAAAGGCTTAACAGCGTTTTTACCTTTTCCACGTTATGAAATTCAGGGTGGCTTAAAATATTAAACAGCCCGCCCAGATAAATCTTATCTTCCGAAACGGAAGCGGAGCTGGATCTCAAAGCTTCCAAGACCATATCCAGGATCTGCCTGTGTCGCGTTAACTCCAGGTAAATTTCTTTCAGCAAAGTGATTTTAATGGTCTCTACGGTGGAACCGCCCAGCTTGGCGTTAAGCACGTGTGAAATGGTGGTCAGGTCGCTGCCCGTAATGCTGGTGGGGATGTCGATCATCTGGTGCTGGATCATCCCGCTGTCCATGACGATGACCAGCATGGCGCGACCGGGGCTCATTTCAACTAACTGGATGTGCTTGTATGAGCCGACCTCCAGTTTCGGCGACTGCACAACCGACGCACAATGGGTAAGCTGCGACAAGAGCTGGCCGGTGCGCTGGAGAAGGAGGCCGATGTCGCGCACTTTGCGCGTGTACTCCTGCCTGATCAAATCCTCTTCTTCCGGAGACAGACTATATCTTTGCATCAGATAATCCACGTAATAGCGGTAACCGCGCTCGGAGGGGACCCGGCCTGCCGAAGTATGCGGCTGTTCGATGAAGCCCATTTCTTCCAGATCCGCCATCTCGTTGCGAATGGTGGCCGGACTGACGCCCAATTTATACTTTCTGGCGATGGTGCGGGAGCCAACCGGCTCCGCGGTGTCGATGTATTCTTTAATAATGGCCAAAAGAATTTGCTGCTGGCGGGGATTTAACTTCATCCCGCGGCACCTCCTTTGTTAGCACTCTCCTCTCTTGAGTGCTAACGCCTAAGTTAAAACATAGCACTTCCGCCCGTACTTGTCAAGGGCTACACAAATTCCGCAAAAACCTGGTTGGCCACCGGCAGTCCCTGCCGGGTGAGGCGTAAAAAACGGCCGTTTATCTCAATTAAATTTAGACGCAAGAGGCGGCTGAGTTGCTCCGGAAAGACTTCCTCCACCGTTTGCCCAAAACGCCCGGCAAAAACATTTAAATCCAGGCCCTGGATTAGACGCAGGCCTAAAAAAACAGTCTCCGCCATCATCGTTTCCCTGGTCAGTTTTTCCCTTTCAGCAACGGGCAATTCCCCCGCGCCAAGGCGGCGCACATATTTTTTTAAGGAAATTTCGTTGCTGTACCGGCAGTCGGCGTAAAAAGAATGGGCCGCCGGCCCAAAACCCAGATAGGGCAGGTTATGCCAGTAGCGCAGATTATGCCGGCACTGACAGCCGGGCGCGGAAAAATTAGAAATTTCGTAATGCACGTAGCCGCGAGCGGTCAAAATGGCGATGGCCCGCTCAAACATGGCCAGTTCCGTTTCTTCGTCGCCGGGTTTTCGCTTCCCGGCCTGCACGTCCCGCCACAAAGGAGTATTTTCTTCCAGCTGTAAGCTGTAGGTGGAAACGTGCTCAGGATAAAGGATCAGCACCTGCGCGAGGCACTCCACCCAGTCCTTTTCGGTTTGCTCCGGGAGGCCGAAAAGCAGGTCCACGCCTACATTTTGAAAACCTGCTTCTCTTGCCGTCCTGGCGGCGTCCTTTACCTGCTCGTAAGTATGGACCCGCCCCAGAAGGTCTAGGAGCCTTTGCTGGCAGGCCTGCACGCCGATGCTTAAACGGTTGACGCCAGCCTGGCGAAGCGCGGCCAGCTTCTCCCTGTCCACCGTGCCCGGGTTGGCTTCGATACTTATTTCCGCCCCCGGCAGCACGCAAAAATAATGCCGGCAACTTTTCAAGATGAAGGCCAGTTCCTCTGCCGACAAACAGGTGGGCGTCCCGCCGCCGAAATAGATTGTCTCCACTTCTTTTTCTTCCGGCGGGAGGCGCCCGCTGGCTAATTCTATTTCCCTCCCCAGAGCGGCGAGATAATCCCGCACGTCGCTTTGTACATAAGGATAAGATACAAAGTCGCAATAATTACATTTTTGCAGACAAAAGGGTACGTGCACGTACAATCCAAGCGGCATTACCCATCACATTCTTCCCTTTTCTCCGCAACGCTTTAAGACGCAGGGGACGCCGCCTACTGACCGCTCGCCTGTTTTAACAGGTGGCGGGCCACCTTGCCGGTAGCGGTTTTGGGAAGTTCACAAAATTCAATGCGTAAAGGTACATCCATTTTTCGCCTGCAATGATCGGCCAGGGCCTCTTTTTCCACGGCGCAGCTCCCGTCTAGCTGGACATAGGCGATAAACTCTTTTCTGCCGTCGGGCAGTTCCTCAACCAATACGGCGGTTTCCTCCACGCCGGGAAAATCACTGATCATTCTTTCCATGTCCCGGACCATGATTACATTTTCCAGGTAAACGTCGTTTTCCGTCATCGCCTAAGACCCTCCTCCCTCCACTATCCGTGTTCTTTCTCATTTTTTCCTTATATATTAATCCTCCGGCAAGCGCATGTCAATTACTTACTTTCCCCATAAGCTACGCCAGCTCCACCACCGTTACGCCGACACCGCCCTCGCCCTGTTCGCCCAGGCGGAAAGACTTCACCCGCCGGTCGTTTTTGAGCTGCTCCTGGATGGCCGCGCGCAGGGCACCCGTCCCTTTGCCGTGAATCAGATAGACCCGCGAAAGCCCCGCCAGCACGGCGTCGTCTAAGTATTTCTCCACTTCCAGCAGGGCATCCATGGCGCGCAGGCCGCGCAAATCCACGCTGGTGGAGATTGCCTTCGCCTTGGCGGTAAGCACGCCCGCATTAGGCAATTTTTGACTGGAAATCTGTTCTTTGCGGATGCGCAACTCTTGCAGGGGAAGGATAAGTTTAATGGCCCCCACCTGCACCTGGGCCTGATTGTTTTCCGCGAGCGCCACCACGTAGCCCGTCTGGTTAAATTGGGGAAGGTACACTTCCTGGCCCGCTTTAACTTCGGCCGGAATCTCACCCTCCCCTCTTTCCGGCGGGGGCTCGGGAGCGCTGATTTTTTTTGATAGATCGCGGATTTTGCGCCGGAGCTCAAAAACGGCCTTCTCCCGTTCGGCCTGGGCCTCCTCGTTCGCCCGCGCGCGCATTTCCCGAACGATCTCTTCCGCTTCCTGCCGGGTCTCACGTACCAGCTGTCTGGCTTCCTGGGCAGCCTTCCTTAAAATTTCCTGGCGGCGCTCGAAAAGCGCTTTTTCCATTTCCAGATAGCGCTCTCTTATCTCCCTCGCTTCTTCTTTTAAGCGCCTTGCTTCTTCTCTGTCCCGGGCGGCCAGCTGCCGATCGCGCTCCAGCTGGACGAGCAAATCGGCCAGGGCCAGCTGTTCCTGGCTTAAAAATTGCCTTGCCCGGCTGATCAGATCAGCGTCCACCCCGAGGCGCAGGGCGATTTGAAAGGCCTGGCTGCCGCCGGGCCGTCCCGTCAGCAAACGGTAGGTAGGTCTAAGCGTGACGGCGTCAAATTCCACCGAGGCGTTTTCCATTCTTTCCCGGCTATGCGCAAAGTTTTTTAATTCGCTGTAGTGCGTGGTGGCAACAGTTTTTGCCCCTTTGCCCTGCAGCCTTTCTAAAATCGCCTGCGCCAGGGCCGCACCTTCGGCAGGATCGGTCCCGGCGCCCAGTTCATCCAAAAGCACCAGGCTGCCTGCGTCCGCTTCCTGCAATATATGCACGATATTCTTCATGTGCGCGGAAAAAGTGCTCAAACTCTGTTCAATGCTCTGCTCGTCGCCGATATCGGCAAACACGTTTGTAAAAATGCCCAGCCGGGCGCCGGCGGCGGGGATATGCAGCCCGGACTGGGCCATCAAAACCATTAACCCCGCCGTTTTCAGAGCCACTGTTTTCCCGCCGGTGTTGGGGCCGGTAATGATCAGGGTATCGAAATCCTCCCCCAGGCGCACATCGATGGGAACCACATCAATGGCGAGCAGGGGGTGGCGGGCCCCCCGCAGGTGAAAAAAGGGCCTGGCGGGCTCGATTTCCGGCTGCCAGGCGTCCAAAGCCTGGCTATAGCGGGCTTTGGCCAGAATAAAATCCAGCTCGCCGAGGGCCCGCAAAGACGCTGCCAGTTCTTTCGCCACGGCGGCCACCTGCGCCGACAGCCGGGCCAGGATCTTATTTATTTCCTGTCTTTCGGCCGCCTGCAGACGGCGCATTTCGTTATTGGCGGCAAGCACGGCCATGGGCTCAATAAAGACCGTAGCGCCGCTGGCCGACTGGTCGTGGATCACGCCCGGCACGTGCGTGCGAAACTCCTGCTTGACGGGGATGACGTAGCGCCCTTCCCGCATGGTCACCAAAGGCTCCTGTAGATACTTTTGAATGGCCGGGGAACGAATAAGCTGGTCCAAGCGCTCCTTGACCTCCTGCTGGAGCCGGGCCAGCCTGCGCCTTACGTCGGCCAGCGCCGGGGAAGCGTGGTCGGAAATTTCCGGTCCGGGCAGAATGGCAGCAAATATTTTTTTCTCCAGGGCGTCAAAATTGCCAATTCCCGCGGCGACTTCCCCGAGCAAAGGATAGCGCTCGCACCGCTGGGAGAAAAACTTTTGATACTGCCGGCAAGCCTGCAGGGCCTGCCCGACCGCAAAAAGCTCTTCCGGATCCAGCACCCCTCCCTGCCGCGCCCGGTGCACCTCCCGCCGTACGTCCGGCCAGCCGCCCAAACCGGCCAGGGGCTCTAAGCGGAGCAGTTCTCTGCCTTCCGTGGTTTGGGCCTGCGCCTTTAAGATAAGCGCATAATCAGTCATGGGCCGCAAAGAAAAAACGAGCTCCCGTCCCGGCTCGGAAACACAAAAAGACGCCAGGTGAGCTAATACCTTAGGAAACTCCAGGCGTTGCAGAGTCTGTTCGTGCATTTGGAAAACTCCTTGGATTCACCCCTAAGAAAAGCTGCTTTGCAGGTGCAAGGTAAGAATTTAAAGAGAATCATTCCTAAATTAATTAATTCTTATTATATCACATTTTTATTTATCTGGTTTATTCCACGCCCCGGAAAAAGTGCCCGGTGGTTGTCTCTTCCGTCAGGAAGCGGGCGATCGTTTCCTTTCCCGGGCCTTCCCCTCCCCGTTCAAGGGCCTGCCGGTAAGCCCGGGTAACGTGGAAGACGTATTCCGGGCCGCGCCGGCGGGCGTCGATCCGGAAAACGCCCGCCCCGGTCTCCGCCACCAGGCGCAGGTGGTCCAAAAGACAGAGCTCCCGGGAGTTAAAAATATGCATGCGGCAGAACTTGTCAACCTCCACAGGAAAAAGTACGCCCAGGCGGTCTTTCAGGTAGCACCTGCGCTCCCGGCAGGACCGCGGGCATTTTTTTGCCGGCGCCAGGCCGCCCAGGATGCTTCCTACGGCGCAGTACTCGGAAACCATCAACTCTACATCCCCGTGCACCAGCACTTCGACGGAAACGGCCGCGCGGGCGGCAATTTTTTTGATCTGCTCCCTGGTCAACTCGTAAGACAGCATCACCTGCACCGCGCCCATTGCCTGAAGATAGTCAAAAGTCCGGCTGTTAAACACGTTGAAAGGGTAATCGGCATAAAAGGGGACGCCAAGTTTCCTGATTTTCTCCAATAAGCCCAGGTTGCCGACCAGCAGGCCATCGGCCGGCCAGCTCATCACTTCTTTGCACAGTTCCAAAACTGCCGGCAGTTCCCCGTCTTTGATAATCCGCGGGGTCGCCAGAACAAATTGCACGCCCCGCCTCCGGCAAAAGAGGAACCCCGCGTGCAATTCTTCCCGGGCGGCCGGCGGAAAACGAAAAGCCTCGCCTCCGAAGTAGACCAGGTCGGCTCCTGCTTCGGCCGCCGCCCGCAGGGAATCAAGATCGCCGGCAAAAACGGCCAGCAAAGGGTAAGACCCGCCGGGAGAACCGGCTGGCGCGGGCCGGGCGCGCCCGGGCAGGGGCTCCGGCCTTTTTTCTTTTTCCAGGGCTTTGACCAGCCGCCGCGCAAAGACCTCCGGATCTTCCAGTTCAGGCCGGGCGGCCCGCGCGCGGGCGGCGCTTAATGCGGAAACGGCCTGTCTTCTGGCCTCGTTGATTTCACCTACAGGATAAATTACCTCGCCTTGCAGGCGACAGTCGAATTCGGCAATGGAAAAGGGAGTGTTTCCCAGGCGGTCTACCTGTTCATAAAGAAATTCCGCCGTCAAGGGCCGCTTTTCGGCCGCCCGGCCCACCGCCCTTGTCCTGCCCTCACCGGTGTTTTTCTCCTCATCCTGGAGAAAAATAAAAAGCGGCTCCCCTACCCTCCCCCGGACAGATACGCGCACCGGTATTTTCCGCGCTTCCCGGGGGGAAGCAAAGGTAGCTCTGGCGCGCTCGACAAGCTCCCTGTCGTGCGTTTTAAAGATCCTGTCCCCGGTGCGGGCCGGGCCTCTGTACGCCAGCTTTACCGTCTGGCCCGGCGGCGCGGAAACGACCCTTTTTCCGTTGGAAATAATCTCTTTTACTTCAAAACCGTCCCGCCCCCCTTGGGTAACCCAAACCTCGAGGCCGTCCCCTACGTTTAGCCTGCCTTCCAGGGCAACCTGCAAATATCCGCCCTCATTGCGGCGAACCCGGCCTAAAAAAACCCCCCGGTTGTTCGGACGCAAGTAACTCATCATTTCTTTGCCCGGCCGTCCGTAAAGGTAGCCGGTGGTAAACTCGCGGTTAAAAATCTGGGCCAGATCCTGCGCCTCTTCCGGCTCCACGTAAAAATTCTGGACACCTAAAGCCGCGGTCCGGTCGATCAACCGCCGGTACACGCGCGTGACCACCGCCACGTACTCCGGCCTTTTCATGCGCCCCTCAATCTTAAAGGCGTCAACACCCGCCTGAAGGAGATCGGGAAGGTTTTGGCTGGTGTTGAGGTCGCGCGGGCTCAAAATGTACTCGCCGACCCGGGCGGGATCGGCGAGCGGCCAGCCGCGCTCGTCCACCAGCGCGTACGGCAGCCGGCAGGGCTGGGCGCAGCGGCCGCGGTTGCCGCTGCGCCCGCCCACCATACTGGAGAACAGGCACTGCCCGGAGTAGCAAACGCACAAAGCGCCGTGGATAAATACCTCTACCTCCGCGCCGGTCTCTTCTTTTATTTTTTTTATCTCCCCCAGGCTCAGCTCCCGGGCGAGGATAAATCTCTTAAGACCCATTTTCAGAAGGTGTTCCACGGCGGGGGAGTTGTGCACGGTCATCTGGGTGCTGGCGTGCAGGGGGAGGTCCGGAACAACCGCGCGGGCGAGCGCGGCCAGCCCCAGGTCCTGCAGGATGGCGGCGTCGGCGCCGGCGTTCCGGATAAAAAAAAGAAAGCGGGCGGCTTCCTCCAGTTCCTCATCGGCAACAAGAGTATTCACCGTCACGTAGACTTTCACGCCCCGCACGTGGGCGTACTCGACGGCGCGCGCCAGTTCCTCGTCGTTAAAATTTGCCGCCGACTGCCGGGCGTTTAACAGCTTGCCCCCCAGGTAGACCGCGTCGGCGCCGTTCTGCACCGCGGCCACCAGCGCCTCCCAGCTCCCCGCCGGAGCCAGCAGCTCGGGCTTGCCCATTTTTCCACCTCGTGTACAAAAAATGCTTTTTGGAATTACACCGACGATTACCGGGGTGATTCCGAAAAACCAAAGCAACTCAGGATTAGCGCTGCCTTTTTTAGGCGCGTTTCAGTTAAGTATAACAATTTCTACCGGAAAAATAAAGAGGCCTCGAGTCCCGACGTTTCTTTCTGGTACCGTAACCTAAAAATTCACGCCATAAAAGCGGCTGACTGAATTTGGCAGTTTAGGGTTTTCTGTCGGACCTCTTCCGGCAGGCGGTCCTGGTGTTGGAAGCAGGAATAATTTTTCCACCGAAGAATAAGATCAGTAGCTTTATCTGGAGCTGGCCTGGGGCAGGTCTGGGGCAGGTCTGGCCAGCTGGCGCCGGGGCAACAGGGGACGGACGACGCAGTCAGGGCCCATTATTTGACGACAAAGACCGCGGGGAGCGGCAGGAGCTTGACCCGGTTTCGGGCGCGGTAATCAGGAAGTAAGCAAAAAAGGACGGTTTCGCATCCTTGCAGACGGTTTTTTGTAAACGGGGTGGGTTTAATTGCCGGCCGACAAAGAAAAGGGACCGCTTTCTGGGAACGAACAGAGAGCAGAATTAAACAAAGAACCGGAACTGCTCAAAGACGGTGGTGGAGAAGGCGCCGGATTACCGCGGTTTGAACAGCTTAGTCTCTTTAGCGAAGACGAACCAGCCGCCCCGACGGCCAGGCCGGTTTCAGACGATACCTGGGAAGTAACTACGGTTAAAGCTGGATGCGCTCACCCGCAGAGAGCGGTTCGTTCAGCCTCAGACTGCGCTCCAAAAGAAAGTTTGCTCGCAGAAGAGGTTCAAGCAGGGGCACGCGGGCAGAAAAAGGTGATCCGGCAAAAATTGTCCAGAGAAGAAAGAAAAAAGGCCCGGGAGAAATTTCTCCGCTGGGCGGAAGCCATTAACGCCATGCTCGAAGAACATCTGCAGCGGACCGGGAAGACCAGGGAAGAAATTCTCTTTGAGATTCTCGGTTCAGCGCCCCCCGCTCCTCCCCCAGGAAGGCGGCCTGGAAAGCGTTCCCGCCGGAAAAACGCCGGATTGCAGCAAGCCGCCGCGCCCCCGCGGGACGCGGTCTTGCAGAAGGGCGGCGCCTTCCCGAAGAGCGTTGTGTCGCGGAAAAAGAAAGACGTTGCCGGGCCGAAAAGAGGGCTGGAAAAGAGTTTGGAAAAGGAGCCGGAAAAGGAGCCGGAAAGCGTTCCGGAAGGCGCCCCCCAAAGCGCCCCGGAAACGCTCCGTAAAGTCGCCTTCCCCGCCCGGGAAACCCGTTGTCCTCAGGAAGAAAGCCTGGAAGAAAGACCGCCGGTAAAAGTAACTTTCTTCCCAGAAGAAGACGCGGCCGTTTTAAACCTGGCCGAAAGCGGCGCTGTTTCGCCGGCCGCCGACCTTTACCTGCACCGGCAGGCACTCGGCCTGCTCCTTTCCCCCGGTTTTGATACCCTCCTTTCCGTCCAGGCGGCCCGGGATATCCAGTTGCTGGACTACCAGCTGGCCACGGTGCGCCACGTTTTAAAGCACCTGCGCGGCCGGGCGCTTTTGTGCGACGAGGTCGGCCTGGGGAAAACCATCGAAGCGGGCCTGATCATGATGGAATACCTCCTGCGCGGCCTGGTCCGGCGCGTCCTGGTCCTGACCCCGCCTTCTCTGGTGGAACAGTGGCGCCAGGAAATGCAGGCCAAATTTAACCTGGATTTTATCACTTACGATGCGCCCCTTTTCAAATCCACACCCCGCCCCTGGACGGTCTTTCCTTACATTATTGCCTCCCTGGACACGTCCAAAAGGGAACCGCACCGGAGCATGGTGCTGGAACCGGCTTACGACCTGGTGATTGTGGACGAGGCGCACCACCTGAAAAATAAGACCACCCAGGCTTACCAGCTGGTTAGTCAGCTCAAAAAGAAATACGTCCTGTTCCTTACCGCTACCCCGGTGGAAAACGACCTGGAAGAATTGTTTAACCTGATCACTTTATTGCAGCCCGGTCAGCTGGAAACGGCTTCTTCTTTCAAGCGGAAATACATCACCCGGGGAGATCCGCTCAAACCAAAAAACACGGAGGAATTGAAAAGGCTGGTGCGCGAAGTAATGGTGCGCAACCGGCGCAGTGAAACCGGCGTCATTACCGCCAGGCGCCACGCCGAGGTGGTGGAGGTGACCCTTTCGCCGGAAGAGGCGGCCTTCTACCGGCGGCTGACTTCCTTTGTGCGCGGCCATTACACTCCGGAAGCGGCGAAATTGTCCGGCGGCGTGAATCAGTTTATTTTAAAGACCCTTCAGCGGGAGGTAGGCAGCAGCATCGAAGCGGTGCTGCCTACCCTGGAAAAAATGGCCGCCAGCGAAGAAAATCCCCCTTCTTTGCGCCGCCTGCTGAAAACTCTGGCCGACCAGGCCGGGGAAGTGCCCCGCCGGGCCAAGGCCGAGGCCCTGGTCCGCCTGCTCAAAAAAATCCCGGCTAAAGCCGTTGTTTTTACCTGCTTTCGCGAAACCCTGCATTTTTTGGCCGCCCTTTTAGAGCGGGAAGGATTCAGCGTGGCCCGGCTGCACGGCGGGATGCGGCGGGCCGAGAAGGAAGCGCAGGTGCAGGCCTTTGCCGGCGGCGCCCGCGTCCTGGTCTCCACCGAAACGGGGAGCGAAGGGCGTAACTTGCAGTTCTGCAACGTGCTCGTCAACTATGACCTCCCCTGGAACCCCATGCGCATCGAACAGCGCATCGGCCGCCTGCACCGCCTGGGTCAGACAAAGGACGTTTACATCTACAATCTGTCGGCGGCCGGGACGGTTGAAGCCTACATCCTGGACCTGCTGGACGCCAAAATCAACATGTTCCAGCTGGTGGTGGGGGAGCTGGACATGATTTTAGGCAACCTGCGCGAGAAAAAGAATTTTGAAGACATCGTCATGGATATCTGGGCCGGGGCGGCCGACGAGGCAGCCCTGCAGGCCGGGCTGGCGGAACTGGGCGAAAAGCTCGCCGCGGCCAAAAAGCACTACCTGGCGGTAAAGGAACTGGACGACCGGCTGCTGGGCGAATTGTTGCCGGAAAAAGATTAATTCGCGGAACCTGGAGGTGGGGCATCGATGCTGTCTTCCGAAAAGCCGGGTTTGCGCCCGTTTGTCACCGCCTGTCTAGAACGGGCCGGAGCCGTCGTGGAGGAAGCCGGTTACGAACTGGTGGAAGCGCTTTTGCCGGAGGAACTGCACAACCTGCTAAACCAGGATCATCTTCTGCTGGCTTTTGATTACGAAGTGGCCCGGGAAAATCCGGAAGCAATCTTTCTTACTTACGGGAGCCCTTTTTTAGACAGCCTGGCCAGACTGGCCGCAAGTTACGGCCGCTATACGGTTCTTTACGGCCCGGAGGCGGGTTTGAAACAGGCGGCCCGGCTGGAGCGGGAGATTGCCGAAAAAATTGAGTTCGTGGGGTGCCGCCCGCCCAGGGTCGTCCGCCAGTGGCTGGAGGGGCACGTCTTCAGGGGCTTTTTCTTCCGGGCAGTGTTTTGTTCCCACGAAAAAATTGAAGAACTCCTGGAGATCGTGGTGGACGGATCCACCGGCCTGGTGGCGCCCGATTTTGCCGGCTGGTGGACAAACGTGGTGGCGGCCGGGGAGCCCGCGTGGCAGTTGCCGGAAGCGCCGGGGCTTCCCCTGGCGGACCTGTACCGGGCGGCCTGCCGGGAAGCGGAAAGGCAGGCCAGGGAGCAGGCCCTTGCCCTTCAGGAGCAGGCAAAGGGCCGGCTGGCCCGGGAAATGGCCAGGGTGTCCGGGTATTACACCCGGATGATCCGGGAAATCGAACATAAGCTGGCGGCAACCGGCGACGAGGCCAAAAAGGAGCGCCTGGTTAAACAACTGGCTGCCGTGGAGGCCGACCGGCAGCGCCGGGAAAAAGATACCCTCGACCGTTACACCGTGGAAGTGGAGCTGCACCTGGACCACCTGGTGGACTACCGTCTTCCCCTTCTGCACGTCGAGCTGGAAGTGCAGCATAAAAAGCAGGTCCTGCCTTTTACCGTATTGTACAATCCCTTCGCCCACCGCCTGGAAACGCCCCTCTGTCCCCTGTGCGGCCGGCCTTCCCCGCGCCTTTTTCCGGACGGCGAAAACCGGCTGGTCTGTGCCCGTCACAGGGCATAAAAAGACTTTCCGGGAAGCCCGGTCCTTTCCGGCACTTCCGGGTGGTCTTTAGGATAACATTGAGAACAACTTAACAAATATGCGCCGCTGGTCAAAATGGCGGGCGGAGGAACTGGTAGCGGTCTGCCAGCTCCTTTAAACAGGTACCGCCTGATGCCAGGAAGACTTCGGCAATGTCCTCCACCAGTTTTTTAAACACGGTGTAATCCTCTTTGTCCACTGCTTCAAACCCGTGGACAAAAGGCTGAAATTGCGCTTTTCGATCAAGCCGTTCAAGCGGGGCAGGTTGATGCCCCTGGCCAGGGGGTCGTCAATTGCCTTTAAGAGCAGGTAACCGTTAAACAAGGATATCTGGCCCGGGAGGGTCGTCTCTGACGGTTGTTTTCTCAAGATTTTCACCCGTATGGTTCCAAATTTCTCCTGTAATTCTTCCCTGGTGGCCGGTCTTCTTCCCTGCCGGGCGCAGGTTGAATTTTCCCCCTGCTGCGGCCCTTCCAACGGAACCCCCACCAGGCAGTAATAATCCGGTTCGGCCGTATCCATCCCGTAAGCCGCCAGGGCGGCCTGCTCTATCATCTCCAGGAGGCGGTATAGCAGCAGGGCAGCCATATCCAGCTTATTTTGCTCCTCCCGACGCAGGGCATTGCAATAGATGGTGGCCATCAAAATCTGAATAAATTCCCTGTCCTGTAAAAGTTTCACTATTCTGCCCGTTTCCTGTGGGCCAGATATTCGGGCTTTGACGAAGCCGGTTCTATTGCTTAAGAGCACCAGGGCCTGATGCTGCTGTACAAGCTGTGGGAACCGGTCCTGCAGGACAAAATTCCTTTGTATCTTGCTGTACTGCCCTGAACCATACTTATTACCTGTTCCAGGGCTTCAGCGGCAGCCGGGAAATTGATATTGTCCCACGCCTTATAAGCCCGGGCCAGGTGGCCCAAAACCTGGTACCGGCGGGGATCGGGCACTGCCTGGGCCAGTTCCCCAAAGATACGGCCTGCCCCGGCGTAGTCATGCTTGGTCATCAACTCCAGGGCTTTTTCCTCCTCCAGATCGCCAAACACCTGGTAGGGATTGGGAATGAATTCCAGGCGCTCGGAACCGGGATATGGACAGCACAGGTCGCCCCGGTAGTTGGAGCTGGTAATGTAAATCAGTTCGGCGCCAATAAGGCCCTCTGCCATGGCCGAACCACCGGACATGGCCTTGGTGCCGCCGGTAAAGTCCAGGGCAACGCTGGCCGGCCGCCCCCATCGATGATAGATGTCCTTTATGGTCTGGTAAATCTGCAGGGGTTGTCCTTGTCCACTTCGGTAAAGTCATACTGGCTGGGTTTCAGACCGGTTAATTCCACCACCACGTCCAGATGGCGCCTTGATCTTTCCGTGACGAGGAAAAACATCCCGCTCCTCCTCACTGCCCCTGGGCATTTTTTCCCACCGGGCGGCCAGATCTGCAAGCTGGTCTTCTTTGGATAACATCAGGATCTTCCTTTCTTTTGTTATATTTCTTTCTTTTGTTATATTTTCGTTCATTTGGCAAAAAACGCAAAAATCAACTTTTCAATCAACTGCCGCCCGAAGCCGGTCCGGCCCCGCATTTCAGAGATCGCACAGGTACCGGGCACGGTAAAGCAGAACCTGTGTTTTACCCGAACCGGGTGGTCTGAAAAATAACCCGGTGCTTCCGGAAATCCAGTTCTATGGCCCGGATCTGTTCCAGAGTTAATTCTGCCTGGGAAACCAGCAGGTGCCTATGCTCATGCTCCCCCCATGGCATTTAAGAAACCGCGTACAAATTGTTATACCGCAGATTATCTGCGTCTAAAATTATAGTTTTTTAATCAAATTATCTTATTGCTTTTTCCTTTTTCGGGTAAAATAACGTGATGCTTTTTTGTGACGGTATTTTATTTTTAAGGAGGTGACACCGGATGGCCGCTGAGATTGCAGATACCCTCAGTCCTGTGGAGAGGAGGCGCAGCATAGTGAACAGGGTGCAAGAAAACCCTATCCATCCCGAAGATTGGACTTTCAAGGACAGCGTAGCGGCAACCTTCCAGTACGAAATCGACATAATTGATTCAGTTGTATCCTTCCATAATGAGGACGTTTTCCGCATCGTCCTTACCGACCCGAAGAACTTGAATTTCGGTATGGGCGACGAAGAGGAACTGGTTACTGCTTACTTTATGCTCTGTCATTTGAAGGCCCGATTAGAAATCTTGAACGCCGCGCTGCCTCTCGTAGACGATGAAGCTACCCGAGGTGCTACCGCTGAAGAGATTAGCTCTTGGAGCCAACTCGTAACCTTGTTATTAGCAAGGGTCACAAAAAAAATTGTTGAGGCCGGCCCAGAAAAAACACCCGCTGTAACTGAGTTCGAAATACAGCAGTAAATTCAGCGCCTGTGCACATTGCGCTATACAGGAGAGTTACAGGGTAGCTGGTTTGACGGGAGTGGCAAATAACAGTATTCAGCGCTCAAAAACGGAGGTGAGATTATGGCCACCGAGATTGGGAAAACCCTTAGCCCTGTGGAAAGGAAGCACTGTATTTATGGAAAAAGCGTAGGAGGCGGAGCGGCCAATAGAGGAAGTCATGATGTTTTCCGTCCTCCTCGTATAAAATTAAATTAGCCTAGATTGAGAGCTGCTAAGCCTTATAGATTGTGAGGTTTGCGGCCTCTCAAAAAAGTTTCAAATTTGTTCTTTGGCAATCTTTACAACTCATGGTTTTTCCAGCATAATGCTTA
>DYES01000045.1 GCA_020725585.1 Desulfovirgula sp.
CTGGTGGAGGCAAGGGGACTCGAACCCCCGACCTCTAGAGTGCGATTCTAGCGCTCTCCCAGCTGAGCTATGCCCCCGTGTTGGTTTAATTATATCACACGGTACTGACCGCTGGCAAGGGTGTCTGACGGCGCGGCGGTTGTCTTAAGAAACCTTTTGGATAAGGGCTTCCTGCTTCTGTCTTTTAATGGCCATCTCTTCGGCGTAATCAGCGGAAACCAGGTACAGGTTAACCCACAACTCGTGTTCGTTAGGCTTGCCTTCCAGCTCTCGGGATAAATCCTTAAATTTTTTTTGCACGCGATCTTTAAACCCGGAGAACTCTACCAGTAAGTCGATCACTTCGCGCTGGTTAAAGGAAGTTCCTTCGCGGAGCGCTTTGACCAAGAAAAATCACCTCTCATATTTTTCTTAATTATACAATATATGGTTTTACAATGTTAAGAGGTTTTTAGTGTCTTAATTTGTATTTTTAAATTTGTAATTTTTTAGTTGTTGCAACATAAAAAACAAGAACCGGCGTTTCCGGTCCTTGTTGAGTGCCATAAAACAGTTTAGTTAATCTATCCTGTACCCTATCCCTGACTCATAAGCGCCGTACTGGCCTGTCTGGCCGGCCTGCTGGTAAGCGCCGTACTGGGTGGTCGGGATTGTCTGGCCGGCGGTATACTGTTGCTGTGGATTAAATTGGGGGGCAGTGTAATACTGGGCGCTTTGACCAAACTGGTAGGGATTATACTGCGCGTAACCGGCCTGTGTCTGGTAAGTTTGGTAAGTCTGGTAAGGGTTATACTGCGCGTAACCGGCCTGCGGAGTATATTGTGTTGTGTACCCTGTTTGACCCATGCCGTATCCGTATTGCGTGCCCGCTCTCTGGGTAATGGCGCCCGTGAGCCCTTGCTGCGGCACCGCCCAACCGGACTGAGTTACCTGTTGTTGGGCGCCGTAGGTAGTTCCCGTTTGGTAAGGGAAGGAAACGTATTGCTGTCCCGCCGGTGAAGTATACTGGGCCTGGTACTGCGGGAAAACGGAGGCGCCGGTCAGCTGCTGGGCCATACTGGTGGCCTGGGCGATGTCCTGGCGCAGCTGGTTTGCCAGGAACTGGATTCGCTGCAGGTTTTGCGCAGCGAATACTTCTTTTTGCTGTAATTGCTGCAACTGCGCAGAGTTGTTTTGTTCAAACTGCTGCAACTGGCCGGCCAGCTGCGAAATGGAGTTTACCTGGTCGCGCAAACGTTGGAGTTGCTGTAGAATCTGATGCATCACGATCTTCCCCCTTTTTGATTCATATTTTACGTTTTTAGGATATCCAGAAAATGATCGCTTATTCATTTTTGACAGATGATAATACGTTTATTTTGATCGTTTAATCACGTTTTTGAACATCCTGCAGGTAAAAGTAGCCTCCCGGGCGAATCTTGAAATCTTGAATGTGGCGTGAAGCGGCGATCAGGAAAAGGCTGTGGTTAATGTAATATACCGGCATATCTTGCAAAAGTTGTTTTTGAACATCCTGGTAGAGGCGTGCGCGTACAGCCTGGTCCGTGATCCTCTGAGCGGTAGCGAGCAGCGTGTCGACCCTTTGATTCCGGTAGCGGCTGGCGTTAAGCCCGGCGGTGATCTTGCTGGAAGAGAATAAAGTGTAAAGAAAATTATCGGGGTCGCCGTTGTCGGCCGTCCAGCCGTATAAAAAGGCGTCCCCCTCCTGGCGGAGGAGGGCTTTTTTGAATTCTTCCCAGGGGTAAACGGCTATTTCCACTCGAAAGCCGGCGGCAGCAAGATGATCGGCCAGCTCCCGGGCCAGCTTTTCGCCGCCCGCCGGATTATAAGGGCGGGCTTGGGCGTAGGTAATCAATTTTATGGAGAGGCCGTCCGGGTAGCCGGCGGCGGCAAGCAGCCGGCGGGCCTGTTGGGGGTTGTGGAGCGGCTGGCGCAAATCGGGGGAATATCCCAGGATGCCCGGGGGAAGCGGGGCGCTCGCCGGAACGCCATTTTGGCGGAACAGTTCCGCAATAATTTTGCTTTGATTAACGGCCAGGCAGGCGGCGCGCCTTACCTGGGGGTTGGCAAAGGGTTTTTTGTTGGTATAAAAGCCCAGATAGCTTATGTCTACCCCTGGAGCGCGCCAGACGGCAGTACCTTTTTGCTTTTGCGTCAGGACGGCGGCGTCCTCGGCCGAAACATCCACCAGATCGGCCCGCTCATTTGCCATGAGGTTAATTCTCCGGGAAGCACTTTTTTCCGTCCGCCACACAACTTTCTGCACGGCCGGTTTTTTGCCCCAATAATCGGGATTGGCCTTTAATCTGATTTCTGTGTTGCGCTTCCATTTTTCGAAGCGAAAAGGACCGGTTCCCGAGGGATGCCCGGCGACCCCGTCGCCATATTTTTTAATCGCCGCCGGGCTGACTACCGGCGCGACAAAAGGCAGAGCCAGGTTGTTTAAAAAGGGTGCGTAAGGAAATTTAAGCCGGAAGCGAACGGTGAGATCATCCACCACTTCTACTGATTCCACCATTCCATAAACCAGATCGGCGTACGTTAAGGCCCCCCCTTTGTTTTTCTGGCGGTCGACGTTAAATTTTACGGCGGAGGCGTCAAAGGGCGTTCCGTCGTGAAATGTTACGCCGGGCCTGAGTTTAAATGTCCAGGATAACCCGTCTTTAGACACTTCCCAGCCGGTGGCCAGACAGGGCTCTACTTCCCAGGTGTCTGGCTTAAATCTAACCAGCCCTTCATAAATGTGGGCAATAATCCGGGCCGAAAAATAATCTTGCGCCCGGGCGGGGTCCAGCGTCTGGGCTTCCTGAGCACTAAGGTAGATGAGCTGTTCTTTTTGGGGCGCGCCGGACGAGAAGAGATTCTGGATGTAGAAAAGAGAAAGGGAAAAACAAAATACCAGGAAAAGCGTCCCTTTTTTCATCTCTTTGATCCTTCCAAAAAGTATATTAATTGTATAATACTGGTTAAAATTACCAAAATCCTTTCGCCGGCGGTAAAAATTTTTTTGTCTCAATTAAAAAAGGGCAGGTTTGCTTGCCTACCCTTTTTGAAAAGCCCTCAAAAATTCCGGGGTCCTAATGCTTATTGGATTTTACGCCTTTAACCTGTTAACCCGGGGTAGTTTAAAATCCCGGAATCAGGGACGGAATATTTTTAGTGGATTTCTACGTCCTGGGAGCCGTAGCTGCGTAAAACGTTCGCGGCCTCGTTTGCCTTCTTGTCGTCCGTGCGCACAGAGACCAGGATGTTTCCCTGCTTAACCCGTTCTTCATAATAGCGGCCCCGTTCGGCCGGGATGCCCCAGTCGACCAGGCCGCCGGCAATTCCTCCGGTGGCGGCTCCGGAAAGCAGGCCGGCGATCGGCCCGGCGGCGATGATCGGCCCGATTCCGGGGATGGCCAGGGCGCCGGCGCCCGCGGCCAAGCCCGCCAGGCCGCCTAAAACACCGCCGGTGGTGGTCCCGTCGAAAACGGGGTCGCCACCCATTCTCGGGGTGTCCTCTCTTTCGCGCCGGGTTTGCGCGCGCTGGTCATCCTTGGCCACGATGGAAATTTCGCGGTCAAATCCCTTGCTTCTTAAATCGCTGACCGCCCTTTCGGCGGAATCCCGCGAATTAAAAGTACTGATCACAGTTTTGGCCATTGCCACATCCTCCTTTTTGGTTTTCGTAAGAATAAAAACATTCCTTTATATCTTGCCCACCGAGGTTGGTTGCCTATACTAGTAAAATATGGTAAAGACAATTTATGCTTCACTTTTTGCATACTTTTGTTATAATTATTTTGTTGCTTTGGGCGAACAAGATAAGGAGGGATGAAAAATGCTACCGGTTCCTCGGAAGTATTTTCTTACTGCGGCCAGCGCAGAGGGCAACACCCCTCTCACGGCTTTTGATCGGGCTTTGCTGGCGGGAAGAATTGGCAATATCAACCTGGTCCGGGTAAGCAGTATTCTGCCGCCGGGCGCTCAGTATTGCTCCGAGCTGGTGATTCCCGAAGGCGCGCTGGTGCCGGTTGCGTATGGTTATATGATCAGCGATGTCCGCGGCGAATTGATTTCCGCCGCGGTGGGAGTAGGCGTCGGCTTAAATTCTTTTGGGGTGATTATGGAGTTTGCCGGGCGCTGCTCCCAAGCCGAGGCGCGCAACAAAATTAAAGAAATGTTATCCGAATCATTTGCCGCCCGGCAAATAGAACTGGTCGATATAAAAATTGCTGCCGTGGAGCACAGAGTAGAAAAAATTGGCTGCGCTCTGGCTGCCGTACCCATGTGGTATTAAATGAAGGAGGAGAAGGATGAATTCCTGGTTTACGGAACTGCAGACCCCGGATATGGCCTTGAGTTGCCGGACAAAGAAAGTTTTGCATCACGAAAAAACGCCTTTTCAGGAACTTACTGTTTACGAGACAGTTCAGTTTGGGCGGATGCTGGTTTTAGATGACGTAATCCAGACCACCGTGAGAGATGAATTTGTTTACCACGAAATGATCACGCACGTCGGTCTCAATACTCACCCCCAGCCGCGGCGGGTGCTGGTAGTGGGCGGCGGCGACGGGGGCTCGATCAGGGAAATCTTAAGACACCCCCGGGTGGAAAGGGCGGCGCTGGTGGAAATTGACGGCCGGGTAATCGAAGCGGCAAAGCAGTTTTTGCCCGAGATTAGCTGCGGCCTGGATGATCCGCGGGTGGAAATAATTATCGACGACGGAATCAAACACGTGCGGGAGCACCGCGGGGCTTACGAGATGATTGTGATTGACTCTACCGACCCCGTGGGGCCGGCGGAAGGGTTGTTTAGCGCCGCCTTCTACCGCGATGTCTTTTACGCCTTAACTGAAGACGGCCTTTTTGTGGCCCAAACCGAGTCCCCGTTTTTTAACGGAGAGCTGATTACCCGCGTTTTTCAAGATGTAGCCGGCATCTTTCCGGTAGCCAGGCTTTACCTGGCCTGCGTTCCCACTTATCCCGGGGGGTTGTGGACGTTTACCATGGGCAGCAAGAAATACGATCCCCTGGAGGTAGAAGTGGAGAAGCTGCCCGATTTGGGTACGCGGTATTACAGCCCGGCCGTGCATAAAAGCGCCTTTGTGCTGCCGCCTTTCGTGGCGGAACTGCTGAAAGAAAAGCAGGGAGGTAAGCCGGAGCGCGCGTAGGTCCAAAGACGCCTGCCGGAAAGGATTGGGGAAGCGGATGTGGGATCATTTGGAAAAGAACACCAGTTACATGGGCGCGGCCGACGACTTTGCCGGGGCGAGGGTGGTTATTTTGGGCGCCCCCATGGACTTTACCGTTACCTTCCGGCCGGGAGCGCGCCTGGCCCCTTTGCAAATCCGCCTGGTGAGCCAGGGGCTGGAAGAGTACAGTCCTTACCTGGATCGTGATTTAAGGGATTGTCGGTATTTTGACGCCGGCGATCTTGTTTTTCCTCCGGGAAGCGTTGAAAAGAGCGTTCAGCGGATTGCTTTGACGGTAGAGAAGCTGCTCGTGCACGGTAAATTCCCGCTTCTTCTCGGGGGAGAACACCTGGTGAGCCTCCCCGCCATCCAGGCGGTTGCCCGGTTTTACCCGCACCTGGCGGTCATTCACCTGGACGCCCACCTGGATTTAAGGGACGAATATTACGGTCAAAAGCTTTCCCACGCCACCGTGATGAGGCGGGTGGCCGAGTTCATCGGGGGAGAAAATGTTTATCAGCTGGGCATCCGTTCGGGTGCCCGGGAGGAATTCTACTACGCCCGCGCGCACACCAACTTATTCTTTAATGAGGTGGCCTCCCCTCTGCAAAAAATAATGAAGGAAATAAAAGACAGGCCGGTTTACGTGACGCTGGATATAGACGTGCTGGATCCCGCTTACGCTCCGGGTACGGGAACGCCTGAACCCGGGGGCTGCTCGCCGCAGGAAGTAATCCAGGCCCTGCATGATTTAAGGCGCGCGCAGGTGGTAGGCCTGGATATAGTAGAGGTGAGCCCTGTGTACGACCCTTCCGAGCGCACCTCTTTCTTAGCCGCCAAGCTGGCGCGGGAAGCTATTTTAGCGTTCAGTCCTTAGTTTCGATTTTGCTCTTTAAAATCACGCTTTTTCCTGGCTGATATGAAAGTGGTTGTGCTGCAGGCGTAAAAGATGAACTGTTGCACAGCCCGGACATTTGATGCTTTGTCCGTCTTTAAAGCGGATTTCGCCGATGCGGCGCTGGCAGCAGGTGACTTCTACGCTTAAAATCTGTCCGTTTTGCGTGTTTACCCGGTAGTCTACCGGGTATTTTTGGGCCACGGGACTTCACTCCTTCAAAAGTGGTTATCCCTATTATACCTTACTTTTTGCCGGGAGAGAACAATCTTTTCACTGCCCGTTAACTTTTTGTTAGCGCGCCAGAGGATACGTTGCGGCGACAGATTTTTAGTGTATAATTTAGATTAGCGCTTGAACCACTGCTTTACGAGGGGTGCTGTTGCTTTGAAAAAAGGGAATCGCCGGCGGGCTCTTTCCAGGGAACCGCAGCCGGCCCCCATCAAGTTAGATCCTTTTCAGGAAAAAGCAATCGCCGCTTTGCTGGCCGGCCATTCCGTTTTAGTGGCCGCTCCGACGGGCACGGGGAAGACCTTGATTGCCGAAAAGCTCCTGGAAAAGATCCTGGCCGAAGGAAAGGGGGCCGTTTACACCTCCCCCTTAAAAGCCCTTTCCAACCAGAAATACAGAGATTTTTGCAGACTGTTCGGACGGGAAAAAGTGGGCCTGATCACCGGCGACCTTTCTATTAACGAAGCAGCTCCCTTGCTGGTGATGACGACAGAAATTTTTCGGAACTGGTGTTTTGCCAATCCAGAGATGCTTGATAACACATCCCACGTGATCTTTGATGAGATGCATTACTTAGATGATCTGGAAAGGGGCACCACCTGGGAAGAAAGCATTATTTTCGCTCCCGGACACATTAAGATTTTGGGCCTTTCGGCCACGGTGCCCAACGTGCGGGAGATTGCCGTCTGGATGGGGGAAATCCGGGGCTCGTCAATTGAAGTAATTGAAGAAAAGAAGCGCGCCGTCCCCTTAAAGATCAGCTGGATTTCTCCGTCCGGGGATGTTTTGGATGAGGACCAGGCGCGCACCGAAGTTGAAGAGCGCCGCGAAGTCAGGCGCACAAGGCGCCTGCGCGCAGGCGGGAGCAGGTACAACAGATATAACGAGGACTTTATTCCTTATTCTTAAGGTGAGGAAGTGGGTTAATGTCCGAAAATAGCCCTACCTGCGCAGAAGTGATCGAAACGATCCAGGACCATTTGCCGGCTCTGTATTTTGCCTTTGGCCGGGGCCGCACGGAAATGCTGGCCGAGGAGCTGGGCCGCTCTTTTGATTTTTTAACCGGCCGGGAAAGGCAAAGGGCTAAAAAGATGATCAAGGAAGCGGAAGAGAACTGCCCCGGTTTGTTTACGCTCCGCCGCCAGAACTTGCGCCGCCTCCTTTTGCAGGGGATTGGCTACCACCATGCGGGCCTGCCCCCCGTGCTTAAGGATCTGGTGGAGAGGCTTTACGAGCAGCGGCTGATTTACGTCCTGTTCTGCACGGAAACCTTTGCCGTGGGGGTTAATTTTCCCGCCGCCAGCACGGTTTTTGACTCCTGCCGGAAGTGGGACGGACGGGAGTTCCGCTCTTTAATGAACCGCGAGTTTTTTCAAATGGCCGGCCGGGCGGGGCGGCGCGGGTACGACCGGGTTGGCCGCGTCTACATCAGGATTGACGAGAGGTATCCGGAACAAACCGGTTTTTACAACGAGCTTGACGTGGAACCCGTGCGGGGGCGCCTGATGATCTCGCCAAATACGGTATTAAGCCTTCTTTACTGGAAAACGGATGAAGAGATCAAGCGGTTTTTAGAGCAAAACCTGGCCGTTTACCAGAATAACCGGGAGATCTGGCAGTTAAGGCGGGAGATAAGGGAGCTCGAAGAAAAAGAAAAGCGTTTGGCGGCCTGTTTCTGCCCCGAGAAGGACACCCCTTCCTGCCAGTTGTACCGTTTGCTTTTAAGGCGCGAGCTTAATCATCTCAAGCGCCGCAAACACCGCCACCGCCCGGGCGCCCGGGAGCGCCGCGAGGAGCTGCGCAGGCTGCTGCAGACCGCCCGCAAGCATTGCGACCACAGAATTTGTGCAGAAGCGGAAAAAAAGCTGGCTAATGTAACGGAAAGAAAAAATCAATTGCTGGCCCGCATTCATCACCTGCAAAGGAATTCCCGCGATTTTGAGGAGGAATTTCAAAATGTGTGGCGTCTTTTAGAAGATTTAGGGTACGTTCGCGGCCGGGAACTGCTTCCGCGCGGGAAATTTGCGCTGGAATTGCACGTTCAGGAAATACTGGTCACCGAGCTGGTTTTTTCAGGCATTCTTTTAGAAGCGTCGGCGGAAGAGGCGGCGGCCATTTTAGCGGGCGTCGATTACCAGCCCGGGCGCGACGAATGGGTGGAAAAGTGCCCCTTCTCCTTGGAGCACGTGGTGCGCCTCCGCAAGCTTCTTTTGAAGAGCGGGGTCCCGGAGCACTTTTGCGTCTGGAGCCACCTGCCGGCCGCACTGGCGGCCGCCTGGTACCGGGGGGCTTCTTTTGACGAACTGATGCAGAAATGCAGCCTGGAAGAGGGAGATATCTTCTCCATGCTGCGCCGAGAAATTGATTTATTGCGCCAGATTGAGCGCGCGGCAAGAGACGACGTTTACCTGGCGGATTTTATGCGCGGGATTCGCCAGTTGCTGGACCGGGAGGAAGTGGCCCTGGTAGGGGTGTAGGCGAAAAGCGCGCGGATTCGGCATGTCTTTAGCGCTAAGATGATTGGAGAGTTTTTAAATAGTCTTGCGCGCGCAGGCGGTAATTTTCCGCTGCCCGCTGAAACCGCGCCATTTCCTCCGCAGAAAGGGCGCGCATTACCTTTGCGGGGGAGCCCATCGCCAGATGCCCTGGGGGAATTTCCTGCCCCGGAACGACCAGGGAGCCGGCGGCGACGACCGCACCCTCTCCAATAACGGCCTTGTTTAAAATAATCGCACCCATGCCAATGAGCGCTCCCCTGCCGATCGTGCAACCATGGATAATGGCGTTGTGGCCGATGGTGACGTGCTCGGCGATGATTAAGGGGGCGTCGGCTTCTTCGTGCAGCATGCAGCCGTCCTGGATATTTGTATAGGGGCCGATTTTTACTTCGTTGACGTCCCCGCGGATTACTGTGTTAAACCATATACTGGCCCCCTCGCCAATTTCCACGCGCCCGATGATGCGCACCCCGGGGGCGATGAATACGTTCTCGGCGACGTTCGGCCAATAGTTCTTGTAATTGTAGAGCCCTTTGCGGCTCATCAGATCACCTCTTATATTCTTGGGCTGTTATTTTTAATTTTAAAAATCAATTTTGTGCTTTTAAACATATAATAACCTCCTGAGCAAGCTACTCTTTCTTTGCTTTCAGGAGGTTTTGTCCGGGTTTGGAATGAATTAGCATATTTTAATCCACCAGCGACTGCTGGTAAGTCAGCTCTTCAAAAGCTTTTATGTAGACGTTGTTTAACTTGCTGCCGAAGCGCACCAAAAGCATGTTGGCCGGGTGTTCCAGGATTTCTGGATCGTCTGTGCGCCGCTTTTTAAAGCCTACACTGCCGTATAGCCTGGTCAGCATCCGCTGGTAATTCCAGGCGTTCATTCTGGTGCCCCGCAGGTCCCAATGCTGCTGGAACTCGCACACAATCACGATGTATTCTTCCAGGTTCTCGTTTTGGAAGGCTTCCTTCAAGAGGGCAGAAGCAATTCCTAAGCGGCGCCACGGGGCGCTTACTTCAATAGCTCCCAGTTCCAGAATGCGCGGATGCCTGCTCCAGCGTGTGTAAGGACTGGGGGAGTGAAAGGAGAGGTAGCCAATAATAGTCTTGCCGTGCCTGGCTATATATATCATTCCTTCCGGGGACTCGGCCACGATCATTAAAGCTTCTTTTTGCCGCGCGGGATTCCGGAAATTGCTCAAGTTTGGATCAATAAGCAAAGCAGCGATGTAATCCCTTTCTACGGGCCCCTCAATGATTACCTGCCCCTGGGGGGTGTTTATTTCCTTTTTATTTTTCTTCCGTTCATTTAAAATCATAATCACCACCGGTCTTTTATGTAAAAGTTTAACCTCTTTTCAAATGAAAATATTCTGAAGAGTGATCGCAAAATCCTCCTTTTATCGAAAAAAATTTTAAATATTGATTCCGTGTTTTTGGCTCCGGTAGAGCAAGGCCGAGCGGGTAATGCCCAGCAATTGGGCCGCCCTGGTTTGGTTTCCGCCGGTTTTTTCCAGCGCTTTTAAGATCAGCTCCTTTTCCACTTCCTCCAGGGAAATTCCCTGGTCCGGGAAGTCGATGACCGAACCGACCACCGTTTTTTGGGCAGCCAGCAGTTCTTTGGGCAGGTGTTCGGGCAGGATTTCGTTGCCCTGGCAAATGATGGCCGCTCTTTCAATTATATTCTGCAGCTCGCGAATGTTTCCCGGCCAGTGGTACCTGACGAGCAGCTCCATGGCTGCTGGCGAAATTTTGTTCACCAGGTAGGTGGGCCGGAACTTTTCGACAAAATGCTGGGCCAGCAAGGGTATATCCTCTTTTCTTTCTCTTAGCGGGGGCATGTGAATTTGAAAGACGTTGAGGCGGTAGTAGAGATCTTCCCGGAACCTGCCCTGTTCCATGGCTTTCACGATGTCCCGGTTGGTGGCGGCGACCACCCGTACGTCCACGTGCAGGGTTTCCGTGCCCCCGACGCGCTCAAAGGATTTTTCCTGCAGCACCCGCAGCAGTTTCACCTGCATGGAAAGGGGCATTTCCGTAATTTCATCAAGAAAAATGGTCCCCTTGTCAGCCAGCTCGAAACGACCCAGCTTGCGGGCGACTGCCCCCGTAAAAGCCCCTTTTTCGTGGCCGAAAAGCTCGCTTTCTAAAAGCTGCTCCGGCAGGGCGGCGCAGTTGACGGGCACAAAAGGCCCGTCTTTGCGCAGGCTTTTTTGGTGGATGGTGAGGGCGGCCACTTCCTTGCCGGTGCCGCTTTCGCCGGTGATTAAGACGGTGGCGTTGCTGATGGCCACTTTTTCGATTAAATTTTTAACTTCCTGGATGGCTCTGCTCTGCCCGATTAAATTTGTATATTTTTTGGCCAGCTCGGCCCGTAAGAAATTAACCTCGGTGACAAGCTGGTTAACGAGCAGATTTTGCTTGACCACAATCTTTAACTCTTCGAGATCAAAAGGCTTGGTAAGGTAGTCAGCCGCCCCTATTTTCATGGCCTCGATGGCCGTTTGGATAGTTCCGTGGGCGGTGAGCATGATCACGGGCAGGCGGGGGAGCATTTCTTTGGCTTTCTTGAGCACCTCCAGGCCGTCCATTTCCGGCATTTTGAGATCTAAAATGACCAGCGAGGGGACTTCTTCCTTAATTAATTCCAGCCCCCTCTTGCCGCTGGTGGCGCTCAAAGCCTGGTATCCTTCCTGGCGCATTGCTTTTTCTAAAGCCCAGCACAGGTGTTTTTCGTCGTCAATAATCAGTATTTTAGGTACCATTGGGCAACCCCCTGGTTGTCTGCGAGATGGGCAGCTTTATTTTAAAAGTGGTTCCTTCCGGACCGGTGCTGCTCACCTCGATGGTTCCGCCGTGGCTTTTCACGATTTGATGGCTGATGGACAGCCCCAGTCCGGTTCCGTTTTCCCGCGTTGTATAGAAAGGATCGAATATCCTGGGCAAATCCTCTTGCGCAATACCGTAGCCGGTATCGCTGAACTCCAAACAAACGCTGTGGTTTTCCTGGTAGGTTTTGATGGTCAGCGTCCCCCCGGCAGGCATGGCGGCCACAGCGTTGAGGATTAAATTGACAAACACCTGCTTGATTCTTTCCCCGTCTGCTTCAATGAGAGGCAGGCGTTCTTTGTTCACCAGGTTTAATATGATCTTGTTCTGGCGCAAGAGCGAGGAGGTGAAAGTTAATACCTTATCCAGCAGGGATTGAATAGATACGGGCTGCGTGAAATTTTTGCTGGGCCGCCCGAAGTCAAGCAGTTCCTGGATAATTTTATTTTGCCGGTCCACTTGCTCCTTGATTATATTAATATACTCGTCAATATTGACCACGTTTTTAAAATCGGTTTCCATTAACTGGACGGTGGTCCGGACCACGCTTAAGGGATTACGCAGTTCGTGAGCTACCCCTGTCACCAGCCGGCCCAGGGAGGCGAGGCGTTCCGAGCGGTGCAGCTCTTCTTCCAGTTTTTCTTTTTCCGCCAGGGAGATAGCCATTCTATTGATGGCGCTGGCGATCTGCCCCGCTTCGCCGGGCAAGTCCGGCAGCAGCTTACGCAGGTCTTTTTCCAGTTCGCCAAGACCGTTTTTGATCAGGTTGACCCCTCTGGCCAGGTTATGGATCACAATTAATACGCCGGTTGCCCCGGCCAGCAGGACGAAAAGAGTTATATAGCGGATAAGCAGGCGAAAGTTCTGGCTGCGTGCAAAAATGGGGTGCAGGCGCTCGTCCGCCCAGGCTACCGCCGCGAGTTTGCCGTCCACGAAAACCGGGGCAAAATATTCAAAAGTTTGCTCGTTTAAGCTGGTCGTAAGTTTTGCCAGCGGCCGGCCGCTGGCGCTCACGGCAATGAGCCCGGAGTCGGCTTCGGTCAGGATTCGCTTCTCTCTTTGTCTGGCTTCTTCGGGGGTCAATTGCCGGTATTCCCGCAAAAATCCGTGAACAAATATCTCCTGGTTCTCCGGAAGGTAAAGTCCGAACCGGACTCCCGGAAAATTTGGAACCAGCGGTTGGGCAATTTCAGCAAATGATTCCTTCAAAAGGTGCGAGCGTACTTCCAGGTCCAATTGCGTTATCTCCTGCCCGTTTAATTTTCTGTCCAGTTCGTCGATTAGCTGCGGAACAATCTGGTTTTGGACAATCGAACCGAGCCGCTCTTCCCTTTCGGCCAACATTATTTCATCGCTTTTGCTGGCGAAAAAAATATCGTAGAGCACCACCAGCACCGGGATGACCAGCAGAATAACAATGACCACAATAATTTGGGAGCGTAAAGTATAACTTCCTGGAAATAATTTTGGAAATAATTTCATTTGTTTTTTTCCCTGTTTTATAACAAACACTTCCTTGTCTGATAACAGACAGTTGAGAAGTTAATGTAATAACGTTCACAAGCTTTTTTCTACCCAGTCCCTCATCAGTGTTTGTTTTTAGACATTACGGGGAGCTGGAGCTATTTTGAAAAACCTTGATTTTCAAGGAGTTCCCGAGATTTAATCTGCTGGCATGATTTGTGCTTTATTGTTCAAGTGAATTTGCTCTTGCCCGTGCTTATTATAACACATCGGGAAAAACTGATAAAGTGTCAGTTTTTGTAGTAAGAAGAATTTTCTTTGCCGGTGGGGAGGGGGTGATGAGGGGGAATAAAAATCAAAATTTAATTGTTTGGACAAACGGATATAAAAAATTATTGCACATTTTTAGGAGAGCTTTTGGGGAGGGGATGAAATGCTAGAGAAAATAGCTTCCTTATGGATTTTGGCCTCGACGATAAACCCCGCGGTAACTTCGGATTCTGTAGCCGCAGCGGCGTCAAATGTCCATGCCGGGCCGCCGTGGTGGGTGTGGCCGCTGGCTCTGTTTATTGCGACGATTATTTTAGGCATCCTGGCCGTCCTGGCGGGCGTAGGCGGGGGGGTTTTGTATGTCCCTTTGGTGAGCAGCTTTTTTCCCTTCCATCTCGACTTCGTCCGCGGCGCAGGCTTGCTGGTGGCTCTGTCCGGCGCGCTGGCCGCCGGTCCGGGTCTTTTGCGGAAGAACCTGGCCAATCTGCGGCTGACTTTGCCTTTAGCCTTGATTGCTTCCACGTGCAGTATTATCGGAGCTTTTATCGGTTTGGCGGCGCCCACGTGGATCGTGCAGACTGCTCTTGGTTTAACGATCATGTTTATTGCCGTTTTATTTATTGTCTCTAAAAATACTGAATATCCGGAGGTTAAGGGTTCCGATCCGCTGGCCGAAAAATTAAAAATCGAAGGTTCGTACCGGGAAGAGTCGACGGGTAAAATCATCAACTGGCGAGTATCGCGGACTCCGGCAGGCATGTTGTTTTTTATCCTTATTGGCCTTCTCGCGGGAGCTTTTGGCCTGGGCGCCGGCTGGGCAAATGTACCCGTTTTAAACCTGCTGATGGGAGCGCCCTTGAAAGTTGCCGTGGGGACAAGCAAGTTTTTGCTTTCCATTACCGATACATCCGCGGCCTGGATTTATTTAAATCAGGGGTGCATCATACCTTTAATTGCTGTTCCTTCTATCGTCGGGATAATGTTGGGTTCGTTTATCGGCGTGAAGATTCTGGCGGTTACCAAACCATCTATTGTCAGGTATATCGTCATTGGAATGCTCTTCTTTGCGGGGGTTAGAGCCCTGTTAAAAGGATTGGGAATTTGGGGGTGATGTTTTGATGGAAAAGATGGAAAAACGGGACCTGCAGATTGCGCCGGAGCAGATCAAGTACGCAAATATACTGTTTTATGGATCGTGGTTAGGCATACTGATTCTGGGGGTTTTCTTTCTTTTGTATGTCAGCGGGATAATTTCTCCCTTTGTACCTTCCTCCGTAATCCCCAATTACTGGGGGATGAACGTGCATGATTATAACCAGCATTTAAACCTGCCCGTCGGATGGGGGTGGCTGGGTATGATCATGTACGGCGACTACCTGAATTTTCTCGGGATCGCTTTTTTGGCGCTGCTCACTATAATCGGTTATTTAATTTTGATCCCTTATTATCTAAAAAGCAAGGACGTTGCCTACGCGACAATTGCCGGCCTGGAAATAATCATCCTGCTGCTTGCGGCCAGCGGGATTTTAAGGGTGGGCGGCCATTAAAGAGCGTAAACTAAAGGAAACTCCTGTAAGCTGGGAGTGAAGAAAGATGACCAACCAGGAATTTGTGAAGTTTTTTATCCGGCAGAAGGAGGCCTTTCTCCAGGAATACAAGGAAAGTAATTATAAAAAGGCACTGAACTGGTTTGAGCGCTGGCTGCAGGAAGAAAAAGTAAAAACAGAAGAGGATACTGCTGCCGGCGCCGCCGGCGATTTTGACCATTTTCTCGACGAAGTGTTAAGCCGCACGCAGGAAATATTGCGCGGCTGGGGAATCAAGATGGTTTACCCTTCTTCCCACCAGTGGCTGGGTTTAAAGGGGTCGTGGCGGTGCATCAAAGTTTTTGACAATCAAAACGTATATTACCGCATTGGCAAAACCAGGCCGCGCAAAGGAAGATACCAGGGCCAGGAATTGCTGGTTTTGGACCTGGTCATGGACGGCCAAAAAAAACAGGTTTTTCTGCCGCTTTTGAGCCGGAAAAAAGAGATTGAACTGGAACTGGGCGAGGTTCTCGAGCGCGAATTGCCGAAAGTGGAAGCCACCGGTAAATACAGATTTAAATTGCTGCTGCCCTTTCATTTATTTGCGCGCTGGGAGACGGAATTAACTTCTCAAAAGCTGGCCGGCTTTATCCTGGTCACCAAGAAAGCCCTCAATAAATTGGGGGTGGCTTAAGGATAATCACTTTCAAGAATGAATGGGTGAATGTTCTGAGCGATTATCCTGCACCTCTTTTTTAAAGGAATGGGCAGACCAGAGAGTCATCAGAAAATGGCCGGCGACTAGGGCTGCGCAAAGGAGAATCATACCCCCCATGTACAAAAGCGCGGACATTTTTGCGTAGCCGGCCATTTTTAAAGTCAGCGCCGCTGCGCCCAGCAAGAGCAAGCCGCCAAAAGCGGGACGAAACATGCCGGCCTTGATTTCCGGGGGCGCGAGATTGCCGACCCAGTTTCCGGCGAGCGTCCCCGTCACGAAAAGGAGGGAGGCAAAAATATTCAGGTGGCCGGCGAAAAAGTAGCTGAGCAGGGCCGCCGTTCCGATTATGGAGGAGGCAATCAGATCCGTACCCACGGTAACGGCGGGAGGAGCGTTGAAAATTTTCGAGAGCAAGATTATCCCAAGCAGCCCTGGCCCCAGGCCCCAGAATCCTGTTCCGAAACCAAGGCAGAATCCGGCCAGAAAGACCGCCGGAAGGGATAAAAATTCAATGAATTGAGTGTTTCCCGGGCCGTGCCAGCCGGGGAATGGGCAGCAGTAGGAAGGAAGATTTTTAGCCGCCCCCCCATTTTTTTTCTTCTTTAAAGAGTAAATTAAGATGGCGATCCCGGCGCCCAATAAAAGAAGAGTACAGCTGATGGGAAAAATGTGCCGGTTCATGTTGGCCAGGTTGGTGAGCAGCGAATGACCAAGAAGCAGACCAATTATTCCAAAGAGGCCCAGCGACAATCCTAACCGCCGGTGGGCATAATACAGGAAATCCTTTTTAAAAAGGGCGGGCACTGCCTGGCAGAAATTGCCGGCGATGTTCGTACCTGCCGCATAAACGGGAGGAAGACCGAAGATAGCGAGCAGCGAAACGGCCATCAATTGGGTTGTTGTTCCGTAGCAGATTCTTAAGAGACCCACGTACAAACCGATAAAAAATACGGCTAAGATGCTGGCTGCGGGATCGATCATTGGGTTTCACCCCTTTTTTTAATTATTCCCAGGGCAATCCATAAATTTTGGCAGCCCGGCGCACCCTATTTTTTCTCGGGCAGGCCGGGGAGAACGGGCGGCGAACAAGGAAAGTCCAGCCCGTCCAGGTGGGCAGTTCCGGCATCCGCGCAAGATAAAATCTTCCTCTGGGTTTTATTCATGGTTACCGTAGAAGTTATTGTTTCACCCCCCATTTCACCAATGATTATTTTTACGGGCTCCATTATTTGCAGAGCAGTTGCTCCGTTTATATTCATGCCCTGTTCCTGCAGGATGTAGTCTAGAAATTTTTCCGTCAAGTGGGCCAGTCCAGTAATAAAGATCTGACCTTCCGGGGCCTCGGCGGGGGTCCAGGCGGGGCATTTGATTCTCCGGTAACGTTTTTGCAAAGCAGCGAGGCTGCTGTAAGCCGTAATTACCTCCTCAGGCGGGAGGTTTTGGGCATTGGTTTTCAGGATCAATTTTCCCCGGCAAGCGGTTTGTTTTTCGCTGACCTGCTTGCTGCCTTCTTGTGCCGTTTGGAGGACAAAAGAGCGATTTTCCGGCTCTCCCCGGCTATCCGCGGCCAGCAGGGGGTTTAAGCAGAGGAGATAACGGGTGCCGTCACCTTTTTTTATTTCTTTGTACCACAAATCTTCATAAAGCCGGGAATAGGCGTCCGGGAAGTCATCCGGCAGGCCGTGCGCTAAAAGCGCTTGTTCTTTTGGTGATGACATGGAGAGGCCGGTTATGTATGCAATTCCGGAGGCATGAAGAGCGCGCAGGGTTTCTTCGGGAAGCGCAGAGAAATTGCCGACCAGGACAAGGTTGCAGTTTCGCTCCCGGATTGCAGCCCGTGCTGTCTTCGACATATTTTTCAGATTCTCCAGATCCGGCCGGCTGCTGCCGCCGTGCAAATATATCTTTTGCCCGCAAGGGATTCCTTCCCGGGTCGTAAAAACGTTAAGGCTAAAGGAGACGCGCTCGGGGGGTCGGCTTAAAAGATGGGGCGGGTGAGCAGTATCCTTTTCCAAACAGCCTTTCAGGACATAACAGTAGACGGGTGAGGCAGGCGCTCTTCCGCCGGTTTGTAAACGCTCTTGCAAACGCTGAAAAAGGCAGCTTTCCAGCTGATCTTTAATTTTGGCCAGGCGGCGTAGGGCTTCCGCAAGGTCAAGTTGATGGACGTGTTCAAAAGCGGGCAAATATAAATGGCGGCGCCATTCTTCGATCGCGCCGGGGGGAAGCCCAAGAAGCTTTTCAATCACCAGAAGTTCCAAAGCTGGGGCGGTGTCCGGCGCGGCGTCCTGGCAATCGCTAATTATCTGGTGAAGACCGAGCTTCTCCCATGTCTTATGGATAAGCATTACATCGCCAAAGCGCAGCACCCTTTTTGCTCTCGGCTTCACTAGGGTGGAAGACTCCACGCCGCAAACCTTAGACAGGCTGGTGATCAGGTTTTTCACCCGGGAAGGACTTAAATCCTCGATGTTTCCCAGGTTGGCGATAACCCTCTGTTTTACCTTGTTTCCCTTGCGGTAGTTTTCAATCAGCTTGACGTATGTATATGTCTTGCCGTTGCTCTGAGTGGTAATTTTTCTGAAGAACATGATCGCACCACCTTTTCTTGGCTGGTCGGAAGGGTCGGGTGCGCTGGATAACTTGTGATATTAATCACTTATATTGTGAAGTTGCTTCTTTGACTGCTTAAAGTATTATATCAGTTTTATATATTTTGTGCAATATATCACATGTAAGTTTAATAAGTAAAAATATTTCTATTCCTTCAATTTATGTGATTTATTTATCATACGTCCCGTTCAGAAAAATTTTTTGGAAAGGTATTGACAGGTGAAAATTCATTTGTTATTTTAAGATCAAAGTTAAAAAAATTTTGCCGAATCGAACAACGATAGGCCGGAAGTCTCTATTAAGGAATAGGGACGACCGGCCTTTTTTATCCCCCTGCCTGCTGAACAATTTAAAATTTCCTGCCCGGCAGAAGAAATTGGAAACGTTAAAAGGAAATAATTACTTGACAAGTGTTAATAAGCAAATTAAAATGGGAAAGCAAATGGGATAGTGAAAACAATCACTTATATCGGGCGAGGAGGGGGAATCATGGGCGAGGATACAGGAGCCGGCAAAGGCTTAACGAATAGAGAAAAACAGTTGATCCTCTTTATGCGTGAGCTTGGATGGGGTGAAGTAAGAATACGGGTCGAAAACGGCCAGCCGGTACTTATTTACGAAGCCATTAAAACAGTTAAACTGGAGGAGCAGCCAGTTGCCCTTTACCCGAAGAAGAACAGGTCTAAACAGGTGAAGTAAGTAGGTGAGGTAAGTATTTAGGTAAATATAAGGAATTATTTAAAACCATTGTGAATTATTTCACAGTCTATTTAGCAACATAGATCATTGCGGAGAAATGAAAAAAATAGAAAAGGAAGGGGGAAAACATATGGGTAAGAGGCTGGTGCAGGCATTCATCATCTTGTTTTGCTGCGGGTCAGTGGCCACCTGGATTTATTTCCTCGTCACCGGGCAGGTAGCAGGTAAAGCGGGTTAATGAATGGAGACGGTGAATGTTAAAAAGAAAGGAGGGAAAGGTATGGAGTACTTTAGCTGGGTTGCCTCTTTATCAAAAACTTCACCTCTGGCATACGCAGGGATGACTATACTCACCATGGTCGTGATAGGCGCTGTTCTCGGCGGGTTGGCCGACCTGGTTTTTAAGGCGCTTAAGATCGATCTGGGAACATACAAGAAAGAATACGAAGAAGAAGGCGCTGTCATCAAACAGCATTGATTAAACTTAAAATGAACTTATATTTCCAACTAAAAATTGAAGATGGCTTACGATCAACCGTGAAATCCTGAAAAACAACTCGATATAGCCCAGGTAACTAATGATCACGCATTAAGAAAATGATAAAAATTAACGGAGGTGAAATTTCATGGTGCATATGCCTGTAAGCGGCGTTGATATAGCCATCTGGCCGTTGTTGTTGATTGGTTTTACCGTAGGCGTGGTCGGCGGTTTCTTTGGGATCGGCGGCGCCTGGCTGGTTACCCCGACGCTGAACATCTTCGGGTTTCCGATGATCTATGCGGTCGGAACCGACATGACGCACCTGGTCGGCAAATCGATCATCTCCACCATGAGGCACTGGAAATTCGGTCACGTTAGCGTAATCATAGCGTTCATCATGCTGATCGGGACCTTCTCGGGAATTGAAGCGGGTGCGCAAATCCTCCGGTACCTGACTAAAATCGGGCAGGCCGGCGTGGTGGTTCGCTACCTCTACATCGTTCTATTGCTGGCAATCGGCTTCTTTATGCTGTCGGAGTACTTGAAGGTAAGGAAGATAGAGAAGGAAAAAGGCACCAAGGTAAAGGATGTGGTGGGCACCGGCTGGTCGCGCTGGATTCAGGAGACGCTCAACATCTGGCCCGTGTTCTACTGCAAGACGGCAAAAATGAAAGTCTCCCTGTGGGCCAGTCTCTTCGTGGGCGTGATCACCGGGTTTTGCGCCGGCATTCTCGGTGTTGGCGGCGGGATCTTGCGGGTGCCGGCGCTTATCTACCTGATGGGCGTGCCTACGAAAATAGCCGTCGGTACCGACCTGTTCGAGGTCATGTTCTCGGGTGCGTACGGCTGCTTCACCTACAGCTTAAAAGGCGGCGTGGAGCTGCTCGGCGCGGTGATCATGCTCCTCGGAGCGGCTGTGGGCGCCCAATTCGGCACCGTCTGCACCAAGTACGTTTACGGGATCACTATCCGGCTCGTCTTTTGCATGGCTACTTTCCTGTGCTGCGCTTCGGTAGTCATGAAGCAGATTGCTTCCTATTACGAGCCTGTTTACAAGAAGGGGATCGAGGCGCTGCTCAAGAAAGAGGGATTTTCCGCAGGAGAGATTTCCGCGCTGATTTACAAGAAGGATGCCATGTACCACTACATGGTGGAAGTTGCCAATAGGCCGGAATGGTACGCTGCCTTTATGAAGAACTACATCTGGACGATGACGGGCGGTTACCTTATGCTCGCCGCCGCTACGGGAATCTGCACATACATTATCATCCAGCTTTTTGCGGGCATTGCCAGAGAAAAACGCGAACGCGAGCTGGCGGCAAGGGTAAAAGCTTAAAAAGAGACGGCTGCCGCCAGACATTAATAACAAAGGCCCCGGAAGAAAAACTCTCCGGGGCCTTTGTTTTGCGCAGATCCAGGCTCAGCTTAAATCCCGGGCTCTCTCGGCTTCCAATACTTCTGCGGGTTGTCCGGGTTCCAGTAGGCGTCGCAGTCGAGGCAGCAATACTTGCCAAGGGGCGGGATAAAGCACACAAAAAGGCCGCAGCCAAGCGCAACGGGAATCAGGATAAGGCCGGGGGGATAAAGAAAAGCCAGGAGAAAACATAAAATTGATCCTCCCAGGCCGATGCCGAGACCCGCGGCAAGCCTGATCGATCGTCCGGTAGTCGTATTCCTGGACCCGCAGGCGGGGCAGGGGGGCGTTTTGGTTTTAAAGAAAGGCAAACGCAATTGGCTATCTCTCCTTTTAGGCATGTGAACGTAATCACATGTTTAAGTACCAACTTCCTACATCACAGGAAGAAAGATTATATGTTATTTTTTAAAAATTTTTGGGTATCCTTTGCGCGGTTTGCATTTGTGTTATGGTTTGTATTTCTGCTATTATCTCAAACTCCCTGGAGGAAGTCAAGATTTAAGAAGAGTAATGTGATATAATGCACTATTTGAAAAGTATTTACTTTTTCATTTTCTTTGTTAAAATTAGATTAAGAGGGGATAGGGGGATGAAAACAATGTGGGAAAGAAACTGGAGGGATTGCGAGGAAGAACTCGACGGCGGCGACGTCTTGAATGATGTGGTGAACATTATTGGTGTTTTTCTGGTTTCTGCGCTGTGGGTTGTTTACTTGTCTTATCTTTTTGGCCCCATTCTTCCCTAAACACTGTACGTCCCCAATTAAACTTGCGGGTGCATAAGAAAAGGACAAAGAAAAACGTCATCCAACGCATATTATCTGGTCAAAAGACGAGCGTTTTGACCCCCGGGCCCGGCTTAAAGCCAGTTTTGGAAGGCTAATGCCGGCAGGATGTTGACCTTTCCCCGCGTAAAGGGTATGGATGAGCTTAAGGAACATCATAGTGCATTTTTTTACGCGATCGTTTTTTTTACGAGTTCTTTTAAATGGGCAATCTGAAAAGGTTTGGTAAGGTAGCTGTTGGCCCCTTTTTTGATTGCCTCCAGGGCAATTGGCAGAGAACTGTAACCGGTCATGATCACTACGGGAACTTGCGGATTTTTTTTGCGGATTTGTTCCAGGACCTCAATCCCGCTGAGATCAGGCATTTTAATGTCGCAAAGAACCAGGTCAACTTTCTGCCTGGTGAAAATAGCCAACCCTTCCAACCCCCTGGTGGCGGTGAACACCTGGTGACCCTCTTCTTCCATGGCTTTTTCCAGCGCCCAACACATCCCTTCTTCGTCGTCAATAATCAGTAAGACAGCCAATTTTTTCGTTCCCCCTTTTCCGTTAAGGGTTGAATTGTGATTGTTATCACAATCCATAGTAACATTATTTTGCCCGTCTGTCAACTTAAACTTAGCGGCGCAAAAGAAAAAAACGAATGTGTTTTAGGGGTTTTTCAGGTAACTCCGCAGGCCTCTTCCCATTTGCTTTCCAACAGCGGAAAAGCCAGGGTGAAGGTAGTGCCGGCGCCGGATTTGCTTTCAACGCTGATCGAACCGCCGTGGATCTGGATGATGCGCTGGCTGATGGCCAGGCCCAGGCCGCTCCCGCCCGCTTTTTTTGTGTAGAAAGGCTTAAAGATTTCCGGAAGGTCTTCCTGGGGTATTCCTATTCCCGTATCACGAATACGGACGTAAGCTGTGCCCTGGCCTAAAGAAGTTTGTACGCTCAAGGTTCCTCCCTGGGGCATGGCCTGGACGGCGTTTAACACAAGGTTTAGGAAAACCTGTTTAAGTTTTTCTTCGTTGCCCTGGATCGCAACCGGTTTTTGCGATGGCGAGAATTCCAGGGTAATTCCTTTTTGCTGCAAAAGGAGAGAGCAGTCCTGGAGAATCTTGTCCAGCAGCTCGTTTAAATTTAAAGGTGCGATGAGGCCCGGGTCGGGCCGTCCAAAATTTAAAAGTTCTTCGACCAATTTATTTTGTCTGTTGATCTGGTCTTGAATTTTCGTGACGTATTCTTTTAATTCCGGTGAATTGGTCAGTTTTGATTCCATCACCTGGACGGTTGCCTGGATAATGCCCACGGGATTTTTTAGTTCGTGGGCGATATTTGTAACCAGTTTTCCCAAGGCAATCAGATTTTCTGAGCGCCTCAACTGTTCAACCATTTGTTCCCTTTCCTGGAGGCCCGCCGCCAGAGCGTTGATGGCTTCGGTAATTTCCCCCATTTCACCGGGCATTGTCGGCAGCCTGTGCCCGAAGTTCCTTTTCAGCTGAAGAAGGCCGTCCTTGATCGACCTCACTTGTTTGATTAAGAAAATAATGGTTAATAAAGAAGCAGTGACGCCAAAGCTAAAAACAATTAACGTGACATAACGAATAAAAAGACGGATTTTTGTGCTGCGGGCAAAGTGGGGGTGCATTCTTTCCTCCGCCCAGAGCACGGCGATAATTTTGTTGTCCAGCCGAATCGGAATGAGGTATTCCAAAAACTGGTCATCCCAGGTTCTGCCCAGCCTGGTGATGGGTTCCCCGCCTTTCATGACGGCGGAAATTCCCTTTAAAGCTTCTTTATAGATGCGCTGCTCCCGTTCATATTTTTCTTCCGGCAGGCGCTTGCCGAATTCGTGGAGAAATCCTTGAATCAGGATTTTATCTTGCTCGATAATGTATAGACCCAGCCGCACGCCCGGGTAAGCCTGCGCAGCTTGACCGGCTTCTTTATTAAAAATTTCTTCCAAAAGGGCAATCGGCTCTGTACCTGGTGTCCGGGAAGAAAGCTGACCCTCTATTATTTCGCCTATTTCGCCTATTATTTTGGTAAGTTTTGCTTCCAGGTTAACAATTAAGATGTCGTCTGTTTTAGAGGCGAAATAAACGTCATAGAGCATAACCAGGACGGGCACCAGCAGGAGGATGAGGACGATCACAAAAATTTGCAGCTTAAAGCTTAGTATTTTCTGAAATGACATTTGAATATCCCTAACCAAAATGTTATTGTCTATCTTAACATATTTGTGCTTTAATGAACAAGACTTTAAAAATTCTAAAAAAAAATTATGAAATTTTTTTATGAAAAACATTTGGATTCGGCTCAAGGAAAAAAGAGAGATAGATAGAAAGTCTTCTACTTAGTAAGAACAAGAGATTTTAACATATTCTTAATATTTATCATCAAAAGGCACTTAATGCTTGTATTTGGGATTGACATATGTAGTGACAAAAAAATAACAATATATTTAAGATAGTACATTATATCACAAATATTTTAATGATCTCAGAGAAGGCGCAGGAAGATTTTTTAGAGGGGTTACACCGCAGGCAAGGCGATTACACTATGGCGGGAAGTGGTGACATGTGCTTTTTAGACACAAGCAGGAGGAGTTGGTTATCTTATTTTGGAAAGGCAGGGTAGTAATTTTTTGCCAGCTGAAGTGAACTAATTCACATTAGAAATTGAAGCAAGCGGTGGAAGGGAGAACAGAGAAGAGGGGGTGTTTCGTTTTCAGGGCGGTTTTGACATTAAGGCGCAAGGCTCCAAAAAAGAAAAAACAAAGAAAAAATACGAAGCGGGCTCTTTTCAGAAAACATGAAAAGAGAGTGGGTTAAGACAAAAAATTTAAAAGAAAAGCAGATATAAAAAGAAAAGATGCTCTTCGTGGATGCGGCGAAACGAAAAGAGCGGGTTTTGTTAAGTTTTAGAAAGGGGGATTTTTATGAACCTGTGGAAAAAAGCTGGCCAAAAAGGCAGGCAGCTTAACGATACGCTGGTGGCCATGCAGGCCGCGTATGCGAAATGGGACCTGGAAACCAGCACGTTTATTCTCACCAGGCGCAGAAAAGTCCTGCTGGCCATGCTTTTGCCCGTAATCATCTTGATGGGTATAGAGGCGGCGTCGGCTGCCGATTTAATCGGCGGCGGAAAGGCCTACGGGCCGTCTTTTATAACCACGCAAATGTTTTTCGGTTCGATTTTCGTAGGATTGATTGCAGGTTTAATCACCGGTTGCATTGGTGCCGGAGGGGGCTTTGTCATTACCCCGGCTTTGATGAGTATCGGGGTAAGAGGAATTATGACGGTGGGAACCGATCAGTTTCATATTTTTGCGAAGGCAATCATGGGCACCGCCCTGCACCGGAAGATGGGCAATGTCAGCTTCTGGCTGGCGGTGTGGTTCGTGGCCGGTTCGTTTGTCGGGGTTACCTTGGGAACCGGCTTAAACAAGTCAATTTATGAAAAAAGCCCGGCCTTAAGCGATGCTTTTATCAGCGCCGTCTATGTGTTTATGCTGGGTCTCTTAGGGGCTTACGCTCTCTACGATTACTTTAGTTTACGCAAAGCAGATGCCAATAAAGCGCTCCTGCCTGGCACAACTAAATTTGCCAGGACCTTGCAGTCGCTTAAGATCCCGCCATACGTCAGGTTCGATCAGGATGTTGTCCCGGGCGGCCGGCGGCTGCCTGTTTATCCGGTTATCTTGTGCGGATTTATCGTTGGTTTTGTAGCTGCCATTATGGGCGTAGGTGGAGGCTTTCTGACCTTCCCCATGTTTGTTTACGGGCTGGGCGTATCCACTTTTACCACAGTCGGCACGGATATCCTGCAAATAATCTTTACTGCCGGATACGCCTCGATTCGCTACGCCGTTAGCGGACTTGTCTTTTATTCCCTGGCCATGGGTCTTTTGCTGGGTTCGCTGGTAGGTGTTCAAATTGGTGCCATAGTGACTAAAGTTGTAAAAGGAAATGTGATCCGGGGCTTCTACGCACTGACAATTTTTGCCGGCTTTGTGAACAGGGCGTGCGCTCTGCCGGAGAAACTTGCGAGTGTCGGTTATATAAGTCTTGCTCCCGCCACCGGAAAAATTATCAGCATGATCGGAACGGTGATCTTTTTTACTCTGGTCAGCGGGTTCGCCTTCTGGGTGTTTGCCTCTTTCTTCCGCAGCGTGGGGAAGATCCGGGCGGAGCATCTCGGTGTGCAGCCGGCTGGTCGGGCAGAGCAGGCTTTGGAATATGCCGAAGTAAAGTGAGGAGGGGAGCTTATGCCGGTGATCATCTACAAGCGCCAATTTATAATTGGGCTGGTTTTGCTGCTTTCCTTCGCGGTTACCCTGGCTGTAATCCTGACCCCCGCCTTTCACGGGATGACCGGACTGCAGTTGGTTGACGGCATTTTTAACTCTTTATCCAAAGGGTCGGCCTACTACATTCCGGAGTTAGCGCAGGGAGCTGATAAATTTAGGGGCAACGCGCTGGAAGTGACCTTGACTCCGCTGGGCCCGGAGGAACTGGCCAAAACCAAAACCCTTTTTGCCGCCGCCGGAGCGGAAGTGGCAGTCAATCAGGATAGCCTGCAGGTTAAAGGCGATCTGGGGTTGGTGGCCAAAGCCGCGCTTGCCGATGCGGATAGACTGTTTAAGACTGGAGAAGGGGCGGCCGGGGCGGCTGGCGGGCGCTACGGCTTCTCGGACAAAGAAGCCGTGTACTGCTGGTGGTCGGCTTTCAAGCAGATTAATAAATATTACTTAAAAAATAACAAAGCCGCCGAGGCGGTTTTTACGGAAAAAATGATCAAAAAAGGCCTGGAGCCGGCATATAATTATGCGGGCATTCCGCCGGCAAGATTTAATGAAATGGCGGGAATCTCCGTAGGCTCTCTTGTTTTCTATGTATTCTATACCATCTGGTACGGCTATGCCGTGATGATGATTTTTGAAGGGCTGGGCATTACGGCGAGCAAGCCGGTGAAAAAGTCGGAAGCCTGATAAAAAATTTGATCAGGTTGCGAAAAAAATGATTGACAGCGCCTGACGGGTTTGTTATAATTTTAACAAGTAAAAAAAGAAAAAAGGCCAAATCGAACAACGATAGGCCGGTAAGCCTTGGAAAAGGCTGCCGGCCTTTTCTTTTGAGACCCTAAATATGTTCATTAACCCACTCTCTTTTCATGTTTTCTGGAGAGGTCGGATTAAATAAAATACCCTTCCCCTGGAGAGGGCGCAAGTTCCCATTGACACCCTCTCCCCCCTCTCCTTCTTGTCCTGACAAATAAAAAATTTAAGGGCAGTGCAAAAAAGTTTAAAAAAATATAAAGGAAGGATACATAAGGAAAATTTTTGGAGGTGTTAAAAATGCAGGATAGGCGGTTTGTTCAAGAGGAAAAACCCCCTGACTGGGTGAATACGGTTTCTTTAATCGTAGATACTTTGGGCTTGACAACGATCATGTTTTTAACGGGGGCTTTATTAGTGAAGTTTTTTTTATGAAAAACTTTTTTAAGCGCTTGTTTGTTTATTATAAAACTAACCTAATAAATAAACGTATTTCAGTATTCTTTCCTTTTGCCCATCCTGTTTGTTTTGACTGCTGTGCAAACTTTCTGGTTGGCCAGAAAAATTTTAAGACCCCTCAAGCCGACTGAAGCCTTCTTTTGTGCCTCCGCGCAACTGCAAGAGAAGGCCTTCTTACTGCTTCCTGCCAGGCTTTTCAAAAGAATCCGTTCCTCCCGTACGGTCCTTTACCTTTAGAGCCAACAGTTTTCTTTTAATTCCCCAGAACTTATTTACTTAAAATTTATTCTCTCTTATGCCTGGCTTATTCGTGGCAAAGGGTGGCTCTTTTGCAATCATCCCTTGCGCGGCAAAAAAGTTTGTGTTAGAATACATCCGGTAAATTACACACGCCGGCCCGATTTTTTGCCGGTTGCCCTTTTCGGGTTTTTGCAAAAGGATGAGGGCGGCGGAGGCCAAAACCAGGGCGGAAGGAGGTGTGCACGTGGCGATTATTTCCATGAAGCAGCTATTAGAGGCGGGAGTGCATTTCGGGCACCAGACCCGGCGCTGGAACCCAAAAATGGCTCCCTATATTTTTACCGACCGCAACGGGATTTACATCATCGATTTACAGAAAACGGTCAAGAAAATTGAAGAGGCCTATAATTTTATTAAAGGGTTAAGCGCGGCCGGCGGGACCGTTCTTTTTGTCGGCACCAAGAAGCAGGCTCAAGAAGCGGTGAGAGAAGAGGCCGAAAGATGCAGCATGTTTTACGTTAACCAGCGCTGGTTGGGCGGGATGCTCACGAACTTTCAAACCATCCGCCGCCGGATCGACCGCCTTATAGAACTGGAAAAAATGGAAGCGGAAGGTGCGCTGGAGTCTTTGCCGAAAAAAGAAATAGCCGAGCTGGCCAGGGAAAAGGAGAAGCTGGAAAAATCCGTCGGCGGGATTAAGGGGATGAAAAAGCCGCCGGATGCTCTTTTTGTGATCGACCCGCGCAAAGAGCGGATCGCTGTGGCCGAGGCGAGGAAGTTGGGCATTCCCATTGTGGCGATTGTGGATACAAATTGCGACCCGGAAGAAATAGACTACGTCATCCCGGGAAACGACGACGCCATTCGGGCCGTGAGGCTGCTGACCAGCAAGATTGCGGACGCCGTCATCGAAGGCAGGCAGGGAGAGCAGCTGGCCGAAGCAATCTAAAAACAACCGACGGCTTTTAGGCAGGAGGAAACTCCTGCGTTTTTCTGTGCGGATGTTTGCCCCCGGTATCCGCAAGAAGCTGTATGGACATAATAAACAGTAAAGGCAATAAATAGCAGGCTTCATGAGTGAAATCGGTTTTCAGTTGTGAACCGCCAGCCTTAACCGTGAAGATCATTAAGCCAATATGAAGATCATCAAGAAGAGGAGGTTTTTTAAGTTGGGCGAGATTACTGCCGCGATGGTTAAGGAGTTGCGCGAGCGCACCGGCGCGGGGATGATGGATTGCAAAAAGGCCCTTGCCGAAACCGGCGGCGACATGCAAAAGGCAATCGACTACCTCCGGGAAAAAGGCCTGGCGGCGGCCGCGAAAAAAGCCGGGCGGGTGACCACCGAAGGAATTGTCGACGCTTATATTCATCCCGGCGGGAAGGTGGGTGTCCTGCTGGAAGTGAATTGCGAAACGGACTTTGTGGCCAGGACGGATGATTTCCGCTTGCTTGTGCACGACCTGGCCATGCAGGTGGCGGCCGCAAAACCCGAATATGTGCGCCGGGAAGATGTGCCGGAAGACGTCATCAGCCGCGAAAAAGAGATTCTGGCCGCCCAGGCTGCTGGTGAGGGCAAGCCGGAGAAAGTGCTCCAGAAAATCGTGGAAGGCCGGCTGGAAAAATTTTTTAAAGAGACCTGCCTCCTCGAGCAGCCTTTTATTAAAAACCAGGACGTGACCGTCCAGCAGTTGTTGAATGAGCACATCGCCAGGCTGGGTGAGAACATAACCGTCAGGCGCTTCGTGCGTTTTGAGCTGGGCGAAGGCCTGGCCAAATCTTGAGCGGTTTTGCTTTGGGGAGGTCTGCACGCCGCGATGATTATGTCGGCTACCCCCAAGTATAAGCGCGTGGTTTTAAAATTAAGCGGGGAAGCCTTGGCGGGAAGCCAGGGTTTCGGCATTGATCCCGACGTGGTGAAATCCATCGCCGGTCAGATTGAAGAAGTTGTCCAGCTTAACGTGCAGATGGCGATTGTGGTGGGAGGGGGCAACATCTGGCGGGGCCTTGCCGGCAGCGCCAAGGGAATGGACCGGGCAACGGCGGATTATATGGGGATGCTGGCGACGGTGATTAATGCCCTGGCGCTGCAGGATGCCTTGGAAAAGCAGGGGATTATCAGCCGCGTGCAGACGGCCATCGAAATGCGGGCCGTGGCGGAACCTTATATTCGGCGCCGGGCAATCCGGCATTTAGAAAAAGGCCGGGTGGTGATTTTTGCCGGGGGCACGGGCAACCCCTATTTTTCCACCGATACCACCGCCGCTTTAAGGGCGGCGGAGATTGAGGCGGAAGTCATCTTAATGGCCAAAAGAGTGGGCGGTGTTTATGATGACGACCCGCTTAAGAATCCCAATGCAAAAAGGTATACTTCGCTGACTTATATCGACCTGCTCAACAAAGGTTTGGCCGTGATGGATTCCACCGCCACTTCACTGTGTATGGACAATCGCATCCCGGTAGTGGTGTTTAACGTCAATGAGGTGGGCAATATTAAAAGGGCCGTTTTAGGAGAAAACATAGGCACCTATGTGGGAGGTGTGGCTGTTGGCTAATCCACAGATCAGCGAAGCGGAAGCCAATATGAAAAAAAGCCTGGAAGTGGTCAAAAAAGAATTTGCCAGCCTGCGGGCGGGCAGGGCGACGCCGGCTTTGCTGGACAAGGTGATGGTTTCTTATTACGGCAATTTAATGCCGGTCAACCAGCTTGCCAATATCACCACCCCGGAAGCCAGGCTGCTGGTGATTCAACCCTGGGACAAAACGGTGCTGCCGGAAATTGAAAAGGCCATTTTAAAATCGGATTTGGGAATTACGCCCACTAGCGACGGCACGGTGATCCGCCTGGTCGTTCCGCAGCTGACCCAGGAAAGAAGGGCTGAACTGGTAAAAATAGTGAGGAAAAAGGCGGAAGAAGGGCGGGTGGCGATCCGCAACATCCGCCGCGACACCAATGATCTTTTAAAGCAGCGGCAAAAAAAGGGCGAGCTTTCGGAGGACGAATTCCGGCGTCTGCAAGAGGAAGTCCAGAAATTAACGGACAAGTATATTAAAGAAATCGATCAGCTGATGGCCAATAAAGAACAGGAGATCATGCAGGTTTAGGGGTTTGAGAAGAAAGGGCGCGGCCCCCTCAAAAACAGTGGCCGGTCGCCAGCTGCCGGAGGTCGGTTTGCCTGATCAGGAAATCGAAAGTGACTTTCGGCGGCGGGACTGCCTTCTGGAGATGAGGGGGTTGTTTGTAGTTTTCCTTGCCAGGTGACGCACCACTGCCGGTCTGGATTGAAAATAGGGATCGTCGGCATATTTTGACGCGGGGGGACCCGGCGCTTATGTGGAGAAGTTTACAGGGTGACTTACCGGCTGACCAGAAAATAGCTGAAGAGAAAGAGTTGCTTGCCCGGATTGACCGGTCCCGCCTGCCGCTGCACATTGCCATTATCATGGACGGCAACGGCCGCTGGGCGCAGCGCAGGGGATTGCCGCGCACATTTGGGCACCGGGCGGGAGTGGAGTCCCTGCGCGAGATTGTCAAGCTCTGCGTGGAGCTAAAAATAAAATATTTGACCGTTTATGCTTTCTCTACAGAAAACTGGAAAAGGCCCCGGGAAGAGGTAAATACTTTGATGAGTTTGCTAATAGAATATCTTCAAAAGGAAATAGATGAATTATGCGCCAACAATATCCGGATTAACCCGATTGGCAGGCTGGAAGATTTGCCTGCTTCTGCCCAGGAAGCGGTGCGGATGGCCAGGGAGAAAAGCCGCCAAAATAAGGGCCTTACCTTGAATGTGGCGCTCAATTACGGCAGCCGGAGCGAGCTGGCGGCGGCCGTGCGGGCAATCGCGAAAAGAGTCCGGGACGGGGGATTAAACCCCGCCGATATTGACGAAAAGGTGATTTCCGATCACTTGTATACTGCCGGGCAGCCCGATCCGGACCTCTTGATCAGACCTTCGGGAGACTACCGGGTCAGCAACTTTTTACTCTGGCAGCTGGCCTATACAGAATTCTGGTTTACCCCGGTGTTGTGGCCGGATTTCCGCCGGGTTCACCTGCTGCAGGCGATTGTAGATTTTCAAAGCAGGGAGCGGCGTTTTGGCGGGCTGCTTTAAGGACTGGTGAAATTTTGTGCTACCCAGAGTTATAAGCGCTTTCGTGGGGATTCCGGTAATCATCGCGGCCGTTTGGTTCGGCGGGCTGCCGCTGCTTGCCTTGTGTGCGCTGGTGATGTTCCTGTCCTTGGGGGAAATCCGGCGCATGTATCGCCGTCTCGATTTAAATATCCCCTTTGGCGTCATGATGGCGGGAACGGCGCTCCTTTTGGGCAGCGTTTATTTATATAAGGACGCCGGTCTCGCGGGGGCAATCGCCGTTATATTTTTTATTTTTTTACTATGGTTTATATTTTCTTATCCAAAATTTAATTTAATTGAGATGGCTATGTCTTTGCTGGCCACCTCGTACGTGGGGCTTTTTGTCTATGTTTATCTCTTGCGCACCCTTCCCGACGGCTGGATCTGGGTTGCCTTTATGTTGATCGGCACCTGGGTAAGCGATACCAGCGCCTTTTTTATCGGCAAGTATTTTGGCAAACACCGCCTGGCCCGCCTTTTAAGCCCGGGAAAAACAATTGAGGGCGCCGTCGGGGGAGTGGCGGGAAGTTTTTTGGCAGCTTTCGCCTTTGTTTATATCTATCCTTTCTTGCCCCGCGTACCCCTTTTGGTGTTGGGCTTTCTGCTCGGGCTGGCCGCGCAGGCGGGTGACCTGGTTGAGTCGGCGTTTAAAAGACAGGTAGGAGTGAAAGACGCCGGGGACATTATCCCCGGGCACGGCGGGATGCTGGATCGCTTTGACAGCATGCTCTTTACCGCCCCTCTGGTTTACTATTTCGTCCAAAAGTTAATTATTCAGGTTGAGGTGTTTAAATAGGTGCCTCGCTATTTTCAAATTGCGGCCTTAGCTGTTACGCTCCTGTTATTATACCTGGTCTGGAAATTCATTGTGCCGGAAATCCTGGTGATCGTTAAATATCTGCTGGCCATCATGATCCCCTTTATCCTGGCCGTGATTCTGGCCGTGAGCATCGAGCCCCTGGTCAGTTTTTTGCACCGGCGCGCCAGGTTGACCAGGCCCCTGGCGGTGGTCGGCACGCTGGTTATCCTTATCGGCGGTCTTGGTTCGCTTTTGACTTTGCTCATTTTTCGGCTGGTCGCCGAATTAAGTGATTTATCCGTATCCCTGCCTAAATATTTGGTTCCCGTGCAGGATTACGTCAACCGGCTGGTGGAGCGGGGGAAGCTGTTTTATTTCCAGCTCCCCCCGGTTATTGCCGACCGCCTTCAGGAAAATATGGGGGTAGTTACCAAGTGGTTGTCCGACCTGGCCGGCCAGGCGGCGAATTTCCTGCTCCACACCGCTTCTGCCATCCCCGGTGCGGTGATGATTCTGGTTGTAACCCTGCTGGCCACTTATTTTATCAGCCGGGACAGAAAGGAGATTTTTCAGTTCTGGTTAAAGTACGTTCCGTCTCCCTGGGGAGAAAGGACGGCAAGCGTGGGCCGGGAAGTGGTGGGAGCTTTTTTAGGCTACCTGCGCGCCCAGTTTATTTTGATTTCCATCACCACCCTGCAAAGCATTGTCGGGTTAAATATAATCGGGGCGAAGTACGCTTTAACAGTTGGTTTGCTGGTTGGTTTTTTCGATCTGATTCCCGTCCTGGGACCGGCGGCAATCTACCTCCCCTGGGCCGCCTGGGCTTTTCTCAGCGGCAGCCCCGGTTTTGGCATCAAGCTGCTCGTTTTGTACGCGCTGGTGTGGGCGGTGCGGCAGACTCTGGAAGCCAGGGTGGTGGCGGCCAATTTGGGCCTGCACCCGCTGGCCGTGTTAATTGCCATGTACGCAGGCTTAAAAGCAATGGGAGTGGCCGGCCTGGTGTTGGGGCCTATTTTGTTAATTGCGGTGCTGGCCGCCATCAAGGCGAGCCTGGTGGCCAGGAAGCAGGGGTAGGTGCGCATATGAAGGCCGCCCGGCACTCACCGGTACTTTAGTATACTTACTGCCCTGCCTTCTCAAGCGGCACGGACTAGCAACGAAGGAAACTCGACTCACAGTGAGTGCCGGGCTCCTTATGGACGAACCGGATGAAAGGATTGTACGTTGATGACGAAAAGGATCGTGATTTTGGGCAGCACCGGTTCCATCGGCCGGCAGGCGCTGGCGGTGATCCGCCAGTTTCCCGAAAGATTTGTCGTCGCGGGCCTGGCCGCCGGCAGGAACTGGCGGCTTCTGGCCGAGCAAGTTAAAGAATTCAGGCCGGCCGTTGTGTCGGTGGAAAGCAAAAAGGAGGCTCAAGAATTATCCGCCTGCCTCTCCTTCGGCGAGCGGCCGGAGATTTTTTACGGGGAGGCCGGTTTGAAGGAAATTGCCTGCTGCCCGGACGCCGAGGTAGTTTTGACGGCGGTTCCGGGCATTCTCGGCCTGCTTCCTACCGTGGCGGCCATTCGCGCCGGAAAAAATATTGCCCTGGCCAATAAAGAAACCCTGGTTGCCGCCGGGGAGCTGGTGGTGGAACTGGCGGCAGCGAAGGGAATAAAAATATTGCCCGTCGACAGCGAGCATTCCGCAATCTGGCAGTGCCTGAGGGAAACTCCCCGGCGCCAGGTGGCGAAAATTATCCTCACCGCTTCCGGGGGGCCTTTTTTAAAAGAGCCCGCCGATCTGGGGAGGGTGACCGTGGAGATGGCTTTAGCCCACCCGAACTGGAAAATGGGCAAAAAGGTGACGGTTGACTCGGCCACTTTGATGAACAAGGGCCTGGAGGTTATTGAAGCAAGGTGGTTATTTGGGTTAAACTATGATCAGATCGAAGTAGTGGTGCACCCGCAGAGCGTTATCCATTCGCTGGTTGAGTTTGTAGACGGCTCCACGCTGGCCCAGCTGGGGGTTCCGGATATGCGCGGGCCCATTCAATTTGCGCTGTCCCACCCCGAGCGCTGGCCCAATCAGTTACCCCGGCTGGACTGGTCCCGTTATGCGCAGCTCACTTTTGAGCCGCCCGACCGGGAGCGTTTTCGCTGCCTTTCCCTGGCGGAGGCAGCTGGGCGGACGGGGGGGACCATGCCGGCGGTCTTAAACGCGGCCAACGAAGTGGCGGTAGAAGCTTTTTTATCTGGCGCCATCCCTTTTGTGGCCATTCCGGAGATCGTGGAGCGGGTGATGAATGCGCATACCGTTTCGGAGTGTAAAGATTTCGAAGACGTGCTGGCCGCCGACCGCTGGGCCAAGGAGCTGGCGAAAAGGCTGGCCGCGGCTGCCGCTCCGTAAACGGGCACGGGCAAGCGGTATCTTTTCAAAAAATTGGGTAACCTCTTTAAGAAGGTGGAAACCAGATGCAGACACTGTGGGCCGCGCTGTTTGTATTCGGCTTGCTGATTGTTTTTCACGAATTGGGCCATTTCATCGTTGCTAAAGCGGTGGGCATTAAAGTTCACGAGTTCAGTGTCGGCTTAGGCCCCAGATTGTTCAGTATTCCCCGGAGGGGAACCGCGTATAATTTAAGGGCCTTTCCCCTGGGCGGTTTTGTCCGTATGGCGGGCATGGACCCGGAGGAAAAGGTGGAGGACGAAGCCGCCAGTTTCAATAAAAAACCGGTTTTCCAGCGGATGCTGGTCATTGTGGCCGGGTCGTTGATGAACTTTGTGCTCGCCATTTTAATTTTGGCCCTGATTTTTATGGTTCGGGGCCTGCCCGTGCTCACTCCAGAAGGTTTGCCTAAGCTGACTACGGTGGTCGCTAAACTGGTGCCTGGTGGGCCGGCGGAGAAGGCGGGGCTGCTGCCCAAAGACAGGATCATCGCCATTGACGGCCGGGAAATCAATAAATGGGAGGAAATGATGGAAATTATCAGCGCCCGTCCCGAACAGCCGCTTACCCTGACTGTTTTGCGCGCCGGCCAAATTAATGAGATCCGGGTAGTCCCCCTGCGCGACGAACAGGGCAGAGGAAAAATCGGGGTTTACCCGACCCAGGAGTTCCGGCGCTTAGATTTGTTTAGCGCGTTGGCCGCTGGTACGCAGTATACTGTTCAGGTAGGCGCGGTGATCCTTAGTTTTATCGGCCAAATGATTGCAGGCAAAGCGCCGGCGGACTTGGGGGGCCCGGTGCGGATTGTCTGGGAGATCAACCGGGCGGCCGAGTTTGGGATTTTTAGCTTGCTCCAGCTGGCCGCTTTTCTCAGTATCAATTTAGGCTTATTTAACCTGCTTCCCATTCCGGCATTAGACGGCAGCCGCCTGATGTTTCTGGCAGTGGAGCTGTTCCGCGGCCGGCCCGTAGACCCCGTAAAAGAAAATTTTATTCACATGATCGGTTTCGGGTTGTTGATCCTGCTGATCGTAGTCATAACCTATAATGATCTCCTGCAGTTGTTTTTAAGATAGGGGCGTGGTTTGTGCTTGCTCGGGAGACGCAGAAAAACCCGGCCGATCTGGGTCGGGGGAGTGCAGGTCGGCGGGGACGCTCCGGTTTGTGTGCAGTCCATGACCAATACCGATACCCGGAACGTGGCGGCCACGGTGGCCCAGATTAACAAACTGGCCGCCGCGGGGTGCGAGATTGTGCGCGTGGCCGTCCCCGATCGGCAGGCGGCCGGCGCCCTGTCGGCAATCAAAAAACAAATTAACATTCCCTTGATTGCCGACGTTCATTTTGATTACCGCCTCGCTTTGCGCGCCTTGGAGGAGGGAGTGGACGGGTTGCGCATTAATCCCGGCAACATTGGGAAGCCGGAGAAAGTGGCGGCCATCGTGGAAGCGGCTAAAAAGAGGAAAGTGCCCATTCGCGTGGGCGTAAACGCGGGTTCCCTGGAAAAATCACTGGTCCAAAAACACGGCGCCGTAACCGCCCCGGCTCTGGTGGAAAGCGCTCTCGGGCACATTCGTCTTTTAGAGAAGCTGGGTTTTTTTGAAATCAAGGTTTCCGTGAAAGCTTCCGACGTCCCCTTGATGATCGAGGCGTACCGGCTGCTGGCCGAAAAGGTGGATTATCCTCTTCACGTCGGGGTTACGGAAGCGGGCACCATGCGTTCGGGAATTGTCAAATCCGCCGTTGGCATTGGCACTCTGCTGGCCGAAGGCATTGGCGACACCATCAGGGTTTCTTTGACGGGGGACCCCGTGGAAGAGGTGCGGGTGGGGTACGAGATACTTAAGGCACTGGGCTTAAGAAAAAGGGGGATCGAGTTGATTTCCTGCCCCACCTGCGGGCGCACCGAAATTGACCTGGTGCGCATCGCCACCGAAGTGGAAGAAAGGCTCAGGGATTTTCCCGCGCCGCTCAAGGTGGCCGTGATGGGCTGCGTGGTGAACGGCCCCGGCGAGGCCCGGCACGCCGACGTGGGGATCGCCGGCGGAAAAGGAGGGGGCCTGCTTTTTCGCCGCGGCGAGATAATCCGGCGCGTACCGGAAGAAAAGCTGGTTGAGGAGCTGGTTAGGGAAGTGGAGAAAATGGCCGGGAACAAAACCCCCTGATGAACAAGGGTGGCCTTCGTCCATAAAAAGCATCTTCAAGCGCGCTTTCACGAACGCCAGGTGAGGTTTGCTTAAAGTGAAGGAAGGTAATAACCCAGTTGAAAAATATACTGTTTTTTAGGAGGATCTTAGTTTATGCGGGCTTCACAATTACTTATCCCCACGCTGCGGGAAGTTCCCGCCGACGCGGAGGTGATCAGCCACCAGCTATTGGTGCGGGCCGGTTTCATTCGCAAGTCGGCGGCAGGGGTGTATAATTTGCTGCCTCTGGCCTTAAGGGTGGTGAAAAAGATCGAGGCCATCGTGCGCGAGGAAATGGACAGACAAGGCGGCCAGGAGCTGTTGATGCCGATCATTCAACCGGCGGAATTGTGGCAGGAGTCCGGCCGCTGGGACGTTTACGGCCCGGAGCTGTTTCGCTTAAAGGACCGCCACGGGCGGGATTTTTGCCTGGGGCCCACGCATGAGGAAATCATCACCGACCTGGTGCGCAACGAAGTAAAATCGTACCGGCAACTCCCCCTTTTGCTTTACCAGATTCAAAACAAGTACCGGGACGAACGCCGGCCGCGCTTCGGGTTGCTGCGCGGGCGGGAATTTATCATGAAGGATTTGTACTCCTTTGACCGCGACCAGGCGGGCCTGGATGTAAGCTACCAGAAGATGTACGAGGCCTATGCCAGGGTGTTTGCGCGCTGCGGCCTGCGCTTTCGCTCGGTGGAAGCCGATTCCGGCGCCATCGGGGGCAAGGATACCCATGAATTTACTGTTTTCGCCGATTCGGGTGAATCCGTCATCGTCTATTGCGAACATTGTGATTATGCCTCGAATACGGAAAGGGCTGCTTCCCCTCCGGAGCGGATCCCTGTAGACGAGCAGCCGGCCCCGCTTAAGGAGGTGGCTACGCCCGGCCGGCGCACCGTTTTTGAAGTAACTTCTTTTTTGGGAGTAAACGAAAAGCGTCTGATCAAGACCCTTCTCTTTGAAACGGAGAAAGGTTTCGCGGCGGCGCTGGTGCGCGGCGACCGGGACGTCAACGAAATTAAACTGCAGAAAGAGCTTAACGTCTTGCGGTGCGAGCTGGCGGATCCCCAGACGGTGGAAAGGGTCAGCGGCGCCAGGCTCGGGTTCGCCGGCCCCGTCGGGCTGTCCGGGGTGAAGATCGCCGCCGACCTGGAAGTAATGGAGATGGTCAATGCCGTTGCCGGGGCCAACAAGGACGACACGCATTTCCTTAACGTTAACCCGGGCCGCGATTTTAAAGCCGATCTGGTGGCCGATCTGCGCCTGGTGAAGGCGGGGGACGCCTGCCCCAAATGCGGACGCCCGCTTGCCGAGACGCGGGGTATTGAAGTGGGCCAGATTTTCAAGCTGGGGGATAAATACAGCAAGGTCCTGGGAGCCGCTTACCTGGACGAAAACGGGCAGGCCCGGCCGATCATTATGGGTTGCTACGGAATCGGGATTACCCGGACAATGGCCGCCGCCGTGGAGCAAAATCACGATGCAAACGGCATCATCTGGCCCTTTTCCATCGCTCCTTTTCATGTGGTGGTGGTGCCGGTGAGCGACCGGGACGAAAAGCAAATGGAAATGGCCCAGGCTGCGTACGAATCGCTCCTGGGCGCCGGTGTGGAAGTGGTTCTTGACGACCGCCCGGAGCGCCCAGGGGTAAAGTTCAAGGACGCCGATCTGATTGGCTACCCCTTGCGCGTTACGGTGGGAAACCGGGCCGTGCAAAGCGGGGAGCTGGAGGTGCGCCGGCGCGCCAACGGGGAAACGGTTTTTGTGCCGCGGGATAATCTTGCGGGCTACGTGCAAAAGATAATTGCAGCGGAACTTGCTCAACTTGAAGAAAAGGCGCAAAAATACTCAATGAATGCACCTTAAATTTTTCAAGGGGTAGACACAGCGGCTGCCTTCCGGTGAAAACTCTCCAGCCTTTTTTGCCTGCGCACGATTATGTCTGACAAGAGAGGTTAGCAATGAAGGAATTGCAAAGGGTGCTTATTTTATCCGTGTCTGCCGGGATGGGGCACTTCCAGGCCGCCCTGGCGTTAAAAAAGGCCTTTTCGGAAACAAGGCCGGATGTAGAAGTGGCCATTGTGGACACTTTCCGTTATGTCAATCCTTTCCTGGACAAGGTATTGTTTGGCACCTATATCGAAATGCTGAAAATAACGCCGGTCGTTTATGGCTATTTGTACCACCTGGCGGAAAAAGGGCAGCCTCTCTCCGGGGCGGGAAAAGAAGAATTTAACAGGATTTTAAACAGGCTGGCTGCACCCAAACTGATCCGTCTTTTGCAGGACTTCCGTCCCCAGGCAGTTGTTTGCACGCACCCCTTCCCGGTGGGAATTTTAGATCAATTAAAAGGGCAGGGTTATTTTTCCTCTCCTGTGGTGGCGACGCTTACCGATTTCACCGTCCATCCTTTCTGGGTGTTTTCCCGGGTGGATTTGTTTACGGTGGCCGCGCCGGAGCTAAAGCTTCCTTTTCAAGAGTACGGAATCCACCTGGAGAAGGTTTTTCCCGTGGGGATTCCCATCAACACCTGTTTTTCTGCCCCCGTAGACGGTGCGGCAGTCCGCCATCGGCTGGGTCTGCGGCCGGATTTGCCTACGGCTTTGATAATCGGGGGCGGCCTGGGCATGGGTCCCCTGGCCGACATTGTAAAGGCCCTGGGAAATAACTTTGCAACGCTGCAAATGATTGTCGTTGCCGGCAGCAACAGCTCATTAAAGGCAAGGCTGGAGCGCGTGAGCTCTTCCTTGCAAAGCCCTGTAAAGGTGCTGGGCTTTGTGGAGAATATCCACGAATTAATGTCTGCTTCCGATTTTCTGGTGGGCAAGGCGGGGGGGCTTACCTGCGCCGAAGCCCTGGCGAAAGGATTGCCCATTTTTGTCGTCGACCCCCTGCCGGGGCAGGAGGTTAGAAACGCCGAGTTTTTAACCGGCCGGGGAGCGGCCGTCCAGACAAACGGCGTGCGGGAACTGGTCCAAAAGGTAGCCGGGTGCATGCGCGAGCCGGCGCTCCTCCAAAAAATGGCCCAGAGGGCGAGGGAGCTGGGAAAACCCCTGGCGGCCCGCGAGGCCGCCCGATTAATTGTGCGGTTGGCCGAGCAAAAATCCGCGGCCGGGAGTTTGCGGCAGATAGGAGGTGTGGATGGTGACGGTTTTTCGAGATCGCGTGGATGCCGGCAGGAAGCTGGCCGAAGCGTTTAAAGCCGAAGCGCCTGCTTGCCGGGAGGGGGTTGTGCTGGCGGTGCCGCGCGGCGGGGTGGTGGTGGGCGCGCAGATAGCCAGGGAGCTTGGTTTGCCGCTGGATTTAATTATCCCGCGCAAGATCGGGGCGCCCCACAACCCGGAAGCGGCGATTGGAGCGGTGGCCCAGGACGGCACAACCTTCTTTAACCAACATATTCTCCATGTTCTAGGGTTAAAGGAAAAGGATTTGCAGGAAGAAATAGACCACCAGATCAGGGAAATTCGCCGGCGGATGAAAAAATACCGGGGAAGGGAAGACTACCCCCCTTACGACGAAAAGAAGATTATCCTGGTGGACGACGGCGTGGCTACAGGCTACACCATCCTGGCGGCGATCCGGTCCGTGAAAAACATGTTTCGTCCCCAAGAATTAATTTTAGCCGTCCCGGTGGCTCCTCCCGACACGCTGGAAATGCTGGCAAAAGAGGTGGACCGGGTGGTCTGCCTTTACGCGCCGGCCAATTTTTACGCCGTGGGGCAGTTTTACGTGGACTTTGCCCAGACCACCGACGAAGAAGTAATTGACCTGCTCCGGGAATTGTCCAATCTTTACGCTGGCCAAAATTAGCGGCCGCTTACCCGGACAACGGGCATAAAAGGCGCCGTCCCTGGCGCATACTAATAGCGACGTCAAGATGCCTTGGGGAGGTAATGCGGCCGTGAAAACAATTGCCGTGGAGGATACCTTGACCGGTGTTCGCGATCTTTTGCAAAGAAATGGATACGAAGTGGTGAGGCTGTCCGAACGCCGCGATGCGGATGCGGTAGTGGTTACCGGGATCGACAACAACGTGCTGAATATGCAGGTCATGGACACAAAAGTTCCGGTGATTGACGCCGCCGGAAAAACACCGGAAGAAATTTTGGCCAGCCTGCGCCAGTACAGGTAGGCAAGTGAAAATAAACAACAAACCCCTGCAGTGAAATTAACTGCAGGGGTTTCGTTTTAGGGTTTAATTTTTAGCAACCGCTTCAGGTAACCGCCACCTCTTGCGACGCTTCTTCCTGGGTGCAGTACCCGATGGCGTTCATGAGACCTTCCACGATCAGATCGGCCATGCGCATGACCAGGTTTAGCCTGGTGTTTTGGAGGACCAGGTATTCCATAAAGCCTCCCACGTTGACGGTTCCGGTGATGTGGATCTGGCCTACCGGCGGCAAGTTTTTGTTTACTCCCGCTCCGGGCTGCAAAGAGCCGTCGCCGATGTTCACGCAGCCCACGTTTTCCAGGCTGCCCAGGCAGGCGTCCACCGCGATAATGAGCGGGTTTTCGTAAGTGCGGTAAATTTCTTCCAGCTTTTGTTTCAAGTTGCTGGCGTGCACAGGATGTTCCAGTGTCCCGTAAACGTGGAAGAAGTCCTGGCCCAGGGCGGAAAGCTTGCTGCCCACCAGGGGTCCTAAGCAGTCGCCCGTCGAGCGGTCGGTGCCGATGCAAAGCAATATTTTCGGGCAATGAGCGGCAAAGCCGTTTTTATGTAAGCGGCCGGCCAGGTCCCAGCCGAATTTTACCGCCGCGAGCGGGTCCTCGATATTGATTTTGGTGCGGGAAACCCCTGTTGTCACCTGTTCTGGGCTCGTTTTGTTCATGCTTGCCCTCCTTTATTCGAAAAGCTATTATATATTTATTTCCAGATGGCCTCCCATTTATTCCAGGCGGGCGGTTTTTTCATGTCCAGATGTTGCATAAGTATTAAAGGAGGGATGTCCATGGAGGGATGGCGAGGGATGGCCGTGCCGAGAGCCAGTTCTATTCTGGTCGTTAAAATCGTCACCCTGTACGCGGGCACAGTGATCGGCGCCGGTTTCGCCTCGGGCCAGGAAATAATGCAATTTTTTATTGCTTTTGGCGGCGCCGGCCTTTGGGGGGTGCTGCTGGCCACCGTTTTGTTTGTCTGCCTGGGAGCGGTAATTATGGCCCTGGTTACCGGATTGGGCACGGCCAGTTACGATGTGTTGCTGCAGTATCTTTTGGGAAAAAGGTTGGGGAAAGCAATGGACTTGTTAAACCTGCTCATGCTGCCGGGCGGGCTGGTCGTCATGCTGGCCGGGAGCGGGGCGGTTTTTACGCAGCAGCTGGGCCTGCCCTATTTTCTGGGCACGGCTTTGGCGGCCGCCATAATCTGCCTGGTAATCATGGGGGGTTTGCAGGGGGTGCTTACGGCCAACCTGATTTTAGTGCCGGTAAAAATTTTCGCCCTGGCGGTCGTTTGTTTGTCCGGGTTTTTGCATCAGGGGGGGTTTTCCTGGGAGATCCTCGCCCCCCTGCCAGGGGAAAAGGTTGCCGGCTCCTGGGGGTGGGCGGGCATTCTTTACGTGTCTTACAATATTATTGTTCCCGTCGCCGTTCTCTCGTCCCTGGGCAGGACGGTGCCGGCTCCTGTCGGCATAGCGGGCGGCGCCCTGGGGGGTCTGGTGTTGGGCGTTACCGCCGGGCTGATTACCCTGGCCGGGCTTGCTTTTTATCCAGAGGTGGGCAATTACGAGGTACCCATTCTATTTATCGCCCGCCACCTGGGCTTTGCGCTGCAGTCCCTGCTGGGCTTGCTCATCTGGCTGGCCATTTTAACCACCGCCATTGCGGACGCTCACGGCCTGGCCAGCCGCCTGGCGCCTGAAGGGGGCCGGCGCTACAAAATCATCGGCGTGAGCGCCACCCTGGCCGCCATCCCCTTTGCCGGGCTGGACTTCAGCCGATTGGTGAGGCTGCTCTACCCCCTTTTCGGCTACGCCGGCCTTGCCTTGTTGCTTGTCCTCTTCGTGGCGCCGTGGAAAAGATTGTTTTGGGACGCCAGGAAAAAATAATGTGATCAGCATAAAGGCGGCACCGAGCGCCCTAAACGATATATTCCAGGCGCGCCCTGGGCAATTTGCGGGCAATCTGCTCGCTGAAGAAAGCCTTCATTTCGTTTAGCAATTCCCGGTTGTAGACGTACTTGCCGTAGCCGAACTGGCCGTAGCGAAAAGACCGGCACTCTTGCTCAAAGGGCACGCTGGTTTGGGGGAAAATTTCCCGGATCGCTTCCCGGGCGCGCGCGGTGAAGCGGTGGGAAACGATCTCCAGGGTCAGGGAAGGTTCTTTTTCGCCGGCTTCGCCTACCGTTGTTTCCTCCGGGAGTTCCCAGCTCCGCCACTCGCCGGCCAGCCTGTCCAAAAGCTCCCCGTAGGCTTTTTGCCAGTCCGCAAATAAAAACACCGGGGCGATCAGAAAGCCCACCGGGTAGCCCGCTTTGGCCAGCGCGTGCACCGCTTCCAGGCGCTCTTCCAGCCGGGGGGCGCCTCCTTCCCACTTCCTGATCACTCCGGGCAGGTTCACGGAAAGCCTGGTCCTGGTGCGCCCCGCATGCCTGGCCGCCAACAGGCTGCCCACGTTGACATACTTGGTGACAAAGCGCAGGCGGCTCTTGTCCTGGCTGGCAAAGTGTTCAATGGCCGTTTTGAGCGCGCCGGTGTAGGGTTCCAGAGGGAGGGGATCGCCGCTGGCGGCCGCTTCAAAGGAAGTGATTGCCGGGTGCCGCTCCGCTATATAGCGGTCGGCCCTGGCGAGTATTTCTTCAATATTTACGTAGGCCCGCAGGTAAGGATGCCTCCCAAAGCGGGTGTGCAGGTAGCAGTACTGGCAGCTGCCGGGGCAGGAGGCCACGAGAGGCAGCTGGTAGTCGGCAGACGGGCGGCACGTCTCAAAGCGGGTGCCGCGGCGCACCCCTACGGCGAGCGTCCTTTTCGCTTCCTGGTAGATTTCCCGGGCAGTGGCGCCGGGGATCAGGCTCGCCACGTCCTGCCGGGCGGTCCGGATAACCGGAATGCCCAGGCCGGAAAATGTTTCCCACAGCTTTTTGCCCAGCGGGTAGGCCAGTGCTTCGTTGGTAAAAATCACCCTTGCCGGCACGAACTGCCGTTCGACCCGTTCCTCCACGATCCGTCACCGCTATTAATTATGTTCAAAATAAATTATGGTTATTAACTTGCTTTAGCAAAATCACACCTGTTGTTCGTCCAACGTCGCCTCAGCGGTTTTTCGTCCTTTCGCAGGAGATGGCGGCAGAAAAAAGAAATAAAATAAATAAAAACAAGAACCGAATTGTGAAGGATGGTGGGGGAATTGAGGAGATATGAAGAAATTCAGATCGGCGAGCGCGCCGTTTTACGCCGCCGGATCACCAGCGAAGATATTGAGAAGTACGCAGAAGTGAGCGGCGACGTGAATCCTTTGCACTTAGACGACGAATACGCGAAAAAGACCATTTTTGGCCGCCGGATTGCCCATGGCATGCTGACCGCGGGCCTGATCTCCAATTTGCTGGGCAATGTTCTGCCCGGGCCGGGAACGGTTTATCTAAGCCAGGAGCTGAAGTTTAAAGCTCCCGTCTATCCCGGGGATTTAGTGGAGGTCGAGGTTGAGGTGATCGCCAAAGAAGATGCGAAAAAAAGGCTGCGGCTAAAGACCCTGTGCCGGAACGAAGAAGGAAAAACGGTGCTGGAGGGCGAAGCGCAAGTCATGGTTCCGTAAAAAACCCCGGCGGGGGTGCCTGCCGCACATTTATACAAGGCAACTGCTCATGGCAAAAGAAGTTTTGATGAAGTTAAATCGGGTCACGAAAAAACTATCCAATGGGCGAGGTTGTGGTAGGATCAAGGCCGATGCTAGCGGGCTCGCCAGCGGGTTGTGCGCTCACCAGGAACGGGTTTGGCGGGAGACCGGCAGGACTTTTGAAGCGCAAGGGGGAATAAAAAAAGTAAAGTAACAGTAAAGTAAGCAAAGAAGAGAGGAGCACGGAAAAATTGAACCGGGACGAGGCCATCGAGGGGGTTTTAGAAAGAATTGTTTATTTTAGCGAAGACGATAGTTATACAGTGGCCAGGTTGAGGGTAAAAGGGGAAAGGGAACTGGTAACCGTCGTAGGAAACCTTTTTGCCGTGCATCCCGGGGAAACTTTAAAGCTTGTGGGCAGGTGGGTCAACAATCAAAAGTTCGGAAGGCAGTTTAAAGTGGAGAGCTGCCTGCCCATGCTTCCGGCGACTCTTACCGGGATCGAAAAGTACCTGAGCTCAGGACTGATTAAGGGCATTGGCCCGGTGATGGCGAAGCGCCTGACGAAAAAATTTGGTTTAAAAACACTGGAAGTAATTGAAAATGACCCCGAGCGGCTGGGCGAAGTGGAAGGCATCGGACCGGTCAGGATCGCACGCATTAAGCAGGCCTGGGAAGAGCAAAAGGAAATCAAGGACGTCATCCTCTTTCTGCAGAGCCACGGAGTAAGTACTGCCTATGCGGTCAAAATTTATAAGGCATACGGCAATAATGCCATTTCTTTATTAAAAGAGAATCCTTACCGGCTGGCCATGGACATTTCCGGTATCGGGTTTAAAACAGCCGACCGCATCGCGCAGAACCTGGGCATCGAGCCGAATTCCCCCCTTCGGGCGCAGGCGGGCATCCTTTACCTGCTTTGGGAAGCCACCGAAGAGGGAAATGTTTTTTTGCCCCAGGATGAGCTTATCGAAAAGGCCTCCTCGACTCTTCAAATAGATAAAGTTTTCCTGGAAGAAGCGCTCGTGATCCTGCGCCAGGAAGAGAAAGTAGTTATTGAAGAGAGGGAGGCTGAAAAAGAGGTTTATTTAAAGCCTCTTTGGGTTGCCGAGGAGAAGATCGCGGAGAGGTTGCACAGGCTCTCCCAAACCCAAAAGCAGCCGCTGGCCATTGAGACAGAGAAGGCTATTGCCTGGGTGCAAAGCGTAAACGGGATTGAGCTGGCCGAAAAGCAAAAGGAAGCAATTAGAAAAGCGGTAGAGAAGAAAGTTTTAGTGATTACGGGCGGGCCGGGAACGGGGAAAACCACTTTGGTGAAAAGCATCCTGCAAATAATGGAGTTAAAGAAGCAAAGAATAGTTCTGGCGTCACCTACAGGAAGGGCCGCAAAAAGGCTTACGGAAGTAACCGGCCGGGAAGCCAAAACTATCCACCGCCTCTTAGAATATAAGCCTATGGAAGGAAAATTCGGCAGGAACGAAGAAAACCCGCTCGAGGCTGATCTGGTTATTGTCGATGAAACCTCCATGGTAGATGTATTGCTTATGAATCATCTTTTAAAAGCCATTCCTTTGTGGGCCACCCTGATTTTGGTGGGTGATGTAGATCAGCTCCCTTCTGTGGGACCGGGTAATGTTTTAAAGGATATTATAAAATCCGGGACAGTGGAAGTAATTACCCTGACGGAGATATTCCGGCAGGCGAGCCAAAGCATGATCGTGGTCAATGCCCACCGGGTAAACCGGGGTGAATTTCCTCTCTTAAAAAAAGGTAAGGGCCTGGACTTTTATTTTCTGGAAAAAAAGGACCCGGAAGAAGCCGTCCGGACATTAAAAGAACTCTGCGCGCAAAAAATACCCGGGACTTTTGGTTTTCACCCCTTGCGTGACATTCAGGTGTTGAGTCCATTGCGGAAAGGTTCCGCCGGGGTGGAAAGGTTAAACAAAGAACTGCAGGCACTGCTTAATCCCCGGGGCAGGGAAATTATACGCGGGGGTAATATATTCCGGTTGCACGATAAAGTAATGCAAATAAAGAATAATTATGAAAAGGAAGTGTTTAATGGCGATATCGGAAGGATAACGCATATCGACCTGGAAGAACAGGAAATATTCGTGCAGTTTGAGGAAAGGCTGGTTAACTATGATTATAACGACCTGGATGAACTCACTCTGGCGTACGCAATTTCGGTGCATAAATCTCAGGGGAGCGAGTATCCGGCAGTTATCCTCCCCTTGCTCCGGCAGCACTATGTGATGCTGCAAAGGAATTTAATTTACACTGCCATTACCCGGGCGAAAAAGCTGATGATCATCGTTGGCGACAAAAGAGCCCTGGCCATGGCGATAAAAAACGCGCGCCCGCAGGAAAGGTATACAGGTCTGACGAGAAGGCTTAGAAAGCGTTTTTAAGGCGATGGGAGAGGAATAGGAAAGACGCTCGTTTTCCTGCAGGGCCGGGCTAAGTATATTGTCGGGCTAAATATATTGTATACTTGTGTAAACCCCATTTTCAAAGGCGGCGCGTTTAAATATAATAGCAGTTAAGTGATTTCGAGAGGAGATTCAGTTTACAAATGTGTTGTAACCTGAATTATTTTTTTATTGTTGCCTTTTTTAGGCAAGGTGGCTTTCGATGGGTTTAAGAATAACCGACACAACTCTGCGTGATGGTCACCAGAGTCTTTGGGCTACGCGCATGCGCACCCAAGATATGCTGCCTGTTTTAGAAAAGCTGGATGCAGTGGGTTATCATTCCCTGGAGGTGTGGGGCGGAGCCACCTTTGATGTGTGCATGCGTTACCTGAACGAAGATCCCTGGGAGCGCCTGCGGTTATTAAAAAAGCACATTAGACATACCCCGCTGCAGATGCTTTTACGGGGCCAGTCTCTGGTGGGTTACCACCATTATCCCGATGATGTGGTGGAAGCCTTTGTTGCTAAGGCGGTGGAGAACGGTATTGACATTCTCCGCATCTTTGATGCGTTGAATGACCTGGACAACCTGGCCGTGCCCATCCAGGCGGCCAAAAAAGCAGGGGCGCACACCCAGGCGGTGGTAGTTTATACCGTCAGCCCGGTGCACACGACCGAACACTATGTGAAAGTGGCGGTCCAGCTGGCCCAGATGGGGGCCGATTCCATCTGCATCAAGGATATGGCC